>NZ_NGFP01000215.1 GCF_002149035.1 Streptosporangium minutum
GTGCGGAGGGGGCGTTCGGTGTGGAGAGCGGCGGGGCGGCGGCCGTGCCGCAGGATCCGGCGGGAAGGCGGAGCCGTAGGCCCACGAACGGCGCGGTGACGCCGTTGTTGCGGTAGAGCACCGACGCGGCCCACTGGTTGGCGACCGCGAAGTCCAGCCGCCCGTCGCCGTCCACGTCACCGACGGCGAAGGACCGGCTGACCGTGTCACCGCCGACCCCCGCCCGCCGGGCCACGTCCACGTAACGACCGCCGGGGCCCCGGACGAAGAAGCTGTTGGTGCCGCCGCCCGACAGGCCGTCGTCCGCGTCCCCGTCCCCGGTCCCTGCTCCGGTCCCTGTGTCCGTCCCCGGCGTCGGCTCGGACGGGAGCGGGGCGCCGGAGACCGCCTCCCTGGGCGGCACCCGCCGGCCGCTCGTTCCCCGGACGGACCCGGTCGCGTGCATGATCTCGTCGGTGCCGTCGTTGTCGAAGTCGGCGGCCTTGACGTCCCAGGACCATCCGGTACGGCTCAGTCCCAGGTCCTCGCCGTGGTCGTCGTAGGGGGCGTGGCCCTCGTGGAGCCCGCCCGGCCGGGAGACGAAGGCGAAGTCGCTCTCGTACGCCCCGGGGTCCTCGGTGATGTTGCTGACCAGGATGTCCGGCGTGCCGTCGGTGTTGAGGTCGGTGAAGCCGACCCCCATGCTCTTGAAGGAGTCCTGGCCGACGACGTTGGACCGGGGCGTGCTCAGGTGCCTGGTTCCCCGTGCCTCCCGGAACCTGATCCTCCCGGGTACCGACTCGTTGACCAGCAGCTCGTCCGGCCCGAAGTCGTTGGCCACATACAGGTCGGGCCGGCCGTCGCCGTCCAGGTCCTGGGYGCCCAGCGCGAGCGTCCACCCCCTGGCCCCGGTCCCGGCCCCGTCGAACACCCCCGCCGCCTCGGTGAACCGCGCGGGCCCCGTCGCCCGGTAGAGACGGTTGACGCCCCCGTCGCCGGCGGCGGACGGCGAGCCGGGCATCGCGACGCCGGCGTGGTCCGCGGTGTCGTCCAGCACTCGGGCGCCGTCCGGGAAGTAGTTGCCGAAGACCAGGTCGAGGCGGCCGTCGCCGTCGAAGTCACCGGCCGTGGCGGCGCCGGTGTTCCAGATCTCCGGCTCCGGGGTCAGGTCGCGGTGGCGGAAGGCCGCGCCGGACGGCGGGGCGCCGGGGACCCGTATGAACAGCGAGGGGGAGCGGCCCCAGTAGTAGACGACCAGGTCCTGCCAGCCGTCCTGGTCGAGGTCGGCGGGCAGGCACCCCGTCGGAGCCTCGTACGGCCTGCGCGCCGGCGCATCCAGTGTGAACGGCCGGTAGTGCCGTGGCGTGCCCGGCGCGGGGCTCACGGTCACCGTGTCATGGCGCGGGTCGACCAGGCACACGTCGTCGGAGACGACCGCGTTGTCGGCGTCGAACAGCGCGATGCCCGCGCCCGTCGAGGACACCCAGGCCCGGATGTCCCGGTAGGCCGGTGCGACCGGCCGGAGGTTCCGATCACCCGGCTGGTCGGCCGGGCCGAGGGGGCTGGCGGTGAAGGAGAAGCCCGGGGCGGCCTCCGCCGCGGAGGTGTCGGGCAGCCCGGTCAGCCTCCAGCCGGCGGTGCAGGCCGTCAGTGCCAGAGCCCCCGCCGCATACTTGCGAATCCCCGATGTCGCTTTCACGGCTCCCCCGAGCTGTGGTCAAGAGTCGCGGTTGCGCCGCGCCCAGGCCTTCCTGATCCCCGCCCGCCAGACCTGGTAGTGGTCGCCGCTGTGGGCGTTGTGCCCCAGGGCGACGAGCGCGGTGTCGGTCCAGCCGCCCGCCTCGTCGACCTCCACCCCGCACAGCGCGGGCGTGGCGGCGACCGTGTGCTCGGGCACGATTCCGGAGATCAGCCGGGCGGCGCACGCGAAGGCGCTGCCCTGCACGAGGTGGGCGCGGAAGCCGTCCTCGGCCGCGGCCGCGCTCAGCCGTTCCAGTTCGGTGGCGCTCGCCCCGCCGGTGTAGGTGGCGGCCAGGCCCACGCCGCTCCACAGGTCGGCGCGGCGGCCCGGGGGGAACTCGGCGATGCGGAGGATGACGTCGTCCACACCCGCGCACTCGTGGAACCAGAGCATCCGGCCCAGCCCCTGATCGAAGATCGCCCGCCGGGTCCGGTCCATCAGGCCCGCCGAGCGCTGCCGCCCGACCGTCCGGTCGGTGGCGAAGAAGCCCTGGTGGAAGCCGAAGCCGTCGAACGCCAGCCAGCGCAGCAGCGGGTGGACCGAGCGGATGCCCCACATCGGCCGCATGCGCAGCCGGGCGTACGCCCAGCCGGCGCCCATGTGGATCATGTGCGGATAGCGCATGCCCTGCCCGCTGAGCAGGTCCCTGAGCCGTCGGCCGCCGGTGATCGTCAGCACGTCGAGGGTGGTGCAGGCCATGCCGGCGCCCTCGTAGGCGAACCCGCGCAGCTCCTCGTGGATGTCGTCGATCCGCCCGGTCTCACCCGCGATCACCGCGTTGAAGCCCGTCAGGAACGACTGGCTCGCGGTCTCCAGCCGCTCCCGGGCCGGGCCCAGCCGGAACCGGCGCGGTCCGAAGTCGACCTGCGCGAGATCCTTCCAGAACAGGCCCGGCAGCCCCCGGGGCCTGGTCAGCTCCAGTTCGGCCGGGTCCACCGGGTCCACCGGTGCCGTGGTGACCACCTGCGCCGCCGGCGCCGTCGCGACCACCTGCGCCGCCGGCGCCGTCGCGACCACCTGCGCCGCCGGCGCTGTGGCGACCACCGCGTCCATCGGGGCCGTCTGGGCCGTCAGGTCCATCGGGGGATCCACCGGGTCCACCGGGTCCACCGGGTCCACCGGGTCCACCGGGTCCGCCGAGGCGGGGGCGGCCGGCTCCGGTGTGCCGCCGGGGACCTTCTCCGTCGCCGTGACCTGCCCGGCCTCCGCCTTCTCCGTGCCGGTGGTTGCCCGGCCTCCGCTGTCGCCCGTGCCGGTGGCTGCCCGGGTCCCGCTGTCGCCCGTGCCGGTGGTTGTCCGGGTTCCGCTGTCGCCCGTGCCGGGGACCCTTCCCGCGCCGGGGATCTTCCAGGCTCCGGTCCTGTCACGCCCGGGGACCTGTTCCGCGCCGTCCTTCTCCGCGCCGACGACCCGCTCCGCGTCGGAGCTCCTCCCGGATCCGGCCGTCTCCGCGGCGGAGGCCCGCTCCACGCCGGGGGGCCGCTCCACGCCGGGGGGCCGCTCCGCGTCGGGGATCTGCTCCGCGTCGGCCCTACCGGCTCCGTCGCTCTGAGCCACTACTCGGGTGCCCTCCGCATTGCTCACAGGCCTGAACGTAGTAAGTCGCATTCTGGCCTTCAAGCACTGCGTTTCGGATTCCTGGCAAAGAAAGCGCTATCGGCCCGGCACACAACCTTGGTGTGATGAGCCCTGAACTGTGTTGATCCTGGTTGGCCGAGACCTCTATGGAGCACACGTACACCGATCGGTGTACGTGCGGGTTTCCGCAGCCTGCGTCGTCCCCGGTGACGACCCACGGGGCGGAGTGGCGGCGGCCTGCGGGTCAGGCCCGTGAACCGGCGTGGCTGCAGCCGCAGTCCGTCGTGGGGCGATCCGTCACGTATCTGCCCGCGTCCCGGAAGACGCCCGAGGCGGCTGTGTGCTCGGTCAGCGCGTCGGCGGCGAGCACCACGGCGGCCGCGGTGTAGGCGGAGCGCTCGTGCGGGAACCACTTCTCGTTCACGAACTGCCAGCCGGTCCAGTAGGAGCCGTCCTCGTGCCGCAGGTGCTGCATGTCGGCGAAGAGCTTCAGCGCCCGGTCCCGGTCGCCCACGGCGTCCAGGGTGAGCACCAGCTCGCACGACTCGGCGCCGGTCACCCACGGCTGGTCGGAGACGCAGCGGATGCCGAGGCCCGGCTCCACGAACGTGTCCCACTCCTCGGCCAGCCGCGCCCGGGCCGCCGGACCGCGTACCGCGCCGCCGAGGATCGGGTAGTACCAGTCCATCGAGAAGCGGCTCTTGTCGGCGAACGCCTCGGGGTGGGCGGCGAGCACGTGGCCGAGCTGGTCGGCCGCGAGCTCCCAGTCGGGCTGCGGATCGCCCAGTTGCTCGCCCAGCAGCACGCCGCTGCGCAGCCCCTGGTAGATGGAGGCGCAGCCGGTCAGCAGGGCGTACCGGGCGGGTCTGCCGTCGGCCGCCCGCTCCCAGACGATCTCGCCCCGGGTGGTCTGCAGCTCCACCACGAAGTCCAGCGCCGACCGGACGACCGGCCACATCTCGCGGGCGAAGTCCTCGTCCCCGGTGACCAGCAGCTCGTGCCAGACGCCGACCGCGACGTAGGCGGCGTGGTTGGACTCCCCGCCCTGCTCGACCGCCCTGCCCCCGACCAGCTTCATCGGCCAGGAGCCGTCGGCCCGCTGGGTGCGGACCAGCCAGTCATAGCCTCTGCGGACCGGCCCGGTCAGCCCGGCCACGCTCATCGCCATCAGGCATTCGACGTGGTTCCAGGCGTCCACGTGTCCCTCGGGCCACGGGATGCCGCCGTCGGAGTCCTGCACGCGGGCGATGCTCTGGGCGGTCTGGACGACCTGCTCCCACCTCAACTGGTCGCTCACCGCTCCTCATCCGCCCCGGTGCCCGCCCCGTCCCCCGGTGGGCCGGTGCGCTCCCAGTAGATCATGCAGGTTTCCGGACGTAGAGAACGACGCTCTTGCCGATGAGCGGGTTGAGCACCGCCTCGGCGATCCGGGTCGCGGCCGGGCGCTTCATGATGTCCCAGACCAGGATCTCGTGGTAGGCCTTGGCCAGCGGGTGGTCGTCATTGTTGACGCCGACCGCGCACTTGATCCACCAGTACGGCGCGTGCAGGCCGTGGGCGTGGTGGTGCGGGCCGATCTCCATGCCGACCGACTTCAGCTTGGCGCTCAGCTCGGCCAGCGTGTAGATGCGGACATGCCCGCCGGGGGCGGTGTGGTAGGCCTCGTCCAGCGCCCAGCAGATCCGCTCCGGCAGGAAGCTCGGCACGGTGATGGCCGCCCGGCCGCCCGGCTTGAGCACCCGGAAGATCTCCCGCATCGCGGCCATGTCGTCGGGGATGTGCTCCAGCACCTCGGCCGCGATCACCCGGTCGAAGGTCGCGTCCTCGAACGGCATCTTGAGCGCGTCGCCGGTCACGGTCTCGGCCGTCGCGCCCGGGGGCACCTCACCGGCCTTGTCCATCGCGGCGAACATGCTCGCCACGCCCTCCAGCTCCTCGGCGTCCATGTCGAAGGCCACAACGTCGGCGCCCCGGCGCAGCACCTCAAAAGCGTGCCGTCCGCCGCCGCAGCCCAGGTCCAGAACTCGGGTTCCGGGCCCCACGGGCAACCGGCCGAAGTCGACAGTCAGCACTCGCCGCTCCTCTTGAGCCTTTTGAGATGAATCGGGTTGAGGTCGATCACTTCGCGCGGCGGGCCTGGATGGCCTCGTGGTAGGCCTCCACGGTCCGCTGGGCGACGACGTTCCAGGTGTAGCGCTCCATGACCCGCTCGTAGCCCTTCCTGCCCACCTCGGCCCGCTCCTCGGGGGAGTCGTGCAGGCGGCGCAGGACGGCGGCCAGCTCCTCGGGGTCGCCGGGGGCCACCTGGACGGCCGCGTCGCCGACCACCTCGGGCAGTGCGCCGGTACGGCTGGCGACCAGCGGGGTGCCGCAGGCCATGTGCTCGACGGCCGGCAGCGAGAAGCCCTCGTAGAGCGAGGGCACGACCGAGATCTCCGAGGTGGCGATCAGCTCGCCCAGCGCGGTGTCGGAGATGCCGTGCACGAACGTCACCCGGTCGTGCAGGGAGAGCTCGGCGACCAGCTTCTCCGTCGGGCCGCCGGGGGTGGGCTTGCTGACCACGGTCAGGTTCACGTCCCGTTCGGTGGCGAGCTTCGCCACCGCCCGCAGCAGCGTCGAGACGCCCTTCATCGGCGAGTCGGCGCTGGCCACCGCGACGATCGAGCCCGGCCGCCTGGGCGTCTCCGGGCGCGGGTGGAAGTAGCGGGTGTCCACGCCGAGCGGGATGAGCCGTATGTTGGCCTGGGGCACGTTGAAGTCGCGGTGGATGTCGGCGAGGGAGGACTCGCTGACGGTCAGGATCGGGTTCAGCCTGGGCGCGACCTTGGCCTGCATCCGGACGAAGCCGTACCACCTTCTGAGCGAGAGCTTCTTGCGCAGCGGCGCGGCCTTCAGCTCGATCCGCCGGTCCACGCTGATCGGGTGGTGGATGGTGCCGACCACGGGGAACAGCTTCTGGATGCCGAGCAGGCCGTAGCCGAGCGTCTGGTTGTCCTGCACCACGTCGAAGTCGCCGACGCGCTTCTTCAGCTCGCGGTGCGCCCGGAGGGTGAAGGTCAGCGGCTCGGGGAATCCGGCGGTCCACATGGTCGCGACCTCAAGGCAGTCGATCCAGTCGCGATACTCATGCGGCTTGGGGGTGCGGAAGGGATCCTCGTCGCGATACAGGTCCAGGCTGGGGACCTTGTTGAGGATGACGCCCTCGTCGAGCTCTGGGTACGGCTGGCCGGAGAAGACTTCGACGTGATGCCCGAGGGCGACCAGCTCGCGGCTGAGATGACGCAGGTAGACGCCCTGGCCACCACAGGTCGGCTTGCTGCGGTAGGACAGCAGCGCGATCCGCAGTGAGTCCGCACCTGGCACGGCAACCCCTTCCTCACCCTGTCCGGAAGGGGACAGGTACCGTGAAAGATGACCTTAGTACTCGGACCCTACCATTCGGTAGCTCTCTTGGACCCAGTGTGGAATTGTTCCTAGAACATGTCGCACTGGGTCCGAACTGCGGCGTTACCTGGACCGAGCAAGATTCGGTGAAACGTGTTCTAGGCATGCTCCGACCGACATGGTGCCCAGTGATGGGCATGACGGTACATTCGCCAATCAGTGGTACAAGGTCCGCTCGACGAACAAGGAGGACGCGTTGGCCAGGCGCGCGCTGATCACCGGTATCACCGGGCAGGACGGTTCCTATCTGGCCGAGTGCCTGCTGAGCGAGGGGTACGAGGTGTGGGGCCTGGCCCGGGGGCAGGCCAACCCGCGCGTCTCCCGGGTGCGCAAGCTCCTGCAGGACGTCCAGCTCGTCCGGGGCGACCTGCTCGACCAGGGGTCGCTGATCTCCGCCGTGGAGAAGGTCCAGCCGGACGAGGTCTACAACCTGGGCGCCATCTCGTTCGTGCCGATGTCGTGGGAGCAGGCCGAGCTCACGGCCGAGGTCACGGGCATGGGCGTGCTGCGCATGCTGGAGGCCATCCGGGTCTGCTCGGGCATCTCGTCCTCGCGTACGGCCGCCGGATCCGGTCAGATCCGCTTCTACCAGGCTTCGTCGTCGGAGATGTTCGGCCAGGTCCGTGAGACCCCGCAGACCGAGATCACCCCCTTCCACCCCCGCTCGCCGTACGGCGTGGCCAAGGCTTACGGCCACTTCCTGACCCAGAACTACCGCGAGTCCTACGGTATGTACGCGGTGTCGGGAATCCTGTTCAACCACGAGTCCCCGCGCCGGGGCGCCGAGTTCGTCACCCGCAAGGTGACCCTCGGCGTGGCCAGGATCAAGCTCGGTCTGGCCTCCGAGCTCCGCCTGGGCAATCTGGAGGCCCGCCGCGACTGGGGCTACGCGGGCGACTACGTCCGGGCGATGCACCTGATGCTCCAGGCGGACGCGCCGGAGGACTACGTGATCGGCACCGGCCGCACCCACAGCGTCCGCGAGCTGGTGGAGGCCGCCTTCACCGCCGCCGGGCTCGACTGGGAGCGGCACGTGGTCGGCGACCAGTCCCTGCACCGCCCCGCCGAGGTGGACCTGCTCTGCGCCGACCCGAAGAAGGCCCGCGTCGAGCTCGGCTGGGAACCCTCGGTCTCCTTCGAGGAGCTCGTCGCGATGATGGTCGAGTCCGACGTCAAGCTCCTGTCCGACGGCGGCGACCCCGACCAGGACTCCTCCTGGCCCTGATCCTCGGCTCCGTGATCGTCCCTCTCCGGAGGATGATCACCCCTCTCCCGTTTCACTGCTCTGCGTAACGGAAATGCAGCAGTGAGTAACGGAGGGGAGGTGTTTCGCGCGCCTCCCCCGACTGAGAGGCGGAACGGCCATGACCGAACAGCTGACACAGATTCCCATCACCATCGACGCCGAGTATGCGGACGACGCGGTCGCCGCTGGGACATACCGCCTGTACTGGTACGGGAAGGGTCTGAAGAAGACCCGCGAGGAGGCGCGTGCCTTCGCCGCCTCCCGTGGGGAGGGGCACCAGCTGGCCGACCTCCCCTCCGACGTGTGGCGCACCAGCGCCGCCACGTACCTCGACGGCCCGGCGTGGATCTACTCCTGGAAGGGTGACAACTACGGCGACGGCAACGTCGTGCTCCACCCCAACGGGTCGATCGGCACCCTGGAGGACGGCGACCAGCCGCTTCCCTTCCTCATCAGCTACGTGGGGTGACGGCCCCGGCCCGGCGGCGCCGTACCTCCCGGGTTCCCGGGTGAGACGGGTGCGTGAGGCCGCCGGGACCGGCCGGCGTGAGCCGGTCCGCGCGTGACGGCGCCCCGGCCCCTCAGCGAGGGGCCGGGGCGCCGTGGTGTGCGCGGCCTGCCCCTGAGGTGCTCGCCGACGGCCCCGGCCGGTCCTCTCGCGGCCGGCGAGTGATCATGACGAGGGTGCCCAGCGGGAGCCGGGAGAGCGCGCGCAGCGCGGCGGCCGGGACGCGCACGCAGCCGTAGCTCACCTCACGGCCGAAGACCCCCCTGTCCGGCCAGCCGTGCAGGGCGATCGTCGCGGGGCCGCCGGCGAAGGTCCTGAGAGTGCCCGAGTGCGCGCCGAGCGCGAGGAACAGCGGGCTGTAGGTCGGGTGCTCCGGGGACACGGAGGCGAGCAGGAACGTCCGCCCCGCCGGGGTGGGCGTCCGGTCGGTGCCGACGGCCACCGCCCAGGACCCCGTCCTGTGGCCGGCGTCGGACAGCCTGAGCCTGCGGGCGGCCAGATCGACCTGGACCCGATGGGTGCTGCGGGCGGTCCGTACCCCGCCGGCGCCGGTGTGGATCCAGCCCGTGGACCGGTTCGGCCGGCTCGGCAGTAGTATCCGCGCCCATCCCGGCAGCGTCCGCACCACCGGCACCCAGGTCGGGTTCCCCAGTTGCACGGGAGGCAGGACCGCCACCGGCGGCCCACCCGGACGGGAATAGACCACCTGTCTCCCTTTTGGGTGGACGATGACCCCGCTCGTCGTTCCGAATGGGCGGGAATCCCGTGGCGCCCGGCGTAATGTCGCATATGTCGTGGCAATTGGTAATTTCGCCATTCGGGCCGGCGATACGGGGGCCGGCTTTATCTCCTCCGGCGGGGTGGCAGGCGACGGCGCGGCGGGTGAGGCGGCTGGTGGCGCGGTGGGCGGCGGGTCGTCGGTCCCGCAGGAGGAGCTCACGGCCAGGACGGCCAGAACTGCCAGTACGGCCGCACCCGAGGCTCCGGCGGCCAGGCGGACGGCCGTGCGGGAGCCGTTCCCCTCACGCACGGGCTCTGTCCAACAAGGAATAGCGCATATTCGGATTTCCCGGTTTTGTGACCCTCGGTTATATCGATGATGTCGGCCGATATGACGTCACATTACGTGACGACGAGAGGCGTATCCGTCTCCGGGCGTGACGGCGAGAGGCGTGTCCGTCTCCGGGCGTGACGGCGAGAGGCGTGTCCGTCTCCCGGGGACCGGCGTGGCCGGACCGCGCTCGCGCCCGGGGACGGAACCGCGCCCTCGGCTGGACGGACGCGCCCGACGGAGCCCGGCGTGCCCGGGGACGGGGCGGAGGCCGGGTCGCCGTGAGGGCGGGTTAACGCTTTGACAGCGAACGAGGAGGAGGGCACGATGGAAGCGTTCCGAGACGAGACGTCTCGTTTTGAAAATGGTCGCAATCAGAAGGAGACCGCATGCCCCGGCGCGCGCACATAGCCATGGTCAGCATCCCCGCCCCCGGCCACGTCAACCCCAGCCTTGAGGTGATCAGGGAGCTGGCGGCCCGGGGCCACCGGGTGACCTACGCCAACGACCCGTCCTTCGCCGAGGTGATCGAGGGGGCCGGGGCCGAGCCCGTGCCGTACGCCTCGACGCTGCCCATGAACGATCCCGAGGGCTGGCCGGAGGACACGATCGCCCAGCTCGACGTCTTCCTCAACGACTCGGTCTCCATGCTGCCGCAGCTCCGCGACGCCTACGGCGACGACCGGCCCGACCTGTTCCTCTACGACATCGCCGGCTACTCCGCGCGGGTCCTCGCCGAGAACTGGGGCATCCCGGCGATGCAGCTCTCACCGTCCTATGTGGCGTGGGAGGGCTACAAGGAGGACACGGCGCCGATGGTCGAGGAGCTGAAGAAGGCTCCGGGCGGGGCCGAGCACTACCGGCGGTTCGACCAGTGGCTGGTGGACAACGGCATCACCGGGACCGACTCCCAGGCGTTCGTCGGCTATCCAGAACGGGCGCTCGCGCTCATCCCGAGGATGATGCAGCCCAACGCCGACCGGGTCGACCCGGCGCGGATCACCTTCACCGGGCCGTGCCTGGGCGCCCGCGCCCACCAGGAGGCCTGGACCCGGCCCGAGGGCGCGGAGAAGGTGCTGCTGGTCTCCCTGGGGTCCGCCTTCACCAACCTGCCCGGCTTCTACCGCTCCTGCCTGGCCGCCTTCGGCGACCTGCCCGGCTGGCACGTCGTGCTCCAGATCGGCAAGCTCGTCGACCCCGCCGAGCTCGGTGAGATCCCCGCCAACGTGGAGGTGCACAGCTGGGTGTCGCAGCTGTCGATCCTGGAGCAGGCCGACGCGTTCGTCACCCATGCGGGCATGGGCGGCACCCAGGAGGGCCTGTACTGCGGTGTCCCGATGATCGCGATCCCGCAGGGCGCCGACCAGTTCGACAACGCCGACAAGATCGTGGAGCTGGGAGCCGGCCGCCGGATCGACACCGCGCAGGCCACCCCCGAGGCGCTGCGGGCGGCCCTGCTCGAACTCACCTCCGACCCGGAGGTCGCGCTGCGGCTGGAGAAGATCAGCGCCGAGGTCCGCGCCGAGGGCGGCACCGCCCGCGCGGCCGACCTCGTCGAGCGACTGCTGGAGACAGCCACGCCGACACGGGCGTCGTAGGGGGACAGCCCACATAAGCCCGGAACCCACATCGAGATGATCTCGGAGTAGGAAGTGGTCCAACGGTCTCGTCGCGCCCTGTCTCGGGGACCAGGGTTGGCGGGCGAGAGACTGCACCGCTCTGCGGGACGTCACCTTTGCATGTCAGACTTACCCGCCAAATCAGTGATTTCAACCGGCTTGGCGTGTTCAGGGTGACTCGGGGTCGGAGAGGGAGGGTCGGTGGAGCTGCGCGATATTGAGATCTTCCTGACTCTTGCCGAGGAGCTGCACTTCGGCCGCACAGCGGAGCGGCTGCACGTCTCGGTGGCGGCGGTCAGCAAGGCGCTCAAGAAGCAGGAACGGATCATCGGCGTCGAGCTTTTCGCCCGTGACAGTCGTAATGTCCGGCTCACGCCGGTGGGTGAGCAGCTCCGCGATGACCTGCGCCAGCTGCACCAGGGGTTGACGCAGAGCCTGGAGCGGGCTCGGCTGGCCGCCCGGGGCAAGACCGGCACGCTTCGGGTCAGCCTGTATCCCGCCAACGTCCAGGAGTTGCGCCGGTACTGGGAGACCTTCCGTTCCCGCCACCCGCAGTGGGAACTGCGCCTGCGGATGTCGGGTTATGCGGATCCGTTCGCCCAGTTGCGCAACGGGGAGGCCGACATCCTGGTCACCTGGCTACCCGTGGAGGAGCCCGACCTGACCGTGGGCCCCCTGCTCTTCGCCGAGCCGAGAGTGCTGGCCGTGGCTGCCGACAACGCCCTCGCCAAGAGGTCCACGGTCTCCCTGGAGGCGGTCAGCGACTATCGGCACGTGGCCGTCGAGCAGGTGCCTGACTACTGGTTCGACCACTACATTCCGGAGCTCACTTCAAAGGGCCGGTCGATCGAACGTACGAACCTCGTGGACAACATCGAGGACATCTTCATGCATACGGCCATCGGGGATGTGGTCTCGCTCTTCCCGGTCCACGTGTCCAGGTATTATCCGCGCCCCGACATCGTCTATCTGCCTGTCACGGACATGGAGGCGCTGTCGTACGTGCTGGTGTGGCGCAGCGATGCGGAGAACGACAGGATCCGCGCCTTCGCCCGCGTGGTGCGTGAGCTGGGACCGCTGCCCGGCTGAGACCGTCAACCGCGGGTTGACGACCGTTGCGACAGTCGCCGTTGTTCCGCTGCACTGCCCGGCGTGATGCTTGATGCGTCCAAAGAACACGCCTGGTGGGAGGTAAGTGGCGATATGTCCTTGTGTGGTGCTGTGGCGTGAACATCATCTCTTCCGCGGTATCGCTGACCGTCGCCGACCCGGCCGCTTCCAGCCGGTTCTTCGCCAGTCATCTGGGCTTCCGCGAGATCCTGGCCGGCGAGAGGTTCATCGCCCTGGGCCGTGACGACGTGGCCGTCGACCTGGTCCTGACGGAGCGCGACCCCGAACGGTGGCAACCGGGACAGGGACTGGCAGACGCGGTCGTGGTGTTCACGGTCACCGATCTCGCCGCCGAGTACGAGCGGCTGCGCCGCGAAGGCGCCACCATCACCATCCCGCTCCGGCGGGAGCCATGGGGTGAGCTGATGATGCAGCTCACCGACCCCAACGGTGTCGCGATCCAGCTCACCGAGTGGATCTCCCCGATCACGAGCTGACGCCGGACCGGCCATCTGGTCGTGTCAGCGGCGGCGTCAGGACGCCGACAGCCCCGTATCAGAGCCGTCGCCGATGCTGGATGCCATGAGCGGTTCGGCGATGGCGACCCGACCCGGCCCGATACCTCGGGCGCCGGCAGGACCGCATTCCATCATCGGTCCGTTCAAGTGAATTTTCTCATTGGTTCCAAGGAGCATGCCATCATGTCTGTCACCCTTTCCGAGCAGGACGAACTCACCCTGCGGACCGCCGCCTGGGGCGCCGTCTCGTTGATGTCCGCCGCCGGTGCCGCCGGCTCGGCCCACAAGGTCGCCACCGAGGGCTCCATCGCCCTGACCTCCGCGACCGGCCTGGTCGGGCACGTACTGGCCAAGGCGCCCAAGGGCCTGAACGGCAAGACCGTCGCCGCACTCGCCGACCAGGTGCTGCCCGCACTGACGGAAGCCATGAGCCTGCTCCAGCGGCAGGTTCCGGCCGAGGTCGACAACTTCCGCCGCACCGTCCTCGTCGCCATCGAGGCGGCCACCCGGCCCCAGCAGGGCGCCACCAGCCCCACCATGGCGGAGATGGCCCGCAAGATCACCGGAGCCCTCGACGCCGCCGCCGACCAGGACCGCCCGGAGCTGCAGAAAATCATCCAGGAGATGGTCGATTCCGGTTTCGTCGGGGTGACGCTGCGCGTACACGATGAGAGGGGCGAGTGGGTCGGCAGCGCCGGGGCGGGCGAGTTCGGCGGGACCGAACAGCCGCCGGTGGACGGGCATTTCCGTATCGGCAGCAACACCAAGACCTTCACCGCGACCGCAGTGCTGCAGTTGGTGGCGGAGGGCAGGCTCGGGCTGGACGACGCGGTGGCCGGCTACCTGCCCGAGTTCGGGCTGGACGAGCGGATCACGGTACGGATGCTGCTGCAGCACACCAGCGGGGTGTTCAACTTCACCGGCGACTACTACCCCGAGTTCGTGCCCGGGGTCGTCTTTCAGGGCAAGGAGTGGGTGGAGGGCCGGTTCCGCACCTACCGGCCCGAAGAGCTGGTACGGCTGGCGCTGTCCAAGCCGGCGAGGTTCGAGCCGGGCACCGACTGGAGCTACGCCAACACCAACTACGTGCTGGCCCGGCTGCTGATCGAGAAGGTCACCGGCCGCTCCCTCGGCCAGGAGATGCAGCGGCTGATCCTGGGACCGCTCGGCCTGACCGGCACCGTGGTGCCGGACACTTCCCTCGACATTCCCGAGCCGCACGCCCACGCCTACTACCGGTATGAGGAGGACGGCCAGGAGAAGGTGGTCGACGTCACCCGCCAGAACCCGTCCTGGATCTCCACCGGCGGTGACATGATCTCCACCACCCGCGACCTGGCCACGTTCATCTCCGCGCTGGTGGGCGGCAGGCTGCTGCCGGCCGAGCTGCTGGCCGAGATGTGCACGCCGGAATCGAAGGCCGGCTACGGCCTGGGGGTGTTCGTGCAGGACGTGCCGGGCGGCGGAAAGGTCATCACCCACAACGGCGGCATCACGGGGCACGCCGGACTGATGTACAGCACGCCCGACGGCCGCACGACCCTGACCGCCTCGCTGAACTACGTGGACGACACCGACATGTCCATGGGCGGGTCGTTCCAGCAGGCGACGCAGAGGCTCGTCCAGGAGGTGTTCGGCGGCGGGCAGGCCGCAGGCTGACGCGAAGGATGCCGAGCGCCCACCTGGGCCCGTCCCGATGGTCAGAGTCGCTCGGCGAGCTCCTCGCCTGAGCGCGACACCAGGGACGAGTATGTGGGCTGACTCCCTCGTAGAGCGATCGCCTGCCGGGAAGCGTGCCGGCCAAGGATGATTCGACGGCGCTCTCCCGAGTGCGGTGTGGTAGGCCGTCGTCGGCTTCCCGGTAGGGGCCACCACCGCGTCAAGGCCCGGAGAACGACGGCCGCGAGGAGTCGGGGGCGACAGGCGAGAAGATCGCGGTCGCCTTCGAGCCGCGGACGACGCCGACCAGGACCACTGGACCGAAGGGCTTCTGCTGCGGCAGGCTGGCGACTGTCGTCATTTCTTGGATCAAGGACGGCCCCGGCCGTCCGCCCACGGGGTCAGGGAGACGAGGTGCGCGGTGTCCGGTCCCGGTCCGCCGGCCGCGGGTGATCCCGAGCGGATCGGCGACTACCGGCTGACCGGGGTGCTGGGCGACGGCGGCCAGGGCGTGGTCCACCTCGGCCGTGATCCATCGGGCCGCCAGGTCGCGGTCAAGCTGCTGCACGTCCGGATGGCGGCCGACCCCAAGGTGCGCGAGCGGTTCATGCGCGAGGCGGAGGTCACCCGCCGGGTCGCGGCGTTCTGCGCCGCCCAGGTCCTGGACATGGGGATCACCGGCGACCGCCCCTACCTGGTCAGTGAGTACATCCCGGGGCCCTCCCTGAAGGAGCTGGTCACCGGCGACGGGCCGCGGACCGGCAGTGGCCTGGACCGGCTCGCGGTCGCCACCCTGACGGCTCTGGCCGCGATCCACCGGGCCGGAATCGTCCACCGCGACTTCAAACCCGACAATGTGATCATGGGGCCGGAGGGGCCCGTGGTCATCGACTTCGGCATCGCCCGCGTGCTGGACGGCACCACCACGTCATCGGGACTGGTGGGCACCCCCGCCTACCTGTCGCCGGAGCAGCTCGACGGCCACCAGGCCGGTACGGCGTCGGATGTGTTCAGCTGGGCCGCCACCATGGTGTTCGCCGCCACCGGGCATCGGGCGTTCCCCGGCGACGTCGCGGCGGCGGTGATGAACGCCGTCTCCAACCGCGAACCCGACCTCACCGGAGTTCCCGAGCGGCTGCGCCCGCTGCTGGCCGCCTGCCTGGCCAAAGACCCCGCCGCCCGGCCTGCCGTCAGCAGCCTGCTCGCCGCCCTCACCCACGAAGAGACCGTCACCACCCACGAAGAGACCGCCCTCACCCGCGAAGAGACCGGCACCGCGGATCACCGGCCGCGCGCCCCGCTCCCGCCGCCTCCGGGGTCCCGCGCCCCGAGTTCTCCTGCCGTGCCTCCGGGGTCCCGCGCTACGAGTTCTCCTGTCGTGCCTCCGGCGTCCCCTGCCCCGAGCCCTTCCGCCACGCCTCCGGCGTCCCGCGCCCCGAGTTCTTCTGCCGTGCCTCCGGCGTCCCTTGCCCCGAGCCCTCCTGTCACGCCCTCGGCGTCCCATGCACCGCACCGTCCCGCCCGGCGTCGCCTCCTCGCCGCCGGGGCGGTCGTCACCGTCCTCATCCTGGTCGCCGTGGCCTTCCAGCTGTGGCAGCCGGAGCTCCCCGGGACCTCCGCCCCGTCGCCCACGGGCCTCTCCGGATCTTCCGCCCCGCCGTCCACGGCTCCCTCCGGAACCTCCGCTCCCTCGTCATCTCCCACA
>NZ_NGFP01000216.1 GCF_002149035.1 Streptosporangium minutum
CCCCTCCCCCGCCGCCATATCCACCACCGTGCCCGCCACCACACAGACCGCCACCACGCAGGCCGCCACCACGCAGACCGCTCCGGCAGGTCCGACCAGGCCGGTCGAGGTCTTCGCCGAGGACGGCACCATCACCCGCGCCGAGGTGCCCGCCTCCGCCGGGCCGAAGGCCCGCTCCCTCGCCACGGCCGCCGCGAGGCTCACCCCCGTCGAGGTCAACGGGCCGAGCGCGGACCGGATCGACCTGGTCTTCGTCGGCGACGGCTACACCGAGGCCGAACTCGGCCTCTACGGCGACCAGGTCGCCGCCAAGTGGGCGCTGCTGTCCGGTCGCGAGCCCTTCAAGAGCTACCGCGGGCTGTTCAACGTCTGGCGGGTCGACATCCCCTCGCCCGTGTCCGGCGTGAGCGGCGACCCTGCCCGTGACGTGGTCAGGGACACCCCGCTCGGGATGACCTTCTGGTGCGACGGCCTGGAACGGCTGCTCTGCGTGGACGAGGACCGCGCGAAGTCCTACGCGGCGCTGGCGCCCGGCGTGGACCAGATCGCGGCGATGGCCAACTCCGCCAAGTACGGCGGCGCGGGCTACACCGACGAGGAGATGGCGACCTTCTCCGGCGGCAACGAGCGCGCCGGAGAGGTGCTGCCGCACGAGCTCGGCCACTCCCTGGGCGACCTGGCCGACGAGTACGACTACTACGCCTACCCGGGTGACGGCAGCCGCTACGACGGCCCCGAGTTCTCCGAGGTCAACGTCAGCGTCCGCGACGCCGGGCGGATGCGGGCCGAGCGGGCCAAGTGGTGGTACTGGCTCGGCGCGCCCAGCCCCGACGGCGACGTCGTCGGCGCCTACGAGGGTGGGTACTACACCCAGTACGGCGTCTACCGGCCCACCCCCAACTCGCTGATGAAGTCGCTCGGCCGCGAGTTCAACTCGGTCAGCAGGGAGAAGATGATCCAGTCGTTCTACGCGATCGCCCGCCCGATCGACTCCCACACGCCTAACGAGCGACCGGTGGCACGCAAGTCGACGCTCTCGGTGACCCCCGCCCCGGTCCCGACGCTTTCGGTCCGCTGGTACCGCGATGGCAAGGAGCACCGACCATGGCGGGGCCGTACCTCGGTGGACGTCATCGGCATGGGCGACGGCGGCACCGTCACCGCCGTCGTCACCGACGAGACCACCGACGTGCGCGACCCCGGCTACCGGAAGGAGTTCCTGACGCAGTCCGTCACCTGGACCGTCCGCGGCAACCACTGATACGCTCGCCCAAGCGAGCGCTTGGTTTCGTACGGCCAGCCGTACCGGAAGCGCGGAACGGGACACACGGAGACGACCGCCAGGGGACAGCCGATGAAGTTCTCGACCTTCCACCTCTTCCACCGGTTCGACGGCCAGAGCTTCAAGGAGGTCTACGACTACCACCTTGAGCTGGTCGAGCTCGCCGAGGAACTGGGGTTTCACGGGGTACGGCTGGCCGAGCACCACTTCCGCGACTACGGCGTGGTGCCGAACCTGTTCACGATGCTGTCCCACATGGCCGCGCGCACCGAGAGGCTGCGGCTGGGGACCGGCATCGTGGTCCTGCCCCTGCACAACCCGGTCCACGTCGCCGAGGAGGCGGCCATGGTGGACATGCTTTCGGGCGGGCGGCTGGAGCTGGGGATCGGCCGCGGCTACCAGAGTTTCGAGTTCGAGGGCTTCGGCATCGACCTGGCCGAGGCCCGCGACCGGTTCAACGAGGCCCTGGAGGTCGTGCTCGGCCTCTGGGGCAACCCGTCCTTCCGGCACGAGGGCAAGTTCTACCGGACCGGCACCGAGGTGGAGCTCGTCCCCCGGCCCGTCCAGGCCCCGTTCCCGCCGATCCACGTGGCGGCCGTGTCCCCCGAGACGGTGACCATGTACGCCGAGCGCGGCCTGCCGATCCTGGCCGACCCGGCGGCGCCCTTCCGCAAGGTGGTCAAGGCGGCCGAGACCTGGCGGGAGACGGCGGAGCGCGCCGGGCACGACGCGGCCGCCTCGGAGCTGGTGGTCGCCCGCAGCGTCTACGTCGCCGCGACGGTCGAGCGGGCCCGCGAGGACCAGGCCAGGTTCGAGACGATGTTCGACCGGTCCCGGATCTTCAACGAGAAGAGCTCGCCGATCGACCCCCGGACCGGCAAGGCCGCCCAGGGCTTCGAGTACTACCAGGACCGCTACCTCAAGGGCGGCGCGGTCTCCAACGACTTCCGCTGGGAGCAGCTGGAGGTCATCGGCGACCCCGAGCGGGTGGTCGGCCAGATCCGGCTGCTCGAGGACGCCGGGTTCGCCAACCTGCTCTGCGACTTCGGCAGCACCAGGCCGATGCCGCTGGAGGAGATGAAGAAGGTCATGCGGTTCTTCGCCGCCGAGGTCATGCCCGCTTTCAAGTGATCCGTCCCGTACGGCTCGGGCCGGCCGCACACGGAAGGGCGCGAGCCGTACGCCCCCCAGCAGGAGGCGCGATGATCCACCGGTTGACCCTGTCCGACGTCCTCGCCGAGCACGCCCGCAGCCGCCCCCGGGTGACGGCGGTGGTGGACGGCGAGGTGCGGCTCACCTATCCCGAACTCGACGAGCGGGTCACCCGCCTGGCGGACGCGCTGGCCGCGCGGGGCGTCACGGCCGGCGAGCGGGTGATGTGGCTCGGCCGCAACGGCCACGCGGTGCTGGAGCTGCTGCTCGCCTCGTCCCGGCTCGGTGCGATCTTCTGCCCGGCCAACTGGCGGCAGTCCACCGACGAGCTGTCCTTCGTCGTGGACGACCTCACCCCGAAAGTCGTCGTCTGGGAGCAGTCCGAGGCCGCCGCCCCCCTGAGCGACGACGGCTGGATCCTCGCGGGCGAGGGCTACGAGGCCTTCCTGTCGAGCGGCTCCCCCGCCGCCCGCCGGGAGGGGACCGCGGACGCCCTCCCGGGCGATCCCACCGGCGCCCGCCCGGGTCCCCTCACGGACGGGGCCGCTCATCCAGCGGAACCCGACGGCCCCCTCACAGGCGAGGCCGCTCACCCTGCGGAGCCCGGCGGCCCCCTCACAGGCGAGGCCGCTCATCCGGCGGAGCCCGGCGACGACACGCTCCCGGTGCTCGCGCTCTACACCGCCGCCTTCGACGGCCGGCCGAACGCGGCACTGCTCAGCAGCGCCGCACTGGTCGCGCACAGCACCGCGCTGCTGGTGGTCCGCCAGATGGAGGACGGCTTCACCTTCCTGAACAACGGCCCGCTGTTCCACGTGGGCACGATGATGTTCTGCCTGGCCACCCTGCAGATCGGCGGGACGAACGTGTTCACCCCGGCGTTCGACGCCGAGGAGGTCTGCCGCCTGATCGACGCGGAGAAGGTCACCCAGGCGTTCCTGTTCGGCCAGATGATCGACGCGGTGACGGAGGCGAACAGGGACGGCAAATACGACCTGACATCGCTCCGCTTCGTCTCCCACTCGGCCGAGTGGGACGCGATGACGACCGTGGACGACTCCCCCTGGTGCCGGTCCAAGATGGGCGGCTACGGCCAGACCGAGGTGGGCGGCATGCTGACCTTCCTCGGCCTGGCCCCCGGCGCCGCCGGATTCGCCGGACGGCCGTCGCCGCTGGTCCAGGTACGGCTGCTCTCCTCCGACGGGAGCGAGGTGCCGTCCGGGGAGGTGGGCGAGATCTGCGCTCGCGGCAAGTCGCTTTTCTCCGGATATTTCAACAGGCCTGAGCTCAATGCGGAGAAGACACGCGGCGGCTGGCACCACACCGGTGATCTCGGCCGCCGCGAGCCCGACGGCACGATCACCTTCATCGGCCCCAGGCTCCGCATGATCAAGTCCGGCAACGAGAACATCTACCCCGCCGAGGTCGAGCGGGCGCTGAAGACCCACCCCGCAATCGCCGACGCCGCCGTCATCGGCGTCCCCGACGACCGGTGGCACCAGGCTGTGAAGGCCGTCGTGGTCCTCAAGGGCGAGGCCACGGCCGAGGACGTCGTCGAACACGTCCGCACCCGACTCGCCTCGTACAAGAAGCCCAGGCACGTCGACTTCGTCGAGGCCATCCCTAAGAAGGGCTTCACCCCCGACTACGACGCCCTCGACGCCGCCCACGGCGGCGGCGGCTACCCCGGCTCCTGACCCGGGGCGGCTATCCCGACTCCCGAACCGGGGCGGCTACCCCGGCTCCCGAACTGAGGGCGGCTACCTCGGCTCCCGAACCGGGGACGGCCGCTCCGGCCGCTGAATTCGGGGCGGCCGCCCGGGGCCGTCCCCGTACACCCCCGGAATCGGCCACCCGCGCTCACCGGCCGGGGACCGCGGCCGTCCCCCGCATAGCGAGAACGACCTGATGCAGGAGTTCGGCATCGCCCGCATGGCCGCCCACAAGGTGATGAAGGCGCTCCGCGCCGAGGGCTCCATCCACACCGTCCGAGGACTCGGCAGCTTCGCCGGCCAACCCGACGGCGACCAGAACACCGCCGAATAGCCCAGCAGCCCCGAGGACCACGGGCGAGGCGCACGGCCTGAGGTGTCAAGCGTCAACCGATACCCCGGCCTCAACTACAACGCCGCATAAGGCCAGCTCAGCACAGTCGACACCCGACTGAATGAGAACTTTCTCCACGTCTTCAAAGGCGATCCGCCTGCGGCGTCCCGCCGCGCGTCGGGCGGTCGCCGGCCGCGTTGCGGCTCTTCGGCCGGTCGCGACCAGCACCGCCCGCGCGCATGACCACCGCACGAAGGACCCGAGACGGCGAAGCTCAACGACGAAAGAGACATCAACCTGCGTATCGCATTCGCAGCTCGTCCATTGCAAGGTCCCAGAAGGACCTGTAACGGTTAGCCCCGGGCAGCCATGGCGCGAGGTACCAGGCTTCCCACTCACCTTCAGCACTGCTGACGTGGGGATTGAGGAGAGCCACTCCGTCATCCCAGCATCCGGCCAGAAGGGTGTCGGGCACATACTCCCCTCTGTAATGGATGGAGTCCTGCTCCTGTCCGTAGACGAAGTAGAGCTCGTCGGGCACGCTCCATGGGTTCTCCGGCTTGGGTGCTGACCAGCTCTCGGCGATCGAGGGATCGACATCGCGGAGCCAGCCGACTTCCTCGACACGCAGCAGGCAGCAGTCATCGTCGCTGCCCCACCCGTTGGCGAACAGGAGAAACTGCCGGTAACTCGGCGGCAGCTCCACACCCAGCCGCTCTTCAAGCTCGCGGACCTCTGCTTCGGTAGCCGGGGAATACAGATCGCCCAGTGGACTGACCGCCGGGTGATCAGAACCCTCGATCACCGGATGTCTCGCGGGGAAGCGTTCAGACCATGCGTACTGGGCACTCATTGTGAAGATATCCCCGTTTCGAGTGGCTGCCGCATGTGCAGCACAAAGCTAGGGCTGCCCCTCCCGATAACCTCCAGTGTGGGACATACGCGAGATGATCAACGTATGGCATCTATCGATGCGGTTACGTCCGGGCCGCGGAAGATGAGCAGCTTGACCACGCCGGGCAGCAATACAGCTCACGTTCGGAAGATGATCGTGAGCTGTATCGGTGAAGTCGAGAGTGCTACTCCTCGGTCGGCACCAGGCCCGCTCGGCAGGCGCTCCACTCGGACGGGTCACCTAGCTTGACGTTGGTGCCGCCGATGCCGCAGTAGCCGTTCGGCACCTTGAAAAGGTACTGCTGGTGGTAGCGGTGCGCTTCGAGCAATAGACGGTGATCGTGCGTCGATCTTACTCACGAAGTTTGCGAAGTCGCTGTGCCAGGTCGGGGATGTCTTCCAGCTCGCCCATTGCTACGGCGATGACGAGCTTTTCGGCTTCGTCCACGTCTTGGTACTCCAAGATCTCCCCATTGTCCTCCAGAAAGGCGACGGACGCCGCCCAAGCGAGCCGCTTGTTACCGTCCACCAGCGGGTGCCCGATCAGAATGCTCTGCATCAGAGCCGCCGCCTTCTCCCACAGGTCTGGATAGGCGTCATCGCCGAAGACAGTGGTCTGCGGGCGCAGCACCGCTGCGTGCAGTTGGCCACCATCGCGGAGAAGGACCTCCGGCAGCACCACCTCAGCCAAGGCAAGAAGGTCCGAGGTGGTCGGATAGAGCGTCATCGAGCGAGCCGCTCAAGCAACTCCCGGTCCCGCTCAGCGATCTTCCGACCCATCGCCTGGTAGCGTTCCCGCCTCCGTCGAGCGATGTATTCCTCGATGGCCACCACCATCGCCGAGTTGACGCTCTGCGCGTCACCGCCGGCGATCTGCTTGATCTGCTCGTACGTCTCATCCGGCAGTCGAAGCCGTGTCTCAGCCATACGACCGACGGTACCACTTTTTGGTACCACTTCTCGGTGACATGAGGGTCTTCAAGCCCTGTTCCTGCGAACCGGTCCTGCTTCAAGAGGCAGTACCCATGGTGCAGCGCGGCGGACAGGGCGCCTCAGGCTGGGCATGAGCCCCGGCGAGCACAAACCGAACGGAGCGCCTCTGCCAGCCCGCACGGGCGGCGGTCCCCCGGCCGACTCGCCTTCTCCCGAATCGCTTGAGGGCGATGCCAAAGTTGCCCAGGCAGATATCGCTCACGCCCCGAAGGCTCGCGAGTCGCACTGGAAAAGTCGGCACTACTCCTCTCTGCACCAGACCCGTCTGGCAGGCGCTCCACTCGGACGGGTCACCTAGCTTGACGTTGGTGCCGCCGATGCCGCAGTAGCCGTTTCCGCCTCAGAGCCATAGCCAGCGGCAGCGTCTTCCTGGTGCAGCGAGAAACTTCCGTCAGAAAGGCTGCATCTGATCGATCATCTTCGTCGCGATCTCCACGATCGTCTCGACCTTGGCCATGTCGGCTCTGACATCATCCGCGCTGAAACGGGATGAACCCAGGCGTGGGTACTCTGCTTCGTTTCGTCGCCGGCGCATCCGGTCGAAAGGCCGCAGACTCTGACCCAGCGGTGGATCAAACTGCGCACTGACCGCCTCGTACACGGCGATGTGCCCACCTCGGCTGCTGGCCCGAAGTCCTTGGTTCTCCAGTACGGCGCACAGTGCCTTGCGCGCCGCGTCGTAGAGCAGTTGGTACGCACCGATCGGATCCGATTCCATCGCAAGGCGAGCCGTCGCCATGTGTTTCCTGGCCTGAGCCAGCAACTCCTCTGCCTGCGCACGGCTCGCCGCCACTTTTTCGATCTCGCCACGGCCAAGCATGCCCTCAAGGACAGCGCGCCCCTGCTCCCACCTCACCGGCTCTCCCTCTTTTCAATCTTGAGTCGGACAAGCGGCCGAGATCTGACCGTTTCCAGGAAGGGATCGCCGGCAGAGGACTCCCAGTCGTCGCGGCTCAGCCGACGTATGTTCACCTCTCTACCGAGTTGCCGCTCCGCTGCCCTGGCGGCGTCGTAAAGATCGTCTTCATCGACGGCTCCGACAACCAGGACATCCACATCCTTCGGCACTCTTCCCGGCTCGCCTGAATACCGCGCGGCCCAGGAGCCGTAGATGTACGCCTCCTCAACGGCGACGACTTCAGAAAGCCGCTCGCCGAGCACCGCTACGGGGCCATATGTCAGAGCGAGCAACTCGGTCAGCGGGCGAGCCACGACCACGTCGGTGTCCGCCTGGATCATCCGCAGGTTGCCGATCCTTCGCTCGACGACCAAACCTGCGGCAGCAAGACGATCGACTTCGCGAGTCACGGTCGAAGCCGAGACATCGAACCTCTTCGCCAGCTCAATCAGGGCGTACTCATCACCGGGGTGTAGAAAGAGCCAGGCCAGGAGCTCCCCCTGAAACGGAGAGCGCAGCAGCGGAAGCAAGACGGATGGCGGCTGTTTCATAACCTGAAACATAGCTTGCAGTTTACGCAAGCTCCACCATCCGCGTGCCGGAATCGGCGTCCGCATGCTTCGCGAGCGGTCTCAGCAGGGATCGAGTGGGGTCACAAACTCAGTCTGACAGCACCCCGGACGGGTCACCTAGCTTGACGTTGGTGCCGCCCATATGCAGTGACCACTATGTGTACATGACACGAGACGCGTCTTCGGTCTCGTGTTCAGAGCCGTTCGGGCAGGAGAGTGAACGCGTCCACATGCCGGGGGCGCACGACGGTGAAATGACGGCGATCGAGTGTGGCCACCTCAGTCAGGCCAAGCCGCTCAGCCACTGTGATCACGGAGGCGTTGACAACACCCAATCGATAACGATCACAAAGAGTGATTGTCCCCCGAGCGCAAGATCTCTTCAGAGCGTTCCGCGGAATCCGGCTCGGCCTCCAGCATCCCGATGAACGGTAGGTCACGAACGACGGGCCGCTCGTCGAACTGATCCCGCACGAGGCGGAGCAGAGGCGCCGCCTTTCACTGGCTGGTGCAGCGGGTGGGCCGCACGACGAGGACCACCCTGCGCTCGGCGTCGCCGACCGGCGCTTCGTACTCCAGCCCGTAGCGCTTGGCCAGCACGTCGAAGAAGGCTCCCTCAGGGTCGGGGTCGATCCGCTCGACAGTGCCGCGGACCTCCAGGTAGCGGTATGGCTGGTTCGGATCGTTGACGGAGACGGCCACGTGAGGGCGGGCGCTCGCGTTACGCCCCTTCTGCCGGTCGGTCGTGGTGGTGAAGCGCAGGAACTCCCCGTCCCAGATGGCCCACACCGGCGTCACCTGCGGGGTGCCGTCGGGCATCAGGGTCGCCAGGTGCGCGTACAGGGGGCGGGCCAGCAGGTCGAGGTGGCTCTCTGGAATCACGGTCATGCAGGCACAGTATCAAAGCTTTGATAGATATCAAGCTTCTTATGCATAGGGTGACTTGTAAGCTCCGCTCATGGACATGCCCGCGGAGGAGCGGCTCGGCCTGCTCGTGAAACGCGCCGAGCAGCGGCTCATGGCGGCCAAGCACGCGGCGGTGAAGACCGCGGGGCTGACCGTGCCGCAGTACGCCGCCCTGCTCGTGCTGGTCGACAATCCAGGCATTTCCGCAGCCGCCCTGGCCAGGGAGTGCCTCGTCACCCCGCAGGCGATGACCGTCGTGCTGAAGAACCTGCTGGGGCACGGCCTGATCGAACGCGGCCCGCATCAGTGGCATCGCACGATGCTGGAGACCCACCTCACCGACGCGGGGCGCGAGGCGCTGCGCACCGCGGACGCGGCGGCCGTGGTCATCGAGCGCAGGATCGCCGACGCCTTCACCCCGGACGAACGCGACTCCCTCCGGGACCTGCTCGCCCGCTTCACCCAGGCGATCTAGCCACCTTGGGCAACGTTCGCCCCTGGTCCCGGTCCACGCCCTCGCCGGCCTCCGGCGGCTCCGGATCGGCGTTCCGGGCCGGTGGGCCGGCGGGCCGGAGCACGCCGGCAGCAGGAGCGTGACCACCGGCGCGGCCCACGCCAGTTTTCTGCTCACGCCCTCCACGGTGTCAACGCCCCGGCGCTCCGGCAGATCCATCGATCCAGGCCCGTCCAGGACAAAAGTCCTCTCCGGCGTGCCGTGGGCGCCGCCGTACCGGGTCCGCGCCGCTCAGACGGTCTTGACGGATCCGCCGTCGACGAGGTGGTCGGCCCCGGTGATGGCGGCGGCGTGGGGGGAGGCGAGGTGGACGACCATGGCGGCCACCTCGGCCGGCTCGATGAGGCGGCCGATGGTCATGCCCGTCCAGGCCGGGAGCTGGGCCAGCACCTGCTCGTGCTCCATCCCCATCGACCTGGCGAGCTCAGCGCCGTATCCGGCCGGGTCCTCCCACATGGCGGTGCGCACCGGACCGGGCGAGACGGTATTGACACGCACCCCCCGGGGGCCGAACTCCTCGGCGAGGGCCTTGCCGAGCGCGGTCAGCGCCGCCTTCGCGGTGGTGTAGGCGACGGGCCCCGCGTGCGGCGTCCGGGCTCCGTTGGAGGAGATGTTGACGATGTTCCCCCGGCTCCGCAGGAGGCTGGGCAGCGCCGCCCGGGTGGTGCGGACCGCGCTGAGGAAGTTGAGGTCGAACGCCTGCCGCCACCCCTCGTCGTCGAAGCCGAGGAATCCGCCCAGCTGCCCCTCACCCACGTCGCCGCCGCCGACGTTGTTGACGAGCAGGTCGATCTCGCCCAGCTCTGCCAGCGCCTCGCCGACCAGCAGCGCCGGGCCGTCCGGGGTGGACAGGTCCACCGGTACGGCGATCGTGCCGGTCTCCTTCAGCTCCGGCGAGACCGTGCGCGCGCCGGCCACCACCCGCATCCCCTCGGCGGCGAGCGCGGCCACGATCGCCAGCCCGATCCCCCGACTGGCCCCGGTCACCACAGCGGTCTTGCCGTTCAGTCGCATGTCCATGAGAGCTCTTTCCGTCAGCTGCAACCAGCTCGATCCAGTTGCATCGATCAAGACGCGTTCAACGTACTAGTTGCAACATGCATGTTGCAACTAGAGCCGAAGAAGCATCTCTGATGTAGTCTCCGCTCCATGACAAAAGGGGAAACGGCAACGGCGGGCCACGGCGGCCGGGCGCGTCGGGCGGACGCCGAGCGGACCGTGCTGACGATCCTGGAGGCGGCGGAACGGGTCCTGAGCAGGAATCCCGCCGCGACCATGGAACAGATCGCCGAGGCCGCCGGCGTCGCCCGCACCACGGTCCACCGCCGGTTCGCCTCCCGCGAGGCGCTCGTCGACGCCATGACGGCCTGGGCCACCCGCCAGTTCGGCGCGGCCGTCGACGCCGCCCATTCCTCGACCGCCCCGCCGCTGGTCGTCCTCCACCAGGTGACCGCGAACGTCCTGCGGATCAAGATCGACTGGGGGTTCGCCATGGGCCGGGCCTCGGAGGGGGGTCCCGAGGTCGCCCGCGTCCACGCCGCCGTGCTGGACAAGTGCGACCAGATGTTCCGCCGCGCGCGCGAGGCCGGCATCCTGCGGTCCGACGCGGACCTGCCCTGGACCCGGCGCGTCTACTACGCCCTCATCCACGAGGCGGCGCAGAGCGAGGGCGACGCCGACACCCTCGCCGTCCAGGTCCTGGACACCCTGCTCCGGGGCGCCGGCACCGACCGCGTCCACTGAGCGGCACTCGGGACGGCATGCGGGACGGCATGCGGGGCGCGGCGCCGACCAGCACGTGGGACCGCGGAAGCAGGACGCCGGGCGCGGCGCCTTCCGGGGGGATCCGGCGGGGCGCCCGGACCCGCTAGAGGATCGCCAGCGGGTTGATGGGACTGCCGGTGCCCCCCTCGATCCTGAGGGGGGCGGCGACGAAGACGAAGTCCCCGCCCGCACGGCCCGCGCACGCCGTGCCCAGCTCCTCCAGCCAGAGCATCTCGGCCAGATGGACGCCGTGCCGCCAGAGCAGGATCATGTGGAGGTCGTCCTCCAGCCCCTCGTCGGCGAGCTGGCGGGCGTTGAGGCCGCCGATGGCGGCGTTGTCGGAGGCGACCACGGCGACGTCGCGGGAGGCGAGCCATCGGCCCGCGCCGGCGGACAGGCCCGGCTGGCCGGACCAGTACTCCTCGGGAGAGCTGTCCCAGACCAGGGGCCAGCCGGTGCGGACGACGGCCACGTCGCCGGGCCGTACGTCGTCGTGGATCTCGCGCAGCAGGTCGGCGGGGATGCGGAAGTCCACCGGGAGGTGGTCCAGGCCCAGGTGGCGGGGGACGTCGAAGAGGACCGCGCGGGCCACGACGCCCCCGACGGTCTCGATGCCGCACCGGGTCGCGCCGTACGACCTGACCCGGGCGGCGGGGTGGCCGTTGTAGAGCTCCTCCCCCGACCACATGTGGCACAGGGCGTCCATGTGGGTCGTGGTGCCGTGATGGGTGACGATGACGGCGTCGTCGGCCAGGCGGAGACCGGCCCCGATGGGACGGGTCCCGGCCGCGTAGTCGCCGCCGTCGACCGACATGAAGTGCTGCGGCAGCGGGCGTCCGCGCAGGTGGGGGACTGTCGTGGGGGCGGCGGAGGAGGTGGCTCCCCTGATGGGCATGGCCAGGCTGATCACCTGGCCGGTGGCGGCCGAGGCCAGGGCGGCCAGGACCGTGGCGGGGGTCAGCAGGTTCAGGGTGCCGCGCTGATCGTCTGGGCCGAAACGGCCCCAGTTGTTAGGCTCGGTGACCAAGCAAGTGCTCACTTTCAAAAGGGACGGGTCATGACGGTGGTTCACGGGCAGTGCGATCCCCGGTTCTCCCGGGTGCGCGAGGTGTTCGGCAGGCATTTCGCCGAGGGTGAGGAGCTGGGGGCGGCGTTCGCGGTCTTCCTGGACGGCGAGCCGGTCGTGGATCTGTGGGGCGGGGTCGCCGACCGGCACAGCGGGCGGCCCTGGGAGCGCGGCACCCCGGCGCTGACGTACTCGTGCACCAAGGCGGTCACCGCGACGGCGGCGCTGCTGCTGGCCGAGCGCGGGCTGCTCGACGTCGCCGCGCCGGTCGCGGACGTGTGGCCGGAGTTCGCCCGCCACGGCAAGGAGCGGATCACCGTCGAGCACCTGTTCACCCACCAGGCGGGGCTGCCCACGATCGAGACACCGGTCCCGCCGGAGGAGTTCGAGGACCAGGCCGCCATCGCGGACCGGCTGGCCGGGCAGGCGCCGATCTGGGAGCCGGGCACCGCGCACGGCTACCACGCGGTGACGTACGGGTTCCTGCTCGGCGAGGTGATCCGCCGGGTCTCGGGCAAGTCCGCGGGCGAGTTCGTGGCCGCCGAGATCTCCGAGCCCCTGGGGCTCGAACTCTGGTTCGGCGCGCCGGAGGAGGTGGCGGCGCGGGCGGCGCGGCTGTCCGCCGGGAGACGGCAGGGGCCCGCCGACGCCGGGGACGCACCCGCCGGGGCCGCCGCGGACGTCGTCCCCCGGGTGTCCACGATGTCCGAGCTGCCGGGGCGGGGCGGTCCCGTGGAGGAGATGTCCCGAGCCGTGCTCGACAGGGACAGCCTGATGAACCGGGCCCTGGGCAACCCGCCGATCCACCGGCTGCAGGGGGGCGCCAACCACCCGGTCATCCTGCGCGCGGGCTGGCCGGCGATAGGGGTCGTGGCCACCGCGCGGGGCCTGGCCGGGTTCTACCGCGACCTGGTCGCCGGGCGGATCCTGCGCCCGGAGACGCTGGCGGACGCCCTCCGGCGACGGGTCACCGGCCCGGACAGGGTGCTGATCATCGACAGCTCCTTCGGCCTCGGCTACATGCGCCCGGCCCTGACCTTCCTCACCCCCTCCAGGGGCGCGGAGTCCGCGTTCGGCCACACCGGCCTGGGCGGGTTCCTGGGGCTCGGCGACGTCGAGCACGGCCTGGGCATGGGTTACACGATGAACAAGATGGCGTCCGCGGTCTCGGGCAGCCTCCGCGCCTACCGCCTCGCCGAGGCCGTCTACGACTCCCTCTAGCCTCAATGCATCGTGATGCCGCCGCTGACCGACAGGACCTGGCCCGTGATGTAGGCGGCCCTGTCGGTGCAGAGGTAGGCGACCAGGCCCGCCACGTCCTCGGGGGCGCCGAGGCGGCGCAGCGGGACGCCCCGGGCGAGCTTGTCGACCAGCCCCGGCTTCTCGGCGTCCACCCGGCGGAGCATCGGGGTGTCGGTGGGCCCCGGGCAGACCACGTTCGAGGTCACCTCCGCCCGGGCCGCCTCGCGGGCGAGGGTCTTGGCCAGGCCGAACAGCCCCGCCTTGGTCGCGGCGTACGCGCCCTCGCCGCCGGACCCGGCCCGCGCGCCGTCGGAGGAGATGAAGACCAGGCGCCCCCAGCCGCGCTCGGTCATCCCGGGTAGCAGAAGCCGGGTGAGGAGCATCGGACCGCGCAGGTTGACCTGCCACATCAGGTCCCAGGCCGCCGGGTCGCTGCCGACGAACGGCTCGACGACCGACACTCCCGCGTTGTGCACCAGGATGTCCGTCGGCCCGGCGTCCCCGCAGAACTCGGCGATGGATCCCGGGTCGGTCAGGTCCACCCGCAGCGCCTTGGCCGGCGCCCTGGGCCCGCTCGGCGCCCCGACCCGCGTGCCCAGCCCCAGCGACTCGCTGTTCAGCTCGTCGGCGATCGCGGCGGCGCCCTGCCCGTCCACGTCGGCCACGACGATCCGGGCGCCGAGCGAGGCGAGGTCGCGGCAGATGGCCGCGCCGATCGCGCCGGCTCCGCCGGTGACCACCGCGGTGCGGCCGTCCAGCCGCAGGCCCTCCATCACCGCCAGACCTCCACGAGGTCGGCGGCGCTCACCCGCGCGGCCAGCAGGCCGACGGTGTTGGCCAGTACGGCCTGCGCGTAGTCGTCGGGGATCCCGGCCACGGCGTCGGTCACCACCGCCACCCGGTAGCCGAGGTTGACGGCCTCCAGGGCGAGGCCGGGGATGCCGAGGTTGAGGGAGAGCCCGACCGCGACGACGGACGAGACGCCGAGCGAGCGCAGGGTCATGTCCAGCGAGGTCCCGGTGAAGGGGGAGAAGCCGTGGTAGCGGCGCGACTCCAGGTCGGCCGGGTCGAGCAGGACCGGCAGGACCTCGATCGCCCCGGTGCCCTCCAGCATGTGCGCGGGGTCCTTGAGCAGGGCGGTGATGAACGGGCAGTTGCCGGTGTGCGACCCCGCACGGTCGGCGCGGAAGGCCGCTGTGCAGTGGATCACCGGGATTCCGGCCGAGCGGGCCGCGGTGAGGACCGAGGACGCGTTGGCCACCACGTCCCGCCGCGCGCACACCTCCACCAGGTCCGGAAACTTCGCTAGATCGCCGACGACCCCGCGCTGCATCTCCATCACCAGCACCGCACTGTGCCCCGGTGCTGCCAGTGACCTCAGATCGACCGGCATCCGACCTCCAAACGCCCGAGCGCTTGCTTGGTATCGCCAGAGCCTAACACGCGGGCCGGTCGGTCCCCGGGGATGACAGTCCCGTCACTCTCCAGCAAAGTTCGCGAACCGTGACAACCGATGGCGGGGGTGAGACCGTCGAACAAGCGACGGCGCTCGGAGGGGGACTGAATGGTTCCGGGATACCACGAGGTGCGAGAGCTCGGCGCCGGGGGCAGCGGCCGGGTCGTGCTGGCCACCTACGCCTCCACCGGCGCCTACGTGGCCATCAAGTACCTGAACGCGGCCATGAGGGACGACCCCTGGTTCGTGGCGCGCTTCCGCGAGGAGGCCCGCGTCATGGTGGAGCTGCGCGACCCGAACGTGGTCCGGCTCTACGAGTACTACGAGGACGTGCTCGAAGCCGCGATCGTGATGGAGCTGGTGGACGGGGTCGCGCTCAGGAGGATCCTGTCCGAGCACGGCAGCACGAGCCCCGAGGCGGCCCTCGTCGTCCTCAAGGGCTCCCTCACGGGTCTGGCGTCCGCGCACTCCGCCGGGATCGCGCACCGCGACTACAAGCCGGAGAACGTGCTGGTCCAGGCGGACGGCACCAGCAAGCTGGCGGACTTCGGGATCGCCGCCCGGATCAGGGAGCCGGGCACGCCCGCGGGCACCCCGCCCTACATGGCGCCCGAGCAGTGGGCCGGGGAGCCGGCCGGCGCGGCGGGTGACGTCTACGCGGCCACGTGCGTGTTCTTCGAGTGCCTCACCGGGCGCAGGCCGTACGGGGCCGACCATCCCGCCGCGCTCATGCGGCTGCACCGGACGGCGCCGATCCCGCTGGAGGCGGTGCCGGGCTCGGTGCGGGCGCTGGTCGCCCGGGGCATGGCCAAGGACCCGGCGGACCGGCCGCCGACGGCACGGGCGTTCGTCGCGGACCTGGAGGTGGCCGCGCTCTCGGCCTACGGGCCGGAGTGGGAGCAGCGCGGGCGGCGGCACCTGGCCGAGCTCGCCACGCTGCTGGCGCTGACGTTCCCGCTGGCCAGGCCCGCCCCCAGGGTGAGCACCTCGGTCGCGCGGAGCATGGTCGGCCGGATGGGCGGGATACGCCGCCCCCGGCTGGGCCCGCGGGTCGTGGCCGGGGCGGCCGTGATCACCGTCGCGGTCACCGTCGGCCTGGTCGCCGCCAACAGGGAGCCCGACCGGCTCGCCGCCGACACGATCTTCACTCCGGCGCCGCGCTCCCCCGGGTCCGGGGATCCGCCGGCGCCTCCCGGGAGGACGTCCCACGGAAGGACGTCCCCCGGGAAGGACGCCGGATCCCCGCCGCCGGAGCCGGTCGCCACCCCCGGGCCGTCCCGGCGTGCCGTCACCGGCCGGACCGTGCCGTCCTCGGCGAGCACCGGCCGACCCTCCGCCCCGGGGAGCCCCGGTCCGGTCCGCCCC
>NZ_NGFP01000217.1 GCF_002149035.1 Streptosporangium minutum
CCCCAGACGCTGCCCGCCCCTCGCCCGGTTGAGGCGGCCGCCCGGCCCGCCGGGGGATGTTACCTAGCAAGCGCTTGTGTCATATTTGCCCTATGACCGCACCCGTGATCGACGGCTGGTTCACCGTGGACGACGGCACCGCGCATCTGCTCGGCACCCGCTGCTCCGACTGCCGGACCGTCTACTTCCCACCCCAGACGGGCTTCTGCCGCAACCCCCACTGCGACGGCGAGGACCTCGCGGGGACCCGGCTCTCGCGGCGGGGCACCGTCTGGTCCTACACCAATGCCTGCTACCCGCCTCCCGCGCCGTTCGTGACGGCCGAGCCGTACACCCCGGTGACGCTCGCGGCGGTGGAGCTCGCCGAGGAGGGGATCATCGTGCTCGGCCAGGTCAAGGACCTGGCCGTGGAGGACCTGCACGTGGGCATGGAGCTGGAGCTGACCTGGGGCCCGCTCGCCGACGGCCCGCCGGTGTGGATGTGGGGCAGGCCGTGAGCGCCGTCATCCTGGGCGCGGGGATGCACCCCTGGGGAAAGTGGGGACGGCCCTTCACCGAGTACGGCGTGGCCGCCGCCCGGGCCGCGCTGCGCGACGCGGGCCTGGCCTGGAGCGACGTCCAGTTCGTGGTGGGCGCCGACACGATCAGGAACGGCTACCCGGGATTCGTCGCCGGCGCGACGTTCGCCCAGGCCATGGGGTGGAACGGCGCGCGGATCGCCTCCTGTTACGCGGCGTGCGCCTCGGGCGCGCAGGCCGTCGACATCGCCCGCACCCGGATCCTCGCCGGGCTCTGCGACGTGGCACTGGTCGTCGGGGCCGACTCCACCCCCAAGGGGTTCTTCAAGCCGGTGGGCGGCGACCGCCCGGACGACCCCGACTGGCTCCGGTTCCGGCTGCTCGGCGCCACCAACCCGGCGTACTTCGCGCTCTACGCGCGCAGGCGGATGGCCCTGTACGGCAGCACCGCCGAGGACTTCGCCGCCGTCAAGGTCAAGAACGCCCTCGCCGGCTCCCTGAACGGCAACGCCCGCTACCGCCGGACCACCACCGCCGAACAGGTGCTCGCCTCCCCCATGGTCGCCGACCCGCTGCGGCTGATGGACATCTGCGCCACCTCCGACGGCGGCGCCGCGCTGGTGCTGGCCTCCGACGACTTCGCCCGCCGCCACGGCGCGAGCAGCCCGGTACGGCTCGCGGCCGTCTCCACGGTGACGCCCACCTTCCCCGGCACCGTGCTCGAACTGCCGAACTTCGCCACCGACTCCACCGCGGCGGTGCCGCCCCCCGAGCGGACCTTCCGCGCCTCCATCGCCCACGCCGCCTACGAGGAGGCGGGCCTGGGCCCCGGTGACCTGTCGTTCGCCGAGGTCTACGACCTGTCCACCGCACTGGAACTCGACTGGGTCGAGGACGTCGGCCTGTGCCCGCCGGGCGAGGCGGAGAAGCTGCTGCGCGCTGGGGACACCGCGCTCGGCGGCCGGATCCCGGTGAACCCCTCCGGCGGGCTCGCCTCCTTCGGCGAGGCCGTCCCCGCCCAGGCCATCGCCCAGATCTGTGAGCTGACCTGGCAGTTACGGGGCACGGCGGGGGCACGCCAGGTGGAAAGGGCGCGGGCCGGACTGGCCGCGAACCAAGGTTTGTTCGGCCACGGCTCCGCGATCATTGCCACAACCTGACCATCTCGGCACCGTTCCAAAGCATGTCGATGGATAGTGTCGCTCCCGTTACGTTGAGTAGCCGCGAGCAGCCAGAACGTTCCAAGTCCGGACACTGCCGCGGCTTCCTTACGGGGGGGAACAAACACATGATTCGTCGTCTTCTCATCACTTCCGCGTGCGTCGGCATCGCCATCCTCGCGCCTGCCGCTGCCGCGTCCGCCTCCACCTCCTCGGCCAAGGCCGCGGACTGCTGCGGTGTCGGCGTCGTCTCGGCCCCGGTCCTGGTCCCGACGGGCGCCGTCTACAGCAGCGGCTGCACGAACGCCATCGTGGCGGCCTCTCCCTGCGCCGGCGCGTACGCGTACGGCGGCGGCGTCTACAGCAGCGGCGTCTACGGCGGCGGCGTGTACGGCGGCGGCGTCTACAGCGGCGGCATCCGTCCGGGCGTCTACGGCGGCAGCGGCAACGTCGTCAGCAACGGCAGCGGGGTCGGCCACGGCGTCGGGATCGGCGGCCTCGTCGGCATCGGCGGCATCGGCGTCGACATCCTCTAGTAAGCCGGGAGGGCGACGCTTCCACATCTCTTGTGTGGAGGCGTCGCCCTCCGGCTTTTCCCGCATGTGGAGGGGGCACCCTCCCGCGCCCGGTCCTCTTCCGGACGTGTACCACGTGGCAGGTCTCCGCCTTCAGACGTGCACCACGTCGTGGGTCTCCGCGAAGTGGCAGGCGCTCGCGTGGGCGGTGCCGGGCCGGATCTGCAGCAGCGGCTCCTGCTCCGCGCAGATCTCCTGCGCCTTCCAGCACCTGGTCCGGAAGCGGCATCCCGACGGCGGGTTGGCCGGGGAGGGCGGGTCGCCCTGGAGGATGATCCGCTCACGCCGTTCCCGCCCGTCCGGGTCGGGCACCGGGACCGCCGACAGCAGCGCCTGGGTGTAGGGGTGGGCGGGACGGTCGTAGATCTCGGTGTCCTTGCCCAGCTCGACCATCTTGCCCAGATACATCACGCCGACCCGGTCGGAGATGTGGCGGACCACCGACAGGTCGTGCGCGATGAAGATGTAGGCGAGGTCGAACTCGTTCTGCAGCCGCTCCAGCAGGTTGATGACCTGCGCCTGGATCGACACGTCGAGCGCGGACACCGGCTCGTCGCAGACGATGATCTCCGGCTGGAGCGCCAGGCCCCGGGCGATGCCGATGCGCTGGCGCTGGCCGCCGGAGAACTGGTGCGGGTAGCGGTTGATGTGGTCGGGGTTGAGACCCACGACCTCCAGCAGTTCCTGCACCTTGCGGCGGCGGTCCCCCTTGGGGGCGACCTCCTGGTGGATCTCGTACGGCTCGCCGATGATGTCGCCCACGGTCATCCGGGGGTTCAGCGAGGTGTACGGGTCCTGCATGACCATCTGGATGTTGCGGCGGACCCGCTTGAGCTCGCCGCCCCTGGCCTGGGCGATCTCCCGGCCGTTGATCTTCACGGAACCGGAGGTAGGCCGCTCCAGCGCCATCAGGAGCTTGGCCAGCGTGGACTTGCCACAGCCGGACTCGCCCACGATGCCGAGCGTCTCACCGCGACGCAGGTCGAAGGAGACCCCGTCCACGGCCTTGATCGCACCGATCTGCTTCCTCATGATGATGCCCTGGTTCAGCGGGAAGTGCTTGACCAGGTCGCGGACCTCAAGGATCGGCTCACCCGTGGCTGCCATCGAGGACCTCCCTCCAGTAGTGACAGGCGCTGCTGCGCGTGGGGCCGATCTCGTACAGAGGCGGCGCCTCGGTGACGCAGTTGTCCTGACGGTAGGGGCACCGGGGGTGGAAAGCACAGCCCGAGGGCATCGCGAGCAGGTTCGGCGGCATGCCCTTGATGGCGTACAGCTCCTGGCCCTTCTGGTCGACCCTGGGGATCGAGTCCAGCAGCCCCTTGGTGTACGGATGGGCGGGGGCCCGGTAGATGTCGTGCACGAGGGCGTTCTCCACGATCCGCCCGCCGTACATGACCGCGATCTTGTCGGCCACGTCGGCCACCACGCCGAGGTCGTGGGTGATCAGGATCAGGCCCATGTTGCTCTCGCGCTGCAGCTCGGCGAGGAGCTCCATGATCTGGGCCTGCACCGTCACGTCGAGCGCCGTGGTCGGCTCGTCGGCGATCAGCACCTCCGGGTCGAGCGCGATCGACATCGCGATCATGATGCGCTGGCGCATGCCGCCGGAGAACTGGTGCGGGTAGTCGTGCACCCGCTGCCTGGCTCCGGGGATGCGGACCCGGTCCATCAGCTCGACGGCCTTCTTCTCGGCGTCGCGCCGGGAGGCGCCCCGGTGCACCCGGAACATCTCCCCGATCTGCGAGCCCACGGTGAACACCGGGTTCAGCGCGGAGAGCGCGTCCTGGAAGATCATCGCAACCCGCTGGCCGCGGACCTGGGAACGCGCGTCCTCCGGCAGCCTGAGCAGGTCGGTCCCCCGGAAGCGGACCTCCCCCCGGGGGATGCGGGCCGGCGGCATGTCGAGGATGCCCATGATCGCCTGGGCGGTCACCGACTTGCCGGAGCCCGACTCGCCGAGCACGGCGAGCGTCTCGCCGGGGTTCAGCGAGTAGCTGACCCCGTTGACCGCTTTGACGACGCCCTGCCTGGTGACGAACTCCACGTGCAGGTCGTCGACGGCCAGCAGGGGTTCGTCGCCCAGGGCTCCCCCGGCCGGCAACACCGACGTTGACGTCTTCTTCACAGGTCCCCCCTTACCGCAGCTTCGGGTCGAGGGCGTCGCGTACGGCGTCGCCCAGCATGATGAAGGCCAGCACGGTCAGGCTCAGGAACAGCGCCGGGAAGAGCAGCGGTCCCGGCGCCTCCAGGAAGCGCTCCCGGGCATCGGAGATCATAAGTCCCCAGGAGATATCAGGCGAGCGTAAACCGACCCCCAAAAAGGACAGTCCCGCCTCCGCGGCGATGAAACCGCCCAGGTTGATCGTGGCGACCACGATCACGGGCGCGATGGCGTTCGGTAGGATGTGCCGGAACATGAGCCGGGGCGCGGAGGCGCCGAGCGCCCGGGCCGCGACCACGTAGTCCTGGCTCTTGGCGGTGATCACCGCGGCCCGCATGATGCGGAAGGTCATCGGCCAGGTCAGTACGGCCAGCGCCAGCATGACGGTCCAGACGTTGCCCGTGCGGAAGACCGCCAGGATGAGCAGGGCGCCGAGGATCGACGGGATGGCGAAGAAGATCTCGGTGACCCGGGAGAACAGGGTGTCGACCGCCCCGCCCTTGAACCCCGCGACGAGGCCGAGCAGGCCACCCACCAGCGCGGTGACGACCGTGGTCGTCACGCCCACCACGATCGAGTTGCGGGCGCCGTAGATCGTGCGGGCGTAGACGTCGCAGCCCAGGTTGTCGGTGCCGAACCAGTGGGCGCCGCTCATGCCCTTGCGGGCGTCGGCGAGCTGGCAGCTCGCCGCGTCGAACGGGTCCACCGAGGTGAACAGCCAGGGGAACACCGACATGATGAGAAAAATGCCGATAAGGACTGCCGAGCTGATGAAGAGCGGGCGGCGGCGCAGATCGTGCCAGGCGTCGCTCCACAGGCTGGCGGCCCTGGGTGGCTTGGGTGGCCTGGCCGGCTTGCCGTGCCTGGCGCGCCGGGCGGCCGGAGCAAGGGTGTCACTCATAGCGGATCCTCGGGTCGAGCACGGCGTAGAGCAGGTCGACGATCAGGTTGGCCAGGATGTAGATCAGCACCAGCACGGTCACGATGCCGACGACCACCGACTGTTCGCGCAGGTAGACCGAGCTGAAGAGCTGCTGGCCGATGCCGGGCAGGTTGAAGATCGTCTCGGTGATCACGGCGCCGCCCATCAGCGTGCCGAGGTCGGCGCCGAGATAGGTGATCAGCGGGATCAGCGCGTTGCGCAGCGCGTGCCGTCCGACGACCCGGCGCCGGGGCAGGCCCTTGGCCACCGCGGTGCGGATGTAGTCGGCCCGCAGGGTCTCCACGAGGCTGGTCCGGGTGAGCCGGGTGAGGTAGGCGATCGACGTCCCGGCGAGCACGAAGCCGGGCAGCAGGTAGCTGCGCCAGCCGTCCGTGACGCCCGCGACGGGGAAGAGGCCGACCTTGACCCCCAGGAGCAGCTGGAGCACGAAACCGGTGACCAGCGTGGGAATGGAGATCAGCACCAGCGTGGACGCGAGGACCATGGAGTCCTGGGCCCTGCCGTGGCGCAGCGCCGCGTAGAGGCCGAGGCCGACGCCGATGACCGCCTCCATGACCAGGGCGGTCATCGCCAGGTTGATGGTCACCTGGAACTTGCCGGCCATGATGTCCGTGACCGGGACCCCGGCGAAGGTGGTGCCGAAGTCGCCGCCGAACAGGCCCACGAGGTAGTACCAGTACTGCACCAGGAACGGGTCGTTCAGGTGGTACTGCTCCCGCATGATGGTGACGAGGTTGGGGTCCATCCGCTTCTCGCCCATCAGCGCCGCGATGGGGTCACCGGGCAGCGCGAAGACGATGGCGTAGATGAGCAGGGTCGCGCCCAGAAGAACAGGTATCGCCTGGATCAGGCGCCTGATGATGTAACGGCTCATTCAAGCCTCCCGTACACGCCTCGGGGAACAGCCCCGCGGCGCCGCCGGGGTACGCGGCGCCACGGGACCGCCCGGAGGCAGCCCATGGGGCCGGGCGCACGCGCCCGGCCCGCAGCCATCCGTCAGGCGACCTTCTCGACCTTGGTCCACTCGACCTGGTTGAGGAGGTTGATCTTGACGCCCTTGACATGCTGGGAGAACGCGGCGTTCGTCCTGTAGAAGTACACCGGGATGTACGGCAGTTCCTTGATCAGGATGTCGTCGGCCTGCTGGTAGTACTTCAGGCCCTGCGCCTGCGTCGCGGCGCCGTCGCCCTTGGCGAGGAGGTCGTCGAACGCCTTGTTGGACCAGCCGGCGTAGTTGGAGCCGGTCTTGATCGCGACGGTGGAGAAGACCGGGGTCAGGTAGTTCTCCGCCGACGGGTAGTCGATCGCCCAGCCCATGCGGAACATGCCGCCGTAGGTCTTCTCGTCGAGCTCGTCGAGGATCGAGGCGAACTTCTCGAACGGCTTCACCGTGACCTGGACGCCGAGGTTGGCGCGGAGGTTGTTGGCGACCGCCTCGATCCACTCCTTGTGCGGGCCGTCGGAGTTGTAGCCCAGCTCCAGCGTCTTCGGGCCGCCGTTGGCGGCGTACTGCGACTTGGCCTTGGCCGGGTCGTAGGTGCAGACCGCGCAGGCGCCCGGACGGTAGCCGTCGAGCAGCGGGTTGATGAAGTCGTCGGCCGGGGCGCGGGTGCCCGAGAAGACCGTCTCGGCGATCGTCTTGCGGTCGATGGCCAGGGAGATGGCCTCGCGGACCTTCACGTTCGCGTAGGTCTTGTTGTACTGCATCGGGAAGCCGATGTACCCGACGCCGGCGTCGGCCTCGTCCATGTAGCGCTCGCCGAGCTCGGCCTTGGCGCTGGCGATCGCCGAGGGGGGCAGCGAGTCGTGGACGTCCAGGTTGCCCGCGCGCAGGTCGTTGAACGCGGTCTCGGCGCTGGAGTAGATCTTGAACTGGAGCTTGTCGAACTTCGGCTTTTCCCCGGGGAACTTGTCGTACCGGGTCAGGTCGATCGACTGGTCGGTACCCTTGTTGTAGGGCTTGTCGAACTTGAAGTAGCCCTGTCCGATCGGCTGCTTGGCGTACGCCTCGGTGACCTTGCCGTCCTCACCGAAGGCGGCCTTGGGCAGCGGGTAGAACGACGTGTAGCCCAGCATCGTCTTGAACTGCGAGAACGGCTTGCTCAGGGTGACCTTGAAAGTGCTGTCGTCGACGACCTTCAGGCCCTTCATCCCCTTGGTGGAGACGGTCTTGCCCTCGCCCGGGTTCAGGTCGGCCCAGCCCTCGACGCGGCTGAAGAAACCGTTGGCACCCTGGACGTTGTCCTGGTTGGCGGCGTAGTTCCACGCGTCGACGTAGTTCTGCGCGATCAGCGGCTCGTCGTTGTGCCAGGTGTAGCCCGGCTTGAGCTTGATCGTCCAGGTCTTGTTGTCGGTCGTCTTGATCGACTCGGCGACGTCGTCGACGACCTGCTTGTTCTCGTCGTAGCTCACCAGCGGGGCGAAGACGGCGGCCAGCACCTCGGAACCCTCGGACTCGGTGGTGTCACCCGGGTAGAAGAGCTTCTGGGGCTCACCGAGCTCCATGCGCACGGGCTGGTCGGCGGAGGCCGTCCCGCCGCCCGTAGAGCTCTGGCCGCCGCACGCGGCCAGCCCCAGAGCGAGCAGCGCGGTGCCGGCGGTGATCCGTGCGCCCTTAGTAACGCGCATTGTAGTAATTCCTCCCTTTGCAGGCGGGCGTCGCCATCGAGGTCCCGTAGCCCGGACAGCCCGGCAGGGGAGGTTGTGGTCCCCCGTTCCCCGCCATCCCGGCCAAGGTGCTGACGCCACACCAGTCGGACGCGACTATCCCGCACCGCTCCACACATAGATGTCTCTGTGATGTTGCAGTCCGGTCACGCATGTGCCGGTTCGGCGCCATACGTCTACCAGCATGACCGATCCAACCCCCCAGGAAGGCCATAAGTAGACATATAGACTCATATAGGGCGAGAACGGTCATGCCAAAATACCTCTGGGTCAGGAGTGCTCGCATCCGTTGCCCGCGCATGACCCTCACCTGGGCTAACGTTGACCCCGTCGCAGGAGGGCCGGAGGTTCGCAGGCGAACCGCACAATTGCCCTGGAACCTCCTCGGTGGAGATCCCGTCCAATGTGTGCGGCGGAGCACCGCCGTAGGCACTTCAACCACTCGCATCCAATAGAGTCCTTGCCATGAGCCAGCCGGAATCCGCGATCGCGGACGCCCAGGCGGGCGGCCCGAGTAACGGCACCCCAGACAAGGGGCAAGAGCCGCTGGCCAAGCTCGCCGAGCGTTACGGACTTCGGCGTGCCATCGCACGCCCCAGTCTGCCCGTCTACCTGCGTCAGTTGTGGGAACGACGGCACTTCGTCATGACGTACGCGACCTCGCGCAACGTCTCGAAGTACAGCAACTCAGCCCTGGGCCAGCTCTGGCAGGTCCTCACCCCCCTGATGAACGCCGGGATCTACTGGCTGATGTTCGGCCTGATCCTGGGGGCGGACAAGGGGGTCCCGAACTATCCCGCGTTCCTCATCACCGGGATGTTCGTCTTCACCTACACCCAGCGCTCGGTGAGCAGCGGCGCCAAGTCGATCTCCGGCAACCTGTCGCTGATCCGCGCCCTGCACTTCCCGCGCGCGGCGCTCCCCTTCGCCTACACGATCCAGGAGTTCCAGCAGCTCCTGATCTCCATGGGCGTGCTGGTCGCGCTGGTGCTCGTCACCGGCGAGGCGCCCACGTGGTTCTGGCTGCTGATCCCGGTGGCCCTGCTGCTGCAGACGATGTTCAACGTCGGCGCCAGCCTGGTCCTGGCCCGCGTCGGCTCCACCGCCCGCGACCTGAACCAGCTCCTGCCGTTCATCATGCGCACCTGGCTCTACGCCTCCGGCGTGTTCTTCTCCATCCAGGACAAGGTGGTGGGCGCCGACGGAGACGTGTTCCGGCAGTGGATCGCCGACATCATGTACTTCAACCCCGCCGCCGCCTACATCGAGCTCATGCGCGACCTGCTCATGGAGTCGCATGCCCCCCGGCCGTACATCTGGTACGTCTGCATATTCTGGGCGGTGTTCGCCTTGATCGGTGGCTTCTGGTACTTCTGGCGAGCCGAGGAGAAGTACGGCCGTGGCTGAGTTGACCGAGGAGCTGTCCAGCGTGAAGGCCGAGGAACCCGGCGCCCCCACCAAGGACGTCAGGGTGCACCCCAACCCGGACCCCGCCGGCGACAGCCGCGCGGGCACTCCGACGGTCATCGTGGACGACCTGCACATCATCTACCGCGTGTACGGCGCGGCCACCGAGGCCGAGAAGGGCAACGCCGCCAACGCCCTCATGCGCCTTCTCAAGCGCCAGGGCAGGCCGCAGATGAAGGAGGTGCACGCCGTCCGCGGCGTCTCCTTCGTGGCCCACCACGGCGACGCCATCGGCATCATCGGCCGCAACGGCTCGGGCAAGTCCACCATGCTGCGCGCCATCGCCGGGCTCCTGCCGCCCCACTCGGGCGCGGTCTACACCGACGGCCAGCCGTCCCTGCTCGGCGTCAACGCCGCGATGATGCGCGAGCTCACCGGTGAGCGCAACATCGTGCTGGGCTGCTACGCGATGGGCATGAACCCCGCGCAGGTGAGGGAGAAGTACGACGAGATCGTGGAATTCTCCGGCATCGGCGAGTTCGTGCAGTTCCCCATGTCGACCTACTCCTCCGGCATGGGCGCCCGCCTCCGTTTCGCCATCGCCTCGGCCAAGGCCCATGACGTGCTGCTCATCGACGAGGCCCTGGCCACCGGCGACCGCGACTTCAAGCGCAAGAGCCAGGAGCGCATCAAGCAGATGCGCGACCAGGCCGGCACGGTCTTCCTGGTGGCGCACAACCTCGACGTGATCGAGGAGACCTGCAACCGGGTCATCTGGCTGCACAAGGGCAAGATCAAGATGGACGGCGACCCCAAGGCCGTGCTCGCCGCCTACAACAGCGCCTGACCGCCGCCGGGCCCCGCCGCCCCCCCGGCGACGTCCCAGACGCGCCGCAGGACCGTCCGCGACAACGGCCTGCGACGCCTGTAGAGCCACGCCGGACCGCCTGCGACAACGGCTCGCGGCGCACCACCCCGCCGCCCACGTCGCCCGCCACGCCGTCCGCGAAGCCCCCGGGCGGCAGGGCAAGATGAGAGCGACCGACAAGACGCTCCCACCGGAGGTGAATCGTGTCCCCACGGCCACCGATTCCATATGACTTCCTGCCCCAGGTCCCCGCGCTGACCGTCGAGAGCGACGACGTCCGCGACGGCGAGACCATGTCCGAGGCCCAGGTGTTCGACGACTGGGGGGCGACCGGGCAGAACATCTCCCCGCACCTGCGCTGGTCGGGAGCCCCTGAGGGCACCCTCAGCTACGCGGTGACGTGCTTCGACCCCGACGCCCCCACCGGCAGCGGATTCTGGCACTGGCTGCTGTTCGACATCCCCGCCGACGTGACCGAGCTGCCCGCCGGGGCGGGCGGCGCCGGCTCCAGCTTCGGCGTGCACGGTCGCAACGACTACAGCACCCACGCCTACGGCGGCGCGGCCCCGCCGCCCGGCTGGCCGCACCGCTACATCTTCGCGGTGCACGCCCTCGACGTGGACAAGCTCGGCGTGGACGCCGACACGCCGCCTGCCGTGGTGGGCTTCAACATCACCGCCCACACCCTGGCCCGCGGATATATCGCACCTGTGTACGAAACCTGAGGGACACACGGACGCTCAGGCGGGCAATCGACTGACATCGTGATCGGCGTTCCGCTATGATTCGAACGTTGTTTCGATCTTAGGAAGCCGTCATGGAGTGGGGGCGCGCGATGCGAGAGCTGTCGACCGCGATCGACCACCTGGCCACAGAGGACCCGTCCGAGATTCCCCGTCTCCAGCTCGTCGAGCAGCTCATCGAGCTGCACTGGCAGATGGCCAGACTTCAGGCCCAGATCGCCCGCCGCACCACCGTGCGGGGACCAGGCCTCTGAAACAGAGGGAGACCGGCCGGTGCGCACCGGCCGGTCTCTCGCTGTCTCCGCGCATCCCCCTCGGCGCGGCGGGCGTCCCGCGTCGCCGTGACTACTCGGCGGCGACCCTGGTGGTGCTCATCGTGGTGTCGGCCAGCGAATGGACGGTTCCGGTGAGGGCCTTGGCGCCCTCCTCACCGCTGTTGCCCACCAGCGGCGCGAGCTCGTCGACGGAGGCGGACCGGACGATCGGGGCGACGGCCCCGGCGACCGGCTCGGCCTCGGCCGGAGACAGGGTGCCCACCAGCGGGGCGAGAGTGCCCGCCTGCTCGGCGCCCCGGGGCACGGCCTGGTTCGCCGCGTCCACGAGGCCGTCGATCTCGGCACGCTTGTCGCCGAGTGCCGCGACCGCGTCGGCGGAGGTCTGAGCGGTCTCGGCGGCCGACGTGGTCGTCGTGGGCACGGTGCCGAGGATGTCACTGAGGTTCTGGGGTCCCTGGGCGGCGGACAGGGAGCCGTTCTGCGCGGCGCCGCCGTCCTGCGGAGCGCCGGGGATCGGGTCGCTCACGGAAGTGCCGGGGATGGTGCCGCCGTCCTGCGGAGCGCCAGGGATGGGGTCGCTCACGGAAGCGCCGGGGGTGGGGTCGCTCACGGAGGTGCCGGCGAGTTCCCCGGCGGCGTCCGTGAGCGTCCACCACAGGCGGTCGGTGCTGACGCGCCAGCCGCTCGTCATGCTGCCCGGCAGGCCCTGGTCATCCCGCGTCCCGAATGCCGGACCCTGGTCACCCATGGTGCCGAGCTGCACGTTCCCCTCGTCGAGCAGGCCGAAGGTAAGCCCTCCGAGCACGTGGGAGAGGCCGTCGGTCCCGTCCTGCCCGTCGAGGATGTCGCGCGACCGGGCCTGGGCGGGGGCGCAGATCGCCGCCGCGAGACCGAACGCCGCCACGGCCGCAGCCGCTTTGATGAATCGCTTCATGATTGCCTTCCCAGACTGTGATCGGCCCGCTCTGCTTTTTCTGGAACCGTGAGAAAAAGCGGGCCTAAGACCCTGAATTACCGGTGGGCGCGATTTGGAGGGCTACACGAAACGCGCCGGCCGGAAGCTGCATCGGCATTTGTATCACCGTCCCGAGCGACCCCCGGTCCACTCACGATGATCGGATTACCGGCGGCGACAGCATCTGGAGTCCCAGCATGGACACGCCGGGCGGGCCCTGGGACCCGCCCGGCGCAGCCGGTAAATCTGGAAATAGTCCTGCGAAGGATTACGGTCCGCCGATCCGTATGCCGCAGAATTGCGGCACTCCGGAGCACATCCCGGCGGCACCGGAGACAGGAACCCGGGAAAGGGGCGGGAAAGAGAGTCCACCGGTCACGGCGTCAGATTTTCCGGTCGCCGGACACCCCCTTGACCCTGGGGATCAGGCGGACAGCCGCTGGGGGACCGTCGCCGGCGCGAAGGGGTCGGAGGGGCCGAGGAGCTCGGGGAGTTCGGAGGATTCGAAGGGGAAGCGGTCGGCGAACGCCGGCCGCAGGTCGGTCAGCCACGCGGCCGTGGGGTCGTAGCGCGCGAAGAAGGGGCGTCCGACCAGCTCGGGGTCCCGCGCCTGGATGAGGTGGAGCACGAAGACCTTCTGCCCCGCGATCTCCGCGACGCCGTCCACGCAGACCTTGCCGGGCGTGGCCGACATGGAGGGGCCCCGCACCGTGCGGCACAGTCCCGAAACGCTCGCGTAGGCGTCCCTGAAGATCTCGTAGGCCCGGGCGAGGGGGACCGCGAAGTAGTCCTGGGGCCCGGTGTCCCGCTCGACGAACATGTAGTAGGGCACCATGCCCATGGTGAGCTGCCTGCGCCACATGGACGACCAGGTCACGGGGTCGTCGTTGATCGTCCTGATCAGCGGCGCCTGGGTCCGGACCACCGCGCCGGTGGCGAGGATCCCGGCCACGGCTGCCTCGACGACGGAAGACTCCATCTCCCTCGGGTGCGAGAAGTGCGCCATGAAGGCCAGGTTCTTGCCCGCGTCCACCACGGACGCGAACAGGCGCAGCGTGTCGTCGGCATCGGGGTCGGAGACGAACCGCTGCGGCCAGTAGGCCAGCGACTTGGTGCCGATGCGGATGGATTCGAGCTGCTCCAGTTCGAGCAGCGGCTCCAGGTAGCGGCGGAGCACCGGCTCACTCATGATCATGGGATCGCCGCCGGTGAACAGCACGCTGGTCACCTGGGGATGTTTCTTCAGGTAGCCGACGAGGTTCTCGACGTCGTCGGAGGCGAACTTGAGATCGGGCTCCCCGATGAACTGCGCCCATCGGAAGCAGTAGGTGCAGTACGCGTGACAGGTCTGGCCCTGCTTGGGGAAGAAGAGCACCGTCTCAGGATATTTGTGCTGCATCCCCGGCATCGGATCATCACCGATGCGTGGGACGTTGAGGTCGAGCTGACCGGCCGGGTGCGGGTTGAGCCGCATCCTGACCTCGCGTGCCGCCGCCTGGATTTCCGCGTTCGGAGCACCGGCGCGCAGGAGACCTGCGAGTCTGGTGACGTCCGGCTCGGGCAGCATGTCCGCCTGAGGGAAGACCAGACGATATATGGGGTCATCGGGGATGGCCGACCAGTCGATGAGCTGATCCACCACGTAGGCGTTGGTACGGAAGGGCAGGACGGTCGCCACCGCCCTGATCCGGAGCCGCTCCTCGTCCCCGAGGCCGGCCCGTCGCAGGAGGTCGTCCAGATGCTTGGCGGTGTAGGCACGGAAGCCGCGCGCAGAGCCTTCCTTAAAGATCACTAATTCTTTCCTCCGTTTTTTGTCGGTCTTCGCGTAAACCTCTCCAGCCGGTCGCGCGTCATGGCGCTTATATACCCGGACGTAATTACCCCTACGGCTGGTTCCACTCTCAGGTAAGTTCGCCGGTAAATTCATCTCGCGATATATCTCGAAACGCCGTAGAATCCCTCCCATGACCTCCCGTGACCCCGCCTTACCGGGCCACCACTCCCCGGCCATGCGCGCGTCCGACGCCGACCGCGACCGCGTGGCCGCGGTGCTCGCCGAAGCCCTCGCCACCGGCCGCCTGACCAGCCTCGAACACGCCGACCGGCTGCAGGCGACCTACGACTCCGTCACCCTGGGCGAGCTCGCCCCGATCACCCACGATCTGCCCGACGTCACCGCCACGGTCCACGGGCCCGCCATCGTCCGGCATGAGGTGCGCGCCGTCTTCAGCAAGGTCGTCCGGGGCGGGCGCTGGATCGCCGGACGCCACACGGCGCTGAACGCCACGTTCGGCGCGCTGATCGTCGACCTGTCCAATGCGGTGCTCCCCGGCCGTGAGATCACCCTTGAGGTCAACTCCGCCTTCGGCAAGCTGATCGTCAGGGTGCCGGAGAACGCCCACGTCATCGACGAGGTCAGTGCGCTGTTCGCCAAGAGGAACATCTCGGGCGGCCTCGGCGACGAGGGCGGCCCGGTCATCCGCGTCGTCGGCCGGGCCACCTTCGGGAAGATCATCATCTCGCGGGAGAGGACCGATTGGAATCTCCCCGACTGGCCCTGAGCCCCCGGTCGACCCATCCGACGCCGACCCCGCCTACGATGCGGACAGACCATCCCGCACGAGGTGACCGCTTGCCTGATACCCACGCTCCCGGCGCCATGCCGATCGCCTTGGACGCGATGGGCGGCGACCACGCCCCGGACGAGATCGTCGCGGGAGCCGTACACGCGGTGCGGGAACACGGGGTCCGTGTCGTCCTCGTCGGTGCTCCCCGCCCCCTCATGGAGGCGCTCTCCGTCCACGACGCGCTCACCGAGGTCCCGATCATCCGGGCCGAGGAGGCCCTGGCCATGGACGAGGGCGCCCTCGCCAGCCTCCGCCGCCCCCGCTCCAGCATCGCCGTCGCCTGCCATCTCGTACGGCGAGGCGAGGCCTCCGCCGTGGTCTCCGCCGGATCCACCGCCGGAATCGTGGCCACCGGCAAACTCCGGCTCCGCAGCCAGCCCGGAGTGCTCAGACCCGCCATCGCCGTCGCCCTGCCGACCCGGCCCACCCCCACCGTCCTGCTGGACGCGGGGGCGAACGCCGAGGTGAAGCCGGAGATGCTGGTGCAGTTCGCGCACCTGGGCGCCGCCTACGCGGAGACCGCCCTGGAGATCGACGAGCCCAGGATCGGCCTGCTGACCATCGGCAGCGAGCCGGAGAAGGGCAACAAGCTCGTCAAACGGGCACACGAGCTGCTGTCGGCCGCTCCCGGCCTGAACTTCGCCGGCAACATCGAGGGGCACGACCTGCTCACCCGGACGGTGGACGTCATCGTCACCGACGGCTTCACCGGCAACGTGGCGCTCAAGACCATGGAGGGCAGCGTCCGCTACGCCTTCGCCGAGCTCCGCGACACGATCAGCGAGAGCCGTACGGCCCGGCTGGGCGGAATGCTGCAGAGAAAACGCATCAGGGGGCTCAACCAGCGGCTGGACCCGGAGGTCCACGGCGGGGCCGTGCTGCTCGGGCTCAACGGCACCGTGGTCATCGCCCACGGTTCCTCACAGGCCAAGGGGGTCAGCGCCGCGTGCGTGCTCGCCGCCGGGCTGGCCCGGCAGGGCGTGGTCACCCGCATCGGCGAACGCCTGGCCGCCGCCCCCCGGTCGCACCGCCTCTGGTAGCCCCCGCAACCCCTGACACCCGCGCGGACCTTGGCGTCCAACGGCCCCGCCGCCTGCGGCGATTCCACACGGGCCCACCGCCCC
>NZ_NGFP01000218.1 GCF_002149035.1 Streptosporangium minutum
GGGTCGGGGTGGGTGTCCCTGTGCTCTCTCCCGCCAGCGACTTGACCGGCACGAGAGGCGGAGCCTGGGCGCCGAGCATGATGATCGTAAGACCGAGCAGCAGGTCGGCGAAGAGCCAGCCGGCCAGCAGGATCGGGGTGGAGGGCCTTCGCCTGGTTCTCACCACGGTGATCCCTGGCGGCGGTCCACACCGCCGCCGGAGGCGACGGGGCCGAGGACGTCGGCCGCACGGTCCACCGCGGTCCGCAACTCGACGATCGCGTCCTTCAGTTCGGTGAACTCTCCGTCGGAGAGCTCCTTCACCTTCGCCGGCAGGTCGGCCAGAACCTCCGCGACCGCGCCCGGGAGCCGGTCAAGCGTGTGGCGCGTCTCCTGCAGGAGGGTGATCGTCCTCCCCGAGGTGTCGGAGACCATCTCGATCCGGGAGGCATGCGCGTCGGCGGTGCTCGACCAGTCGCCGAGGGCCTCGCGAATCTCCGTGCTGGTGTCTCCGAAGACCCGGCGGAACTCCGCGGCCGTGACGGTGAGGGAGTCGATGATCTGCCCGCCGATGAGGCCGACGGCCTTCTCCGTCGATGCGCCGACGGAGTCGAGCGAGACGGTCGTGCGGTCGATGGTGTGCCCGATACTCGCTGTCGCGCCGACCAGTTCGCCGACCTGGCTGTCCAGGCCGGAGATGGCGGACTGGAAGGCACTCTCGGTGGCTGAGCCGATCAGGTGGATCGAGTCCGTCGCGTGGTCCACGGCGCGGCCGATGTTCGCCGTCGTGTCGGTCAGTTCGCCGACGCGCGTGTCCAGGGCGGAGACGGTGCCCCGCAGAGACGTCATGGACCGCGCGAGGTCCTCGTTGAACGCGCGCCGCATGTCGAGGGTGGTCTGTGAGATGGCTGTCGACAGCTGGTCGCCGACGCTCGTAACCGCTTGTCCGGTCGTGGACCCGACAGTGTCGATCACGGCTGAGATCTGTTCCACCGCCGCGGTCATGTCGTCGTGGGCGATGTCGATTTTCGCCAGGTGGTCACCGAGGGTCGCGATGGCCTCCCGCACGTCGATCGCGCTGCCGGTCAGCGTCTCGGTGGTCTGCTGCGCGGCCTGCCACGTCTGGGCCAGTGCGTCCACCAGTTCGGTCTGCGCCTTGCGCGCCGTCTCGCCGACGAGGGTTATCTCGGTCATCGTCCTGGTCAGCTCGGTCCCGAACCGGGTCGGGGAGGAGAGCCGGACCTGGCCGAGCAGCAGACTCGCCCGGGTCAACGCCCTGCGGAGACGGGCCCGAAGGACCGCCAGGTCGTGCTCCGAGGTGTCCTCCTTCTGCTCCGCGCTGTTCCGCATGACGTTCTCGAAGATGGTCCAGAAGATGAGGACGCTGATCGCGGCGAGCGTGTAGAAGGCGATGTTGTCGAATGTGAAGAACTCGGTCAGCCGTCCGTCGAAGCCCTGCTGCCACATCTCCAGGAAGGGCCGCTGGGCGGCCTCGGGGCCGTCGGCCCGGAGAACCTCGCCGTAGGCGTCGGTGGCCTGCATCAACCCCAACCACGTGACAAAGATCGGTACGAAGACGAGGATGGAGTTGAAAAGTACGAGGATCCAGCGAGGTATCCTCTTCCATTTCGTTTCCGCGGGTTCACTGTCCGGGATGATGGTGTCCTCGGGTGAGAAAGCGGCGAACAGGTCGATCTCACACCAGCGTTCAGCCTTGTCGGAGTCGGTGATCGCGTTCGCGAGGTCACACAATTCATCTTTGCGGGCCGCCAGGCGGGGATCGGCGGCGAGTTCACGCAGCTCGACGGTGAGCTCGTGATCCATCACGGACAATCACCACTCTCTCGTTGACGAATATGGGCATTAATCGATAAATCCGACATAACGCCCCATTGGCGGCATCCATGTGGTTATCGCGGCATGTGACGCTTAAGTTAACGGACGCATCAGAAGACATATGGGTTTACCGCTGGGAAGATCCGGCATGGGAACGATGCAAGGACTTCGGCGTCCGGCCGGGCCGGTTGCCGGATGCGCCGCCTGGTAGGGCGGGGGAGTCGGGCGGCGCCGTTTCTTCGGGTTCTCCGGGGCACTTGGCTCGGCGGCGCCGGTGGCCGTGTTCGCCGTGAGGCGGCGGCTTTTGATCCGCTCGTGGGAGCCGTCGTGGGGGGCGACGAGCGGACGTGGTCGCCCTGTGTCATGCCGTTCCGAAGTCGCGGCAAATTCACCGTTCAATTTTCCGGTGCTAGATGGTTAAATCGGAGATTCCTCCAGCGCAGCCGTAAAGAGGTCGTCTTCGGCATGCGGAAACGGTCATTTCCGGCACGGCTCGAAAAAAGGGACTTCTGTCTATAAATGGATGTCTTTCAGGTCCATGAGCGGCTCATCGCCGACTATGACCGGTTCACGACCTCGCTCGTGCATGTCCGTGACGACCGCATCGCCCAGCACCTGGAGGACGAGCGCGAGGCTCGCGTGCGGTGGCCGTATCCATGGGTCTCGCTGAATCCCAGTTTCGCCGGCGGGGGAACGGTCTCCGAGCTGGTCGGAACGGGCCTGCTGCACCCGATGTGCGAGCACCTCTTCAGGATCAAGGCCGATGGGAACGATCCAGGGGATCGATCCCTCTCGCTCCACCGCCACCAGCGCGAGGCGGTGGAGGCGGCCCGCGACGGCGGGAGCTATGTCCTGACCACCGGGACGGGCTCCGGCAAGAGCCTCGCCTACATGGTTCCGATCGTCGATTCCGTTCTCCGTGACCCCGACCCCGGCCGAGTCAAGGCGATCGTCGTCTATCCGATGAACGCGCTGGCCAACAGCCAGCTTCACGAGCTGGAGCGATTCCTCGAATGGGGACTCCCCAGGGACGCGCGTCCGGTCAGCTTCGACCGTTACACCGGGCAGGAGAGCGAGGAGAAGCGCAACCGTATCCTCGCTCGCAAGCCGGACATCCTGCTCACCAACTATGTGATGCTGGAATACCTGCTCACCAGGCCCGATGAGCGCAGGGATCTGATCGGGGCGGCGCAGGGCCTGCGCTTCCTCGTGCTGGACGAGCTGCACACCTACCGGGGCCGCCAGGGCGCCGACGTGGCACTGCTCGTACGGCGTCTACGGGACGCCTGCGACACACCGAACCTGCAGTGTGTGGGCACCTCGGCCACGATGGCGACCACCAAGACCTTCGCCGAGGCTCAGACGGTGGTGGCCGAGGTCGCCACCCGTCTGTTCGGCGCCGACGTCAGCCCTGACCGGGTGATCGGTGAGACGCTCGTCCGTGCGACGAGCGACAAGGCCCCGACCTCCGCCGAGCTGGTCAGCAGCATGGCGAAGGCCGGCAGTGGCCGGTCCTACGCGGAGCTGGCCGACGACGCCCTGGCGATCTGGATCGAGTCGGAATTCGGCCTGGAGGCCGAGCCGGGAAGCGACCGGCTGGTCCGGCGCCGCCCCGAGAAGGTCGCCGAGACCGCCAAAGCTCTGACCGATGTCACGGGCCGGCCCGAGGCCGAGTGCGCGGGGGCGATCGAACGGCTTCTCCAGGAGGGGGCGCGGGCACCGCACCCGAAGACCGGACGGCCGCTGTTCGCGTTCCGCCTCCACCAGTTCCTCTCGAAGGGCGACACCACCTACGTCAGCCTGGAGCCCGAGGCCGAACGTCACATCACCAGCCAGTACCAGGTCAGCGTCCCGGGCCAGCGGGAGAAGATCCTGCTGCCCCTTGCCTTCTGCCGGGAGTGCGGGCAGGACTACCTGGTCGTCGCCAGGGAGAAAGGCGAGCGCTACAGCGCCCGCCAGGAAGCGAACGTGCCCGGCGGCGACACGGTCAACGGATACCTCTACATCAGCACCGAGCACCCCTGGCCGGTCGATCCGGTGGGGGAGGGCAGGCTGCCTGACTCCTGGCTGGAGCCGGCCGCCGACGGCCGCACGCAGGTGCGCCCGTCGCTGAGCGACCGGCTCCCCCGCGAGGTGTGGCTCGGCCCCGGTGGTTCCGAGGTCCCCGCCGGAGAGGGAATCCACGCCTGGTACGTGCCCTCGCCGTTCCGCTTCTGCCTGCGCTGCCGGGTGTCCTATGAGCAGAGCCGGGGACGGGACTTCGCCAAGCTGGCCACCTTCGCGACCGAGGGCCGCAGCTCGGCGGTGTCGATCATCAGCGCGAGCATCGTGCGGAGCCTCCGGGAGCAGAACGAGAAGGGACAGCTCGACGACGAGGCCCGCAAGCTGCTCACCTTCGTCGACAACAGGCAGGACGCCAGCCTTCAGGCGGGACACCTGAACGACTTCGTCCAGGTCACCCAGCTCCGTGGCGCTCTCTACCGCGCGGCGCGGGCGGCGGGTGAGGAAGGGCTGCGCCACGACGAGGTGGCCCAGCGGGTGGCGAAGGTGATGAACCTGCCGCTTGAGGCCTTCGCCCGGAACCCGGAGGTGAAGTTCGGCCAGAAGGAGGCCGTGCTCAAGGCGTTCCGCGGGGTCCTCTCCTACCTGATCTACCTCGACCTGGAGCGCGGCTGGCGCATCACCATGCCGAACCTGGAGCAGACCGGGCTGCTCCGCTTCGACTACGTGGCACTCGACGAGATCGCCGCCGACACCGAGCACTGGGAACGCACTCATCCCGCGCTGCGGACCGACGAGCCCGCTCATCGGGCCGAGCTGGCCCGCCTCGTGCTGGACGAGATGCGGCGGGCGCTCGCCGTCGACGTGGACGAGCTCACGCCGGAGGGCTTCGAACGGATCCAGAAGCAGAGCGACCAGAATCTCACCGGGGCCTGGGCACTCGCCGAGGGCGGGAACCGCGACAGCGCCCGCACCGTGTTCGCCCGGTCGGGGCGTCCGGGTGAGAGCCGCGACAGGGTCAACTTCACCGGCCGGTCCGGCCTCGGCAGCTACCTCCGCCGCGCGGGAATGTTCCCCCACTACGGGCACAGGCTCACCGTCGACGACGCTCAGGAGATCATCGTCGACCTCCTGTGGGTCCTGGAGAAGTACGGCCTGCTCACCGAGGTCCAAGAAGGGCGCGACGGCACGAAGGGCTACCGTCTCCGGTCCTCCGAGCTGATCTGGCGGGCCGGAGACGGCACCACGGGCGCCCCCGACCCGATCCGGAAGACAGTGGACCCGGAGGTCGGCACCCGGGTCAGCACGTTCTTCCGCGACCTCTACGCGGAGGTCGCGTCCGGGCTCGCGGGCATTCACGCGGCCGAGCACACCGCCCAGGTGCGGGCCGAGGACCGTCAGGAGCGCGAGCGGCTGTTCCGCGACGGCGAGCTTCCCCTGCTCTACTGCTCGCCCACGATGGAGCTCGGGGTCGACATCGCCACCCTCAACTCGGTGGCGATGCGCAACGTGCCGCCGACCCCCGCCAACTACGCCCAGCGCTCCGGCCGGGCGGGGCGGAGCGGCCAGCCGGCCCTCATCACCACCTACTGCTCCACCGGCAGCTCGCACGACCAGTACTACTTCCGACGCAGCCGCCTGATGGTCGCCGGGAGCGTCCAGCCGCCCCGGCTCGACCTGACCAACGAGGACCTGATCCTCTCCCACGTCCACGCCATCTGGCTGGCGGAGACGGGCGCGCACCTGCACAGCCAGATGGCCGACGTGATCGACATCTCACGCCTGGACAGGCTTCCCCTGCACGAGCACATCCGGATCCAGCTCGCCGACGACAGCGCGCGCCGCCGGGCCGTACCCCGTGCCCGGCGCATGCTCGACACCATCGCGAAGACCGAGCGGCTGGACAGGACCACCTGGTGGGACGAGGGCTGGGTCGAGCGGAAGGTGCACGGCGCGGCTGAGAAGTTCGACGCCGCCTGCGGCCGGTGGCGTGACCTGTACCGGGCGGCGATCGCCGAGCAGGCCGAGCAGAACCGCCGCGTCCTGGACCACGCCTCCACGCCGCAGGCCCGGCAGCGGGCACAGGGCCGCCGTCTCCAGGCCGAGAACCAGATACGGCTGCTCAAGAACGAGGACACCGAGCAGCAGTTCAGCGACTTCTACACCTACCGCTACTTCGCCTCCGAGGGGTTCCTCCCCGGCTACTCGTTCCCCCGGCTCCCGCTCGCCGCCTACATCCCCGGCCGCAAGCAGCGCGGCAGCTACGTGCAGCGCCCCCGGTTCATCGCGATCGGCGAGTTCGGTCCGGGCGCGCTGATCTACCACGAGGGCCAGCGCTACCAGGTGGCCAGCGTCCAGGTCCCGGCCGGAGAGTCGGGCGAGGTGGCCACCGCCGAAGCCCGCATCTGCGGCGCTTGCCGCTACTGGCACGCCCGCGAGGCGGGCGTCGACCGGTGCGAGGAGTGCGGCGCCGAACTGGGCGGCTCCCTGAGCGGCCTCATGCACCTGCAGACCGTGCACACCATCCGCCGCGAGCGCATCTCCTCCGACGAGGAGGAGCGGCGCCGGGCCGGGTTCGAGCTCGTCACCAGCTACCGCTTCAGCACCCACGGCACTCGCTCGGGCCGGATGCAGGCCGATGTGGACAGAGACGGCCGCTCGCTGGCCGAACTCGTGTACGGCGACACCGCCACGGTCCGCGTCATCAACCGGGGCAACAAGGGACGCCGTAACCGTAACGACGTCGGCTTCTGGCTGGACCCGGTCCGTGGTCGCTGGCTCAGCGAGTCCAAGGCCTCCGAACGCACTCCCGAGGATCAGGGACTGACATCGGCCGAGGACGCGCAACGTGTGTTGAAGGTCGTCCCGTTCGTCGAGGACAGCAAGAACATCTGCGTGGTCCGCCTCTCCGAACAGGTGTCGGAGACGGAGGCCACCACCCTCCGCTACGCGCTGGAGCGCGGCATCGAGGCCGAGTTCCAGCTGGAGGACGCCGAGCTGACGAGCGAGGCGCTGCCCGACCCGCTCCGGCGGGCGCGGATGCTGTTCATCGAGAGCGCCGAAGGCGGAGCGGGCGTGCTCCGCCGACTCCACGACGAGCACGACGCGCTGCAGCGGGTCGCCCGGAGGGCGCTGAGGATCATCCACGTCGATCCGGACACCGGCGAGGACTACGGCCGCGCTCCCGGCGCTCGCGAGCGGTGCGAGCGCGGCTGCTACGACTGCCTGCTCTCCTACGCCAACCAGTTGTGGCACGAGCAGATCGACCGGCTCGCGGTCGTGGAGCGGTTGCGCGAGCTGGCTTCCGCCGTCACCAAGCCGACCGGCGGCCACACGTCCGCGGAAGAGCACATGGGCAGCCTCAGGGACTCGTCCGGCAGCGAGCTGGAGCGCCGGTTCGTCGAATTCCTCCGGAAGGGTGACTACCGCCTTCCCGACGGCGCCCAGGAGATCCTCACCGACGCACGGGCGAAGCCGGACTTCGTCTACCGCACGCAGGCCGGGAACGTCGCGGTCTTCGTCGACGGGCCCCACCACGACGCCGCGCACGTCAACGAGCGCGACATGCAGGCCGAGGACCGGCTCATGGATCTGGGCTGGCTGGTCATCAGATTCCGATACGACGAGGAGTGGGACGAGATCGTGCGCAGGTACCCGAGCGTCTTCGGCACCGGACGGGCCACCCGATGAGCTACACCGTCGGCTCCCTGGTATCCGCCCGAGGCCGTGAATGGGTCGTCCAGCCCGGCAGCGGCGAGGAGTTCCTTCTCGCCCGCCCGCTCAACGGCGACACCGACTTCGAGGCCTGCCTGTTCGCCGACGAGGTCACCGACGCGACCTTCCCGTCGCCCCGGCCCGAAGAGGTCGGCGACAGCGTCGCCGCCGGACTGCTCCGTACGGCGCTGCGCATCGGGTTCACCTCGGGAGCCGGTCCGTTCCGCTCCCTGGCGTCGATCGCCGTCGATCCGCGCCAGTACCAGCTCGTCCCGCTGCTGCTCGCGCTGCGCATGGAGACCGTACGGCTGCTCATCGGCGACGACGTCGGCATCGGCAAGACCATCGAGTCCGGCCTGATCGCCAAGGAGCTCCTGGAGCGGGGCGAGGCCTCCGGACTGACCGTGCTCTGCTCCCCGGCCCTGGCCGAGCAGTGGCACGACGAGCTGCGCGACAAGTTCGCCATCGACGCGACACTGGTACTGCGGTCCACCGCCACCCGTCTGGAGCGAGAGCTCCGTCTCGACGAGACGATCTTCGATCGGCACAAGTACACCGTGGTCTCGACCGACTTCATCAAGGCCGACCGCCGCTACCAGCAGTTCATCCGCACCTGCCCGGATCTGGTCATCGTCGACGAGGCGCACACCTGCGTGTCGGCGGGTTCCTCCAGCCGCCAGAGCCAGCTCCGCTACCGGCTGCTGCAGGAGATCGCCGCCGACGCGCGGCGGCACCTCATCCTGGTCACCGCGACCCCGCACAGCGGTAAGGAGAACGCCTTCCGCGACCTCATCGCCCTGCTCGACCCCGCCCTGGCCACCGTCGACCTGGAGAGCGCGAAGGGCCGCGAGCACCTGGCCAGATACTTCGTCCAGCGCCGCCGCCGCGACATCCGCAAGTTCCTCAGGGAGGACTCTCCGTACCACCAGGAGACGCCCTTCCCGCAGGACCGTCACGTCCGCGACGTCTCCTACGCGCTCACCGGCGAGTACGGCAAGCTCGCCCGCCAGGTCCTCGACTACGCCCGCGAGACGGTCCGCAAGCCGGGCACCGGCCTGAGCCGGCGCGTGTCCTGGTGGTCGGCTCTGGCGCTGCTGCGCTCGGTCGCCTCGTCACCGAGGGCAGCCGCCGCGACGCTCACCACCCGCTCGGCGACCGTTCCCGCCGAGTCCGCCCAGGAGGCCGACGAGCTCGGACGCTCCAGCGTCCTCGACCTCACCGATGATGAGGCGCTGGAGGGCATCGACGCGGCGGCCGGAGGTCTCACCGACGGGGACGGCGAGACCTCGCCGGACAGCGAGCGGTTGAAGCGGCTCGCCCGCGCCTTCGCCACGATCGAAGGGCCGAAGGACGACGCCAAGCTGACGGCGCTCATCGACGAGGTCAAGTCGCTGCTGCTCGACGGCTACGACCCGATCGTCTTCTGCCGGTTCATCCCCACCGCCGAGTACGTCGCGGAGCACCTGGCCAAGGCCCTCGGCAAGAAGGCCCACGTCCGCCACGTCACGGGGCAGCTCCCGCCGGAGGCGCGCCTGGCGGCCATCGAGGAGCTCGGCGCGGAACCCGGCCGCCACGTCCTGGTCGCCACCGACTGCCTGTCCGAGGGCGTCAACCTGCAGGAGCACTTCCAGGCCGTCGTCCACTACGACCTGGCGTGGAACCCGACCCGCCACGAGCAGCGGGAAGGCCGCGTCGACCGGTTCGGCCAGCGCAAGCAGACCGTCCGTGCGGTCACCATGTACGGCCTGGACAACGGCATCGACGGCGTCGTGCTCGACGTGCTGATCCGCAAGCACCGCACCATCGCCAAGCAGACCGGCGTCGCCGTACCCGTCCCCAGCGGCGGCGACGACGTCATCAAGGCGCTCGTCGAGGGCCTGCTGATGCGCGGCGACGACAGTCAGGACCAGCTCGACCTGGACCTCGGTGTCACCAAGACCCGCGACCAGATCCACCGCTCGTGGGAGAGCGCCGCCGACCGCGAGTCCAAGGCGCTGACGAAGTACGCCCACTCCGGCGTCAAGCTCGACGAGGTCGAGCGGGAGGTCGCCGAGATCCGCGCCGCGCTGGGCAGCCCCGCCGACATCGCCGGCTTCACCCGCGAGGCGCTGTCCGGCTTCGGCGCGATCATCGACAACCGGGTCGAGGGCTTCGCCGCCGACACCAGGCAGCTGCCGATCTCCGTACGGCACGCCCTCGGTCTCAGCTTCAACGGCAGGGCCCCGGAGCTGGACTTCCACCCCGACATCCCGGCGCCACCCGGCAGCCACGCCCTGGTACGGACCGACCCCCTGGTCCGCCACCTCGCCCGGACGACCCTGGACTCCGCGCTCGACGCCGAAGGCCCGGCCAGGCGCTTCGGCGTCACCCGCACCGACGCGGTCACGACCCGCACGACCGTGCTCCTGGTCCGCTACCGCTTCCACGTGACGCTGCCAGGCCGCACCGGGACGCGCACGCTCATCGCCGAGGACGCCCAGGTGCTCGCCTACCGGGCCGGTGCGGACGGGCGCGAATGGCTCGGCGACGCCGAAGTGTCGGACGTGCTGGCCTCCCGCCCGGAGAACACCCTGCGCCAGCTGGTCGAGCGCGCCGCCCAGCGCGCAGCCGAGGAGATCCCCGCCCTCGACCACGACCTGCGCGCCCGGGGCGAGGCCCTCGCCGCCAAGCTCGCCGAATCCCACCAGCGCGTCCGCGGCGCCATCGGCGCGGGAGTGAGAGGACTCAAGGTGACCGCCAACCGCGAAGCCGACGTGCTCGGCGTCTACGTCTACCTCCCGGCCGGCGGTGCCCGCTGAGAGGCGCCTCCTACCTGGCGGTCGAGGTCGCGGGCGGCCTGATCCCGCAGGACGTGCTCTCCCGGATCGGCGCCGCCGACCGCGAGCTGCCCGGCATCCGTCCCGAGGACTATCACCTGGCCGCCTCCGAACGGCTGGGCGACGCGGCGAGCCGCAGATGGGACTACCTGCTCGGCGCCTACCGCGCGTTCCGCGAGCGCGTGGACGGGCTGCCGGACGGCGACCCCGCCACGACGCCGACCCGGGAACGCTGGCTGCAGGTGCTCCTGAGCGAGCTGGGCTTCGGGCACGTGCCGTACATCCGTGGCGGGCTGAAGGCGGGGGACAAGGAGTTCCCCGTCTCCCACCTGTGGCACAACGTGCCCATGCACCTGCTCGGCTGGAACACCAGGCTGGACCGGGCCACCCCCGGCCGCGCCGAGACCAAGCGGGCCCCGCAGTCGATGCTGCAGGAGTTTCTCAACCTCTCCGACGACCACCTGTGGGGCGTGCTCTCCAACGGCCGGCGGCTCCGCATCCTGCGCGACTCCACCGCCCTGGTCGGCTCGGCGTATGTCGAGTTCGACCTGGAGGCCATCTTCGACGGCGAGCTCTACTCGGAGTTCGTGCTGCTCTACACGCTGCTGCACGCCTCCCGCTTCGAGCTCGTCTCCGGTGACGACTCGACGCCCACGTGTGCCGACTGCTGGCTGGAGAAATGGCGCGCCTTCGCCGCCGAGACCGGCCTGCGGGCCCGCGACCAGCTCCGCGACGGCGTGCAGAAGGCCCTCGAAGCGCTCGGCACCGGCTTCCTCGTCGCGAACCCGGGGCTGCGCGACCAGCTCGTCTCCGGTTCCCTCAAGCGGAAGGACTTCCACCACGAGCTGCTCCGCCTGGCCTACCAGCTGATCTTCCTCTTCGTCGCCGAGGATCGCGGCGCCCTGCTCGTCCCGGACGCGCCACAGGACGCCAGGGACCGCTACGCCACCTACTTCTCCACCCGGCGCCTGCGTAGCCTCGCCGCCCGCCGCGCCGGAGACCGCCACACGGACCTGTGGAAGACCACCGCCAGGGTCATCAGGGCTCTTGGAGACGACGACGGCCTGCCCATGCTCGGCCTGCCCGGTCTCGGCGGTCTGTTCTTCCGTACGGCGGGCACCCTGACGGAGCTGACCGGTGAGCCCGTGCCCGACCAGTTCCTCGTCTGCGACCTGCCCAACGAGGCGCTGCTCACCGCCGTCCGCCACATGTCCACCGTGCGCGGCAAGGACGGCCGGCCGCGTGACGTGGACTTCCAGCACCTGGGAGCCGAGGAGCTGGGCAGCGTCTACGAGTCGCTGCTGGAGCTGGTCCCGCACCCGGATCTCGCGGTGCCGTCGTTCGAGCTGAAGACGGTCGCGGGCAACGACCGCAAGACCACCGGGTCGTACTACACGCCCTCCTCGCTGATCGAGTCGCTGCTCGACACCGCGCTCGACCCGGTCATCGACGAGCATGCCAAGGCCGGGAACGCCGAAGACCTCCTGAAGATCACCGTCTGCGACCCGGCCTGCGGCTCCGGCCACTTCCTCGTCGCCGCCGCCCGGCGCATCGCCAAGCGGTATGCCGCGATGGTCACCGAAGAGGACGAGCCGGTGCCGTCGGAGGTCCAGAAGGCGATGCACAAGGTGGTCGGGACGTGCATCTACGGCGTGGACCTCAACCCGCTCGCCGCAGAGCTGGCCAAGTTCTCCCTCTGGATGGAGTCCCTGGAGCCGGGTAAGCCACTGGCCTTCCTCGACGCGCACATCAAGGTGGGCAACTCCCTGCTGGGCACCACACCGAGGCTGTTGGACGACGGCATCCCGGATGAGGCGTTCAAGGCCATCGAGGGCGACGACAAGAAGATCGTGGCGTCGTTGAAGAAGGACAACGCCAAGCAGCGCCGCAACCAGGGCATGCTCTTCACGGAGACGGGCACTCGTCTCGGCAACAAGGAACTGGCCGGAGAGGTTCAGGCCCTGGCCGCCGTCCCGGTGTCGACCGTGGCCGACGTCCGGGAGCAGGAACGGCGGTTCCGCGAGTTCGAGCGGTCCGACGCGCTGACCCACGCCCGCCTGGTCGCCGACGCCTGGTGCGCGGCATTCGTCTGGCGCAAGCACGCCGACGCCCCGCCCGCCATCACGACCGACACCGTACGGCGGCTGCAGGAGGGAGGAGGCCTTTCCCCGGCTGTGGCTCTGGAGCTCGACCGGCTCGTGGAGCGATACCGCTTCTTCCACTGGCACCTGGAGTTTCCCGACGTCTTCGACGCCGAAGCCGGCTCCGACGCCGACTCGGCGACCGGCTGGAGAGGTGGATTCACCTGTGTGCTCGGCAACCCACCGTGGGAGCGGGTCAAGCTTCAGGAGAAGGAGTTCTTCGCCGCCAGACACGAGGGCATCGCGAACGCCAAGAACGCCGCCGCCCGGAAGAAGGCCATCGCGGCCCTGGCCACCAGCGCGGAGGAGACCGACCGGTGGTTGTTCGCCGAGTTCGCGGGGGAACTTCGCAGCGCCGACGGCTGGACTCACCTGCTCCGCGAGTCGGGGCGGTATCCGCTGACCGGGCGGGGTGACATCAACACGTATGCCGTCTTCGCCGAGACAGGGCGGACACTCCTCGCACCGAGTGGCCGCGTCGGCATGGTCCTGCCCACCGGTATCGCCACCGACGCGACCACGCAGTTCTTCTTCAAGGACATGGTGACGACGAAGACGCTCGCCTCGCTCTACGACTTCGAGAATGAGGACAAGGTCTTCGCGAACGTCCATAACCAGTTCCGGTTCTGCCTATGGAGCGGAACAGGTCGTCAGGCCCCTCAGAGTCGAATAAATCTGGCTTTCAGGCTCCGGCAGACCACGCAGCTTGACGATCGACGATTCACCCTCACCCCCAAGGACATCACGCTACTCAATCCGAACACCGGAACCTGTCCGGTCTTTGACTACAAGCGAAACGCCGATATCACTCTGGGGATCTACCGGCGAGTCCCGGTGTTGTGGCGAGAATTCCCGAACAGCAATCCGTGGGACCTGTTGTTCCTTCGTATGCTGGATATGGCGAATGACTCCAAGCTTTTCCGTCCGAACGCGCAGGAGAAGGAGACGCTGGAGGAGATGCTGGCTAAGGGGTGGCAGCTCGACGGAAACCATTTAGTCAAGGACGATGAGCGCCTTCTCCCTCTCTTTGAGGCGAAAATGCTCCACCACTTCGATGACCGTTTCGGCACCTATGAGAACGCAACTGAGGCTCAGTTGAACAAAGGTACGCTGCCTCGCCTTGCTTCTTCTCAGAAAGACGATCCGGAATATGCGGCCCAGCCTCGTTACTGGGTGGCCGAGGGGGAGGTTCAAGAGAGACTCTGCCCGAAAGATGCTGTCGAGGGTGATCGCCGTTTCCGTAAGTGGGAAAAGGGGTGGCTGCTCGGCTGGCGCGATATCTGTCGCAGCTCCGACACCCGTACTGTCATCAGTGGAGTTTTTCCTCGGGCTGCCACCGGCCACACATCGCCCCTATTGCTTACCTCATCGCAACAGGTGCCCGGCTTGTATGCCAGTCTATGCTCGTTTGTGTTGGATTATGTCGCCAGGCAGAAGATCGCCGGCACCCATCTCACCTACAACTATTTCAATCAGCTGCCTGTTCTGCCGCCTGAGATATATGAACAGGATTGTTTGTGGGAATCAAATAGGCAACTGGGCTTGTGGGTTGCGGCGCGAGTAATGGAGCTTTCCTATACCTCCTATGATATGGAGGAATTCGCCCGCGACCACGGTGACAAGGGTGCCCCTTACCGGTGGGACGAGGAGCGGCGGTTCTGGTTGCGGGCCGAGTTGGATGCGGCTTACTTCCACCTCTACGGAGTGGTCCGCGACGACGTGGACTACATCATGGACACCTTCCGCGCCTTCCGGAACAAGTCTCCTGACCTGTTCGAGCGCACCAAGAAGGCGATCCTGGAGATCTACGACGCCATGCAGGACGCCATAGACGGGCGCAAGCCGTACCGGACTCCGCTGGACCCCCCTCCCGGCCACGGTCCCCGTCATCCGGAGCGGGGTGCGTGACTCCCCGCCTCGGGCCGGATTGCGGCGAAGGCGGGGAAGGGCAGACGGTTGCCGGAACGGCTGGGAAGGGCGAAGGTGACGGCCTTGCCGGGGCGTCGGCTCCGGCCATGAGGTCGCCAAGACTGGTCTCCGGGAAGCGCGCTTCTCGCGCGACTCGAAGGCGCACCTCCCGGAGAACGACCTTGTTCTCAGTAGGTAGGTTCCGCTGGCCGGGAGAAGCTGCCGAAGTCGCCGCTCTTGATGCCGCCGATGAAGGCGGCCCACTCGTCACGGCGGAACACGAGCGTGCCGCCCTCGCGGTCCTTGGTGTCGCGGACGGCGACGGCGTCGTCGACGAACGCCACCTCGACGCAGCTCGGGCCGTCAGCGCTGAGGCTGCTTTTGCGCCAGCGCGCACCGGAGAGGTCGGGCTGCTGCATCTTGCTTCCTTCCGCTAGCGACCTTCGCGCATAGACGCGATGAGCGCGGCCGTGTCGGCAGGGCTGAGAGCTATCGCGCGAAGATGCTGGCAAATGTCGTTGTATCGCTGGATATCTGCCTCCTTCTCAAGAAACAGACCTCCGGCCATGCTGTCAATGTGAATCGCCTCAGGGTCGTCCGCCTCGAACTTCAGCACGATGAAGCTTCCCGGCATGCCGGGGTGGGCGCCGGCGGAGAACGGGATGACCTGGATGGTGACATGCGGAAGCTGGGCCTGCCGGGTGAGGTGCGCGAGCTGACCGCGCATGACGGTATCGTCGCCGACGGTCCGTGACAGAGCGGCTTGATCCAGGATCGCCCATAGGCGTAGAGGTGTGTCCCCCTCCAAGAGCGCCTGGCGTTGCATCCGGGCGGCGATGCGCGTCTCGACTTCATCGTCGGTGATGGTCGGTCGCACACCTCGCATCACCGCCCGCGCGTAGTCCTCGGTCTGCAGCAGGCCGGGGATGAACAGCGACTCGTAGTTGATGGCCTCGCGAGCCTCCGCTTCCAGACCGATGTACGCGCTGTAAGGGCCGGGAAGGTCCACTTCAAAGCCGTGTAGCCAGCCGCGCTGCTTGGCTTCCTTCTGCAACGCCACCAGGTCGGCGCGGCGGCTACCGGTGACGCCGTAGGCGTCGAGCAGGGCGTTGAGGGTTCGAAGCTGTGGCTTGGCCTTGGCCGTTTCGATGCGGTGGAGCGTGGCGAGGTTGACGTCGGTCTTCTCTGCCACCTCAGTCTGGGAAAGTCCGGCCTCCTCGCGAAGGTGGCGCAGCTCGGCTGCCAGACGGCGCAGGCGCACCGTGGGTGGCTGGCGTCGGGCCCGTGGTAAAGGTGCGGTTGCGCCTAAATCGGGCTTGTCCTGCATCTTCAACACCTCTCGGGATTATGCGGGCACTGTGAACGCCTATATTGCGTTCACTCATTGTGATGGTGCATGCTCTCAGCGTAAAGCTTTCCGGAAAGGCTTCCTTCCGGATGGCGAAACGTGTGATTTCCCCAGTCAGCCGGGCGGGCGATCTTCCCTCCCGATGCGGCCCACCCCTGTCGGGTGTCCGCCCGGTGCCAGCGGTACGACCCCCGGCATCCCCCTGCCGTTCCCCGGTCGTACCTCCCGTAGGACCGGCACCGTGCCCC
>NZ_NGFP01000219.1 GCF_002149035.1 Streptosporangium minutum
GTGCTGGACGGCGTGGACCTGGCGCTCGGCGCCGGGGAGCGGGTCGCGGTCCTCGGACGGAACGGGGCGGGGAAGTCCACGCTGCTGCGCGCCGCCGTACGGCTCCTCGAACCGCTGCGCGGCGCCGTCCACGTGGACGGCGCGCCGGTCACCGAGCGTTCGACCCTGGAGCTGGCGACCACCTTCGGATACGTCTTCCAGAATCCAGGCCAGGCGCTGTTCTGCGCGACGGTCGGCGACGAGCTGGCCTTCGGTCCGCGCAACCTCGGCTGGCCGGCCGACGAGATCCGGCGGGTCTCGGAGGACGCGCTGCGCGCGATGCTCCTCGACGGCGAGGCCGACATCATGGACCGCTCGCCGCGCACGCTCTCCTTCGGCCAGCAGCGCCGCCTCACCGTCGCCCTGGCCCTGGCCATGCGGCCGCGCACGCTCATCCTCGACGAGCCCACCGCCGGCCAGGACCTGCACGCCACCACGCGGTTCATGGCGCAGGTCATGGCCGCCTCCGAGAGCGTCTACTTCATCACCCACGACGTCGATCTGGCGCTGACCTCGGCCGACCGGATCATCGTCGTCGACGGGGGCCGGGTCGTCGCCGACGCGCCGGCCGCCGAACTGGCCCGCGACGCGGACGTCTGGTCCCGCGCGGGGCTCCGGCAGACCAGCCTGGTCCGGGCCATCCGCGACCACGTTCACGGCGCGGGAGGGATTCCCCACCCGTTCGACCTCGCGCGTCTCATCCCCCACCCGGAAGGAACCCACCCTTCATGAGTACCGAGGCACTGTCGCCGCGCCACTCCCCGTGGACGATCGACTCCAGGACGGTCGTGTTCGGCGCCGTCGGCGCGGCCCTCTACGCCGTGCTCGGCCTGTTCAGCTTCCTCATCCCCGGCACCCAGAGCGTCACCGTCCGGCCCGCGGTCGCGCTGGTGCCGTTCTTCGGCAAGCGGTTCGGCGTCATCACCGGATTCTTCGTCGGCTTCGTCGGGAACGTCGTCATCGACCTCATCCAGGGCGCCGGCCTGATCTGGTGGAACTGGAGCGTCGCCAACGGCCTGGTCGGCGCGTTCGCCGCGCTGATCTTCACCGTGATCCCGCCGATCTCCAGCGAGGCGCTCCGCCACATCGTCACCGCGCTCGGCGCGCTCACCGCGACCGCGCTCGGCCTGCTGTTCATCATCACCGACCTCTGGATCCTGGGGATCGACTTCAACACCTTCCTCTTCCTGAACTACCTCCCGGCGCTGCTGGCCAACGGCATCGCGGTCGTCATCCTCGTCCCGGCGCTGGACGCCGCCTGGGAGCCGCTCGCCAAGCGCGCGGGACTGTAGGGCCGATGGACGTCACGCCACGCTATCTGGGCGCGGGTTCCTTCCTCGCGCGACGTGACCCGCGCGTGCTCCTGCTGGTCCCCGTGCTCTATTTCGTGGCGGTGGCGAACGTCGCCGACCTCCGCGGCATGCTCGTGTGCGCCGCGATCGCCCTGGTGTACTACCGCGCCGCGGGCATCCCGTGGCGCGGGGTCAGGGCCAACTGGGTCTTCATGCTGACCTTCACCACGCTGCTGGTGGTGGTGAACAGCGTCTTCACCGCGGCGGACACCCGCGTGGGGGCCGGCGAGGCGCTGTTCGCCATCCCGCTCACCGGGACGCAGGTCACCTGGGCGACGCTGTCGTACGCGTCGACCCTGCTGATCCGCTACGCCTCCCTGGCCATGGTGAGCTTCCCGGTGGCCTTCGCGATCGCCCCGTCTGACCTCGGCGTGGCCCTCGCCCGTCTCCGCCTGTCCCAGCGGCTCGCCTACGGTGTGGACCTGACGTTCCGGTTCCTGCCGTCCACGGTCGCCGCGCTCCGCGAGACCATCGACGCCCAGCGGGTCCGCGGCTACGAGCACAGCCGCAGCCGCGACCCGTTCAGAAAGCTCGCCTCGCTGAAGCCCGTCGTCGTCCCGGTGACGGTGAACGCGCTGATCGACGCCGAGGACACCGCCAACGCCATGGACCTGCGTGGCTTCGGCGCCAAGCACCGCACCTGGATGCGCGAGCTGGCCTTCGGCCGCACCGACTACCTCGTCATGGGCGGGTTCCTGGCGCTCGCCGCGGTGATGACCGCCGCCAAGTTCTTCGGGCCGTTCGGCGAGGTGTGGGCTCCGTGACCGGTCAGGACTTCCGGAGGCGTGACCGGTCAGGACTTCCGGAGGGGGTGGGCACCGTGACCGGCCAGGATTTCCGGGAGGGGGACGCCATGATCCACTCCGCGCCGCTGATCCTGCCGGTCAGCGCGCCCCCCGTCCGTGACGGCGCCCTGGTCGTACGGCGGGGCCGCGTCGCCGCGCTCGGCCCACGCGCGGAGATCCTGACCGCGTGGCCGTGCCTGGGGGAGACCCGCTGGGACGGGATGATCGTCGCCGGGCTGGTCAACGCCCACACCCACCTGCAGTACACGCACATGGCCGAGGTGGGGCAGCGCGTTCACGCCTCCTTCGAGGAGTGGTCCACGGCCTTCGACGAGGTCTACTGCGGCTCCGCGATCGACTGGGCGGCCAGCGCCCGCGACGGCGCCCGGCAGGCGCTGCGGTCGGGGACCACCTCGGCCGCCGACGTCGTCACCGACCTCCCGGCGGCCGGGGCGCTGCGGGAGGCGGGCCTGGGCGGCCTGCCGTACCTGGAGACCCTTGGCGACACCGACGCGAGCTGGGCGGAGTCGGGGCGGGAGCGGCTCCTGGCCATGCTCGACGCGACGGGCCCGCCGGTGGGGGTCTCCCCGCACGCGCCGTACACCCTCGACACCGGGGCGCTGAGGGACGTGGCGGAGCTGGCCCGCTCCCGGGGGCTGCGCCGGCACATCCACCTCGCCGAGGGCGCGCACGAGCGGGAGTACACGGTCTCCGGCACCGGGCCGCTGGCCCGGATGGTCAGGGAGCTGGAGTTCGACTTCGCCATCCTGCGCGAGGGCGGCACCGGTCTCGGGCCCACCGCGTTCCTGGACGGGCTGGGCGTGCTCGGGCCGGAGTGCCATGTCGCGCACGGCGTCCACCTCGACGCCGACGACCGCGCCCTGCTCCGCGCGCGCGGCACCGCCGTCGCGCTCTGCCCCCGCTCCAACCGGACGGTCGGCATGGAGGGGCCGGACGTGGCCGCGCTGCTCACCGAGGGCAACCCCATCGCGGTCGGCACCGACTCGCTGTCCTCCTCGCCGTCGCTGGACGTGCTGGCGGACGTGGCGGTGCTGCGCGATCTGGCGGTACGGCAGGGCTACCGGGCCGCCGACCTGGACCGGCGGCTGGTGGAGGCCGCGACGCTGGGCGGGGCCCGCGCCCTGGGGATCGCCGGCGGCCTCGCCCCCGGCGGCCCGGCCGACTTCGCGGTCTTCGACGTCTCCGTGGGGCGGGAGCCGTACCGGGTCCTGATCGAGGAGGGGCCGGGGCGTTGCGTCGCGACGGTCATCGGAGGCCAGATGATGTGGGATCACCAGACAGCGGCTGCTGTTGGGTGTTAATCTCCGATCTTTAGCGCTATTTGTCGATATTGCGGACATCGATATTGCAGGCATGGAGTCATGGCATCCCGGACCATTCGCTTCAAGCTGTACGCGCTGCTCAGCCTCCCGATCGTGGCGCTCATCGCACTGTGGACGTTCGTCACCGGCTACGTTGTCGGGGACTTCTTCGAGCTGCGCCAGGCCACCGCGCTGTATGAGCAGATATCGGCGCCCGCCGTCGCCCTGGCCACCGAGGTGCAGAACGAGCGCAAGCTCTCGGCCGTCGCGCTGAGCAAGGCCACCTCCCAGCCCGAGGAGCTGGCCCAGGTCCGAGACCTGACCAACAAGGCGGCCGCCGCCTTCCGCCTGCGCGCCACCTCGCTGGAGTCCACGACGATCACCACCCCGGAACTGGGCGAGGCGGTCAACCGGGTCATCGGCGAGATAGGCAGGCTGCGCTCCATCCGCAGGGACGTCGACGGGCGCACGGCCAACCGGCTCCAGGTCGTCCAGGCGTTCAGCCGCATCACCGACGCGGTCTACCGGCTCCAGGACAAGCTCATCACCGTGCCGGAGATCGAGCTCTACCAGCAGGCCATCGGGCTCCAGCGGATCGCCCACGCACGCGACCTCATGGCCAGGGAGGACTCGCTGATCTCCAGCGCGGCCCTCGCCGGCGCGCTGACCCACGACGAGTACGAGGCGATCGAGGTGATCGCGCCGAACCGGTGGCTGCTGTTCAGCGAGGGCATGGCGGTGCTGGACGGCGAGCTGCGCGGCCCCTTCGAGGAGCTTCTCAGCTCCCCCCGCCACGGACGGGTCACCGAGCTCGAAAAGGAGATCATCGAGACCTCGCGGCTCCCCCGGGACCGGAGCGCCTGGCATCTCGCCGCCGCCGAGGTCGGCGGCGAGATGGACCAGCTCCTGGTCACACGGGCCAAGCTGCTGAACGACCGCGCCGACGACGCGGCGGGCTGGATCATCATGCAGATCGTCATCGCGGGCGGCCTCGGCCTCGCCGCGATCCTGGGCGCGGTGATCCTGTCCGCCAGGCTCGGCCGGGGGCTCGCGGAGGAGCTGGGCGACCTGCGCCTGGCCGCCATGGACCTGGCCGAGGTACGGCTGCCGCAGGTCGTCGAGCGGCTCCGCAAGGGCGAGTCCGTGGACGTGGAGGCCGAGGCGCCGCCCATCCCCACGACCGGCACCACCCTGGAGATCACCGACGTCGGCCGGGCGTTCTCCACCGTGCAGCGCACGGCTGTCGAGGCCGCCGTCGGCGAGGCCCGGCTCCGGCAGGGATTCAACCGGGTCTTCCGCAACCTGGCCCGGCGCAACCAGTCGCTGGTCCACCGCCAGCTCGCCCAGCTCGACGCGATGCAGCGCAAGACCAGCGAGCCGGGAGCGCTGGAGGACCTCTACCGGCTCGACCACCTCACCACCCGCATGCGGCGGCAGTCGGAGGGCCTGGTCATCCTCTCCGGCGCCACGGCCGGCCGCACCTGGCGCACCCCTGTCACCCTCATGGACGTGGTCCGCGCGGCCGTGGCCGAGGTCGAGGACTACCGGCGGATCATCGTCCCTCCCCTGCCGGAGGCCAGGCTGACCGGCTCCGCCACCGCCGACGTCACCCACCTGCTCGCCGAGCTGCTGGAGAACGCGACCGTCTTCTCGCCGCCGAACACCCCGGTGCGCGTCCAGGGGGAGATCGTCGGGCGGGGCTACGTGATCGAGATCGAGGACCGGGGTCTCGGCCTGCAGGACGTGGAGCGCGAGGAGATCAACGAGCGTCTCGCCACCCCGCCGGAGTTCGACGTGGCCGACAGCGAGCAGCTCGGCCTGTTCGTGGTGAGCCAGCTCGCCGCCCGTCACGGCGTCAAGGTCACGCTGAGCCGCTCGCCCTTCGGGGGCACCACGGCGGTCGTGCTCATCCCGCAGACCGTGCTCGCCGAGCCCGAGCCGGAGGGGGTGCCGGCCGTACGAGCTCTCGAATAGCCAGTGCGGCGGCCAGACAGGCGACCGGGACCACCGGCAGGACGTACCGGTGGTCGAAGTCCAGCACCGCCACCGGGCCGACCAGCAGCGCCGCCGCGACCGCCCACGGCAGCAGCGCGGCACGCCGCCGCAGCACCGCGCCCGCCGCCCCCACCAGCAGGATCGCGCCGAGCAGCGGGCCGCGCAGGTACGCCGGATACTGGTAGGCGACCAGGACGGCCACGGCGGCCAGGGCCGCACCCCAGGCGGGCAGCGACCTGCGGCGGAGCAGGGCATAGATCATCAGGCCGGTCCCGAGGCCCATCGCGTGCTGGACGGCCGCGATCACCTCCACGCTCTGGAAGGGCCACAGGGCCCACACTGCTCCCTTCCGGAGGGGACTCGTCACCTACACCTGTCCGGACCCGCGCTTCTGTTTCACCCTTTTTCCGGCTGGCTCACGTTTTCGCCGGCTGCCGGGACGGTGGCGGGCGCTCAGCCGGTGGAGGCGACGTGCCAGGCCGTCCTCCCGAAGGTCTCGTCGGACAGCAGCAGGTCGAGGAGACCGGGGAAGCGGGCGTCGAGGTCGTCGCGGCGAAGGGTGAGGTAGAGCTTGCGGCCGGAGGGGCGCTGCCGGATGACGCCGCTCTCGCGCAGCACCCGCCAGTGGTGGGTGAGGGTCGATTTGGGCACGTCGGGGACTATCGCGCCGCAGAACCTCTCCTCACCGGAGGACAGGGCCCGCACGATCGACGCCCGGATCGGGTGGCCGAGCGCGGCCAGCACCGCTTCGAGCTGGAACTGCTCGCTGGACGGGTGAAGGGCGGTCATGGGGCGATTGTACGGAAGAGTCGAACTTGACGGCGCGGCCCGCTTTGTACGAGTATCCCGAACAGTCAAACTGTTCGTATTTCTCGAACAATATGAAGGTGGTCATGCCGTCTCCCTCCCCGTCCCAGCCGCTCACCCGGCGCCGCCATGTCGGCTGGACCCTGGCCCTGCTGGCCTTCGCCCAGCTCATCACCGCGCTCGATTTCAACATCGTCTTCGTCGCCCTCCCCGAGATCGGCCGGGACCTCGGCTTCTCCACCCACACGCTGCAGTGGGTGACCAGCGCCTACGCGGTCACCTACGGAGGCTTCCTGCTGCTCGGCGGGCGGGCGGCCGACCTGCTGGGACGCCGGCGGCTGTTCGTCACGGCCCTGCTGCTGTACGCGGTCTCCTCGCTGGTCGGCGGGCTCGCCGAGAGCTCCGGCCTGCTGGTCGCCGCCCGCGCGGTGCAGGGGCTCGGCGGGGCACTGCTCTTCCCCGCCACCCTGTCGCTGGTCAACACCCTGTTCGCCGAAGGTCCCGAACGGAACCGGGCGCTGGCGATCTGGAGCGGTGCCGGGGCCAGCGGCCTGTGCCTGGGCTCGCTGCTGGGCGGCCTGCTCACCGATGCCTTCGGCTGGGAGGCGGTGTTCTACGTCAACGTCCCGCTCGCCGGCGCCGGAGCGCTGCTGGCCTACACGCTCATCCCCGCGGACGGCGCGCGGCAGCGGGGCCGCAGTTTCGACCTGCCCGGCGCGGTGACCGTCACCGCCGGGGTCACCCTGCTGGCCTTCGCGCTCATCCAGGGCCCCGAGTCCGGCTGGACCTCGCCGGTCATCCTGGCGGGCTTCACACTCGCCGCCGTGCTGCTGGCGGCCTTCCTCGTCATCGAGGCCCGTAGCCGTGACCCCCTCATGCCGCTGCGCCTGCTGGGCAACCGCAGCCTGAGCGGATCGATGGCCATCACCCTGATCTTCGGGGCCACGCTCAACGCCGTGCCGTACTTCATGACCCTCTACTTCCAGAGCATCCACGGCTACAGCCCGCTCATGACCGGGGCGGCCTTCCTCGTGCCGTCCCTCATGATCGCCGCCGGCACCCAGATCGGCGAGCGGATGGCCACCCGGACCGGGATGCGCCTGACCCTGCTCACCGGCATCGTCACCGGCGCAGCCGGCACCGCCCTGCTCGCCACAGGCATGAGCGCGGGCGGCTCCTACTGGAACGTGCTGCCCGGCATCGTCGTCATGGGGTTCGGCCAGGGCTTGACCTGGACCGGGATGTGGATCGCGGCCGCCTCCGGGGTCGCGGCCGGAGAGCAGGGGGTCGCCTCCGGCATGGCGTCCACCGCCCTGCAGGTCGGGACCGCGCTCGGCTTGGCCGTACTCGTCGCGGTCGCCGGCCGGGACGTCACCGGCCTGGCGGGCGAGGCCCTGTCCGGCGAGATCACCGGCGGTCTGCGGGCCGCGATCCACGTCGCTGCCGCGGGTATCCTGCTGAGCGCCTTCCTGGCCCTGACCTTCCGGCGCCGCCAGGCGGCAGAGCCCCGTCCCGCGCGCGTGGACGCCTGAGGAGGTCCCCATGACATCCGACGTTCCGAGCTTCGACGTCGCGGTGGCCGGCGGTGGCCCGGTCGGCATGCTGCTCGCCGCGGAGCTGGCCCTCCAGGGCGTCCGGCCGCTGGTCCTGGAACGCCTTCCCGCGCCGACGGGGGAGTCCAAGGCCGGCACACTGCACGCCAGGACCGCCCAGAGCCTGAACCGCCGGGGCCTGCTCGACGCGGTGGGACGGTCCTCCTACGGCGGCGTGCGCTTTCACTTCTCCGGCATGTTCGAGCTGGATCTCGGCCCGGTGGCCGGAGAGGGGCCCAGCATCGTCGGCAGCCCGCAGGCGTGGGCCGAGCAGGTGTTCGCCGACCGCGCCACCGGCCTGGGCGCGGAGATCCGGCGGGGGCACGAGGTCACCGGCCTCACCCAGGACGCCGATCACGTCACGCTGACCGTGGAGGGGCCCGCTGGGCCGTACGAGCTGACCGCCCGCTACGTCGTCGGCGCCGACGGAGCCCGCAGCGCCGTGCGCAAGCTGGCGGGCATCCCGTTCACCGGCACCCCGGCGGGCGTCGCCGCGCTGATGGGCGACGTCCGCCTGCTGGACCCCCTCCCCGGCGGCTGGCACCGCACCCCGCGCGGCTGGCTCCTGGTCTGGGGCGGCGGCACGCACGGCCACAGCCGGATCAGCACCTACGACTTCCGCGGCCCGCACGCCGACCGGGAGGCGCCGGTGTCCCCGGAGGAACTGCGGAGCGTGGTCGAGCACATCGCCGGCCGGCCGGTGCGGATGGCCGAACCGCGCGGCCTGACCCGGTACGGCGACGCGGCGCTCCAAGCCGAGACCTACCGCCGGGGGCGCGTGCTCGTCGCCGGGGACGCCGCCCACGTGCACTTCCCCTGGGGCGGGCAGGGGCTCAACACCGGGATGGAGGACGCCATGAACCTGGGCTGGAAGCTCGCCGCCCAGGTGCGGGGGTGGGCTCCGGACGGGCTGCTCGACACCTACCACGGCGAGCGGCACCCGGTGGCGGCGCGGGTCCTGTGGAACGTCCGCGCGCAGACCGCCCTGGCCGACCCCGCCCCCGGAGTCGATCCCCTGCGGGAGCTGTTCGCCGAGCTCATGCGGCTGGACCAGGTCAACGACCACCTCAGCGCCATGATCAGCGGCACCGCCACGGCCTACGACGTCGGCCACCCCGGCGCCGGCCGGCTCGCCCCGGACACCGAGCTCAGGACCGCCGACGGCGACGTCCCCCTGGTGGAACTGCTCCGCGCGGGCAGACCCTTGTTTCTGTGCCCCCTCGACGACGGCTCGGCCGGCGGTGGTCCGGGTGATGGGGGCTCGGGCGGCGGGAGGCCGGGTGGACACCGTACGGGCGGCGCGGTGCGAGCCGCAGCTCATCCGGCCCGACGGCTACGTCGCCTGGGGTCTCCCCGGTGACGCCGCCACCCTCCGGACCGCACTCCGCCGCTGGTTCGGGGAGCCCGGCTGAGCCGTGCCGGGGCCGGTTGCTCACCGATGTGCGGTGGCGGGAGGGCCTGGTGTTCGGCGGCGGGACGCTCCGATGTGCGGTGGCGGGAGGGGCTGGTGTTCGGCGGTGGGACCTTCGGCGGGAATCGGCCATTGACGGCGGACGGCGGTCCGGCGATCGTGAGTGACTGCCGGATGGATCTTCCATCGAGGCTGCAAGGACACTTCTCCTCCGTCATGGTCATAAAGGAGCGTTCATGCCACACATCACGTTGAACTCCGACGAGCCGGGGATCCGCGGACTGCTGAGGTTCCGCCCGGAGACGGCCCGCCCGCTGAACGCTCTGGCCGAGGTGCTGCTCCGCGGGGAGAGCCCCCTGTCGCGCGGGGAGCGCGAGCTGATCACGACGTACGTGTCGGGGCTGAACGAGTGCCGGTACTGCACCTCCGCACACGCGGCCTTCGCCGCCGCGCAGCTGCCGGAGGGGATGACGCTGGTGGAGCAGGTGCACGCCGATCCGGACAGCGCACCCATCTCGGCCAGGATGAAGGCCCTGCTGGGCATCGCGGCCGCGGTCCAGCAGGGCGGCCGGCAGGTCGGCGACCATCACATCGCCGCGGCCCGGGCGGAGGGCGCGACGGACATGGAGATCCATGACACGGTGCTGGTCGCCGCGGCGTCCTGCATGGTCAACCGGTACGTCGACGGCCTGGCCACGTTCGCGCCCGACGACCCGGCGGCCTACGCGGCGGCGGTCGACCGGATCATCGCGCACGGCTACACGGCCGCCTCGCCCGTCGCGGAGCCCCAGGGCTGAGGCGCCCGCTCCCTGTTCCTCCCCTCATGGAAGGAGGAACAGGGGCGGTAGGGACCTGCGCGTCAGACGCCCAGGGCCTCGGAGGCGAGCGCGGTCCCCCGTATCCGGGCGGCGATCTTGGCGAAGGCGACCTCGCGGGAGGTGGAGGTGTCGTCGGCGAACGGGGAGAACCCGCAGTCGTCGCAGGTGCCCAGCTGCTCGACCGGGATGTGGCGGGCAGCCCGCAGCACTCGGTCACGCACCTGCTCGGGGGTCTCCACCTCGGGGTCGATCGGATCGGTCACCCCGATGAAGACCCTGGTCCCCGGGCGCAGGTGGGCGCCGATGATCTCCAGCACCCGGGCCGGGTCGGGCTCGCCGGCCAGCTGGATGTAGAAGTTTCCGGCCTGCAGCCGGAGGAGCTGCGGCAGCAGGCCGCCGTAGTCGACGTCGGCGCTGTGGGTGGAGTCCTGGTCGCCGCCGGGGCAGGTGTGCACGCCGATCCGGGCCCGCTCGGCCGTGCTGAAGCGCTCCAGCACCTGGTTGTTGAGGGTGATGAAGTCTTCCAGCAGCCCCCCGCTGGGATCGAGCTTGAGCGACAGCCGTCCCTCGGTGAAGTCCAGCTGTACGGCGTGCGCGCCCGCGTCCAGGCAGCCGCGGATGTCGGCCTCGGCCTCGGCGATCAGATCGTCCAGGAAGACCTTGCGGGGGTAGCCGGCGATGCCGGCGGCCGGATAGAGCAGGCTCAGCGCCGACGGGGCGATGACCGCCTGCTTGACCGGCAGGCGGGTATGGCGCCGGGCCTCCTTCAGATACTCCGCGGCGTGGACGCGGTAGCGGAACGGGCCGGAGGTCAGGTGCGGCAACTGCCGGGTGTGCCCGTCGGCGAACGGGATGACCGCCCCGTCGGGACTGAGGTCGTCCAGCCCGGCGATCGGATAGGTGACGAAGCTGGGTTTGGACTGCTCGCCGTCGACGAGGACCGGGCAGCCGAGCTGCTCCAGTCGCGTGATGGTGTCGGCGACGGCTCCGGCCTGCCGCGCGGCCAGCTCGGCGTCACTGATCCGGCCTGCGGCGTGGTCGGTCAGCGCGGCCAGCAGCGCGGGGGGACGGGGGATGCTGCCGATCGGTTCGGTAGGGATGTCCATGCCGGGATCGTAGATAACGATCTGTGTCTTATCAATCACTTACGGATATGAAGTGCTCCCCGGAATCAGGTTTCACGGAGGTGGATCCGGCGGGACGCGCGACGGCTCCGGCCTGCTGTGTGGTCGGCTCGGTGTCATGGCTCCGGCCTGCTGTGCGGTCGGCTCGGTGTCATGGCTCCGGCCTGCTGTGTGGTCGGCTCGGCGTCACGGCTCTAGCCTGCGGCGCGGCCGGGCCGTCCGGTGCTCAGCCCGCGCACGCCGGCCCCGGCGGCGGCCGGGTCGAACGGCCCGGTCTACGGGGTGCCGGTGCGGTCGCGGGCCGCGATCGCCAGAGCCATGAACTCACGGAAACGCGCGAACTGCTCCTGGTCCATGCTCAGCCGTACCCCGCCGACGATCTGGTCGTCGCCGACCCTGGCACCGAGGCGGACCCTGAACTCGTCACCACGCGGCTTTACGTCCACCCCGAGAAACGCCACGTGGTATCGCCTGCTCTCCGACAACGTCCGGTGGAAGACCTCGAAAGTCCTGCCGTCCTGCACCAGGATGTAATCGCCGAGCTCGAACTCCGCCGCCATGGTTCCTCTTCCGGATCATCGGCAAACCCGGTGCCGACAGTATCCTCCGGCGCGCTCCGGCGCGAGGGCGAGTCCCCCGCCCGGGGCGGCCCGGACATGCTTCACGGCAGTTTCGTCCAGGGGCCCGGGGCGTGGTCGTCCTTGGGGATCCACAGCGACGGCTGGAGCTCACGCAGCCTCGGCGCCGCTCCGGGTTCCCAGGGATACCGGCCGCCGGCGTCGGGCCAGACGACCTCCATGAAGGGCAGCGGAGGCTCCTGGTAGAAGTGCAGGGCCATGCCGAACAGCGATCGGTACCAGCTCGTGTCCACGGTCTTCGTGACGACGGAGTAGTTCCTGATGACGTCGTCCCGTGCCTGGTCGGCGACGAGATGGCGGCCGGCGGCGATCCCGTCGGCCAGGGTGTTCAGGCAGTTCTTCATCACCTCGACCCGGAGCCCGAACATCGCCGCCTCGGGCGAGCGGAACGTGTGCCACAGGCCGACGGTGAACGCCCACCCGGGCCCGTCCTCGTCCTCCGGGATCATGATGATTCCCCAGCCGCGTTCCCGGACGTGCCGCATCGTGCTGAGGTCGGCCTCGTCGAGCTCCACGTCGCGCTCGACGCACAGGAGACAGTGGCATACAGGCTGGTCGAACATGGTATCGAGCGTAGTGGCACGGCTGTGAGGGGGACCGCCGGGCCCGCCCTCCCGCTGCGGTGACGGGTCCGGTGCGCCGGTCGCCGCCGGAAGGCGCGGCGCCCCGGCCGGCTCAGTCGGAGCGCACCTGCAGGCCCAGGAGGGTGGCGATCGTCACGGCCTGCGGGATGTCGATCACCGCGTCCTTCAGCTTGACGACGCGGGGGTCCAGGGAGGACAGGTCGCTCCCGCGCAGATCGCCGCGGGAGAGGTCGGCACTGTGGAGCGAGGCGCCCGACAGGTCGACCCCCCGTAGCGTGACCCCCGCGCCGCGCGCACCGGTGAGGTCGGCCTCGCGCATCCGCACGTCCCGGAAGGAGGCGCTGTGCAGGTCGGCCCCCGGAAGCCCGACGAACGACCAGTCGCCGCCCTCGACCTTGAGAAGGTCGAAGCTGCAGTCGTCGAACACGCTGCCGACGAACTTGCAGCCGGTGAAGGCGGCGTCGAAGAACGAGCACCGTTTGAAGGTGCAGTTCGTGAACGCGGTGTCGGAGTGCACCGACGCGTTGAACCGGACCCCGCTGAAGGTGCACTCGTGGAAGACCGCGCCCCGGCTCGACGCCTCGGTCATGTCCACGTTGACGAAGGCGACCCGTTCGTGGTTCTGGCCGGACAGGTCCTCGCTGTCCCAGTCCGCGGACCGGATGGTCGTGTGGGTCTCGGGCGCAGGCTCGCCGTACTTGCGCTCAGCCATCACTCATCATGCCTTCCGTGCCGGGATGGAGGTCGCCGCCTCGCGTCCCCGTCCGTCCGGGGCGGCGAGCCGGCCCTGTCACCGTAGTACCCCCGGTCGCCGGTGACGCCCCCGGCCGGGTGCGCCGCGTCACCGGCACCGTGCCGGACCTGCCGCTGTCACGAAGTGTGTCGACACGACTACGGAGGGAACGGAGAGGGGGTAGATCGTCGCGTCGTGAAAGTTCCATGGGGGAAGAGATGTCTGCACGGAGAGCTCGGTTCGCCGCCGTCCCGGTGGCGGTCATGCTGGCGGTAACGCTGATCGGCGGCTGCGGGGACGCCAGGCAGACCGCTCCGGCGGCGCCCCCGGCCGCGGCGCCCACGCATCCCGGGGCTGCGAGCGTCCCACCGGCGGCGGGCGCCGTCCCGGAGAGCAGTGAGGAATGCCCGGCCACGGGCAACACCAAGCGGTTCGCCAAGACGCGCTTCGCGTTGCACGCGGGCCTCGCGCTGGGGGCGTTCTACCGCTACATCTACAAGCCCCTGCGGAGCGGCGGCTTCAAAGCCGGAGCGGAAAAGCGCAAGCGCACTTTCGTGAAGGCGGCCGTGGCCGGCGCCTTCGCCCTCCACGAGCTGAAAGTCGCCAAGCGCTTCGCCGAGGCCAACCCGACGCTGTGCAAGGGCGTCCAGGCGGTCAGCGACAGCTTCTCCCAACTCACCGGCAAGCTGAAGAACGGCACGGCCACCGAGGCCGACCTCGCCGCCGGCAAGAACGCCATCGACGCCCTGCGGCAGAACGCCGCCAGGAACGGCTACGACTTCAAGGAGCGGGAGATCGCCGTCCCCGGCGCCGGCTGACCTCACCGGCCACGACGGTACGGCTGCGCTCCCGGTGAAAGCGGCTACGCCCCTGGTGAATCCGGGACGCCGGTGGTCCCGCCGGAACCAGGACGGCCGGTATGAGGCTTCTTGTAATCAGCCGCAGCCGTCGACGGCGAGGGAGCCGGTCCTTTCCTCATCCGCGGTCCGCTTCCCCCCGGCCGGCCCGATGGCCGCCACGATGGCCCGCAGTCCCTCCAGCACCTCGGGCCCGGACGGCGACCACTCGGGGTCGGTCAGCCACTGAACCATCACGCCGGAGAGCAGCGCCATCTGCACCGAGCCGAGGGTGCGCACGGTGGAGTCCTGGAGCTCGTCCTCCGGGACGCCCCGCAACGTCGCCGCCAGTCCGCGGCGCCCCTCCTTCTGGGAACCGGCCAGATACTCCCGCAGCTCGGGGGAGTGCTCGGCCTGCAGGAGCGCCTCGACGCTGGCGAGCCAGAGCTTCCGGTGCGCGGTGAACGACTCGATCATCCGCGACCACATGGCCTCGTACTGCTCCGCCGGAGTGGAGTCGGGGTCACCGTAGGCGGCCAGCGTGCGCCCGGCCTCGGTGCCCCATTCGTCGATCGCCTGGATGAGTGCCGCGTTCAGCAGCGCCTCCCGGGAGCCGAAGTGGTAGCCGATGGCAGCCATGCTGACCCCTCCGGAGGCGGCCGAGATGTCACGGACGGTCGTCCGTGCCCACCCCTTCTCCTCCAGGCAGCGCCTGGCGCCGGCGAGCAGATCCTCACGATTTCCCATACCGGGGATGGTACTTCGCCCGCCTGCCGCGTCACCCAGTTTTAGCACGAACGTCTTACACATACGACTTACGCGTACGACTTGTGCATATGCATTGCGCAAATGCGCAAATCTTCGGTACCGTTCATGCCAAGCAAGGAACGCGAACGTGACGAAAGAGGCAGACATGAGCCAGGACACCACCGCCGAGACGATCACCCCTGTCCGCGCCGAGCTGGACATCGACGGTCGCCGGCTCTCTTACCTCGACTTCGGCGGCACCGGCCGTCCTCTCGTCGCCCTGCACGGCCACATGTCCGAAGGGGCGGGTTTCGCCGACCTGGCCGCCGCGCTGGCCCCCGAGTGGCGGGTCGTCGCCCCCGACCAGCGCGGCCACGGTGAATCGGACCGGGCGGCCGACTACTCCAGGGAGGGCTACATCGCCGACGTCGTCGCCCTGCTCGACCACCTCGGCCTCGACCGGGCCGTGGTCCTGGGACACTCGCTCGGCGCCATCAACGCCTACCAGCTCGCCGCCCGCCACCCCGAGCGGGTCAGCGCCCTCGTCAACGCCGAAGGGGCGGTCTCGCTCGGGCTCCACGGCCCCAACCCGCTGGCCTTCGTGCTCGCCCTGCCGTACGAGGCGCTGACGCGGGAGGCGCTGATCGAGGGGCTCGGCCAGGCCGCCCCCTTCTTCGGCGACGCCCTGCGCGAGAACCCCGACGGCACCTGGCGCCTGCCCTTCCACCCCCAGGACATGGTCGACTCCGAGGACCTGGTCCACGGTGACCACTGGGAGGACTGGCTGGCCAGCACGTGCCCGGCCCTCTTCGTGCGCGGCACCAAGGGAGTCGTCCCCGCCGAGCAGGCTCAGGCCATGGTCGAGCGGCGCCCGGACACCCACCTCGCCGAGCTGGCGACCGACCACTTCGTCCACACCGGCGACCCCGAGGGCTTCGCCGAGGCCGTGCGCGAGTTCCTCCGGTCCCTGGACGCCTTCGCGTGACCCGGGCTCCTGCCCGCCACTGGGACCGGCCGCTCACCTGGACAGACGATCCGCGCCGTTCGGCGGCCGGCGACGCTAC
>NZ_NGFP01000022.1 GCF_002149035.1 Streptosporangium minutum
CCGCCACCCCCGCCGACCCGACCGCTCCCCCGGTCCCGGCCGAATAGGACCATCTCCGCAGTGCCCGGGCCCGGCCCTCTCCGCCGGTCCCGGGCACCTTCATGAACGGCCGGGCTACCGGCCCGCCAGGCGCTCGACGACCGGCGCCAACGCGTCGACGGAACCGACCATGATCGAGCTGATCCCGAACCGCTCGCGCAACTCGATGAACTTCTGGGTCAGTCCGTCGATCGACCCGATGAACATGTTCGGCGAGTCCAGGATCTCGTCGGCGCTCATCTCCACGCCGGTGAGCCGACGCAGTTGATCGGCGCGCCGGTCGGCCTCGGCGCGGGCGTTGTCGGTAACCGTCACGGATCCGCCGACGGAGTACGTGTTGATCTCCAGCTGGTCGAACCTGTCACCGGCCGCCTCGCGAATCCAGCCGATCTTCTCGGCCGTGGCGTCGGCGGTGATGCTGCGCGGGTCCAGCTCGGGTTTTCCCTGGACAGTGGGTAGCAGCCGTGGTCCCAGTCCGACGATGTCGGCCTGCTCCGCGGCCAGCGTGAGAAGCCGCCTGCCGCCCCCGCCGACGAACAGCGGGGGATGCGGCCGCTGCGCCGGCTTGGGATGCCCGTCATGCTCGTTGATCGTGAAGTGCTCGCCCGCGAACGAGAACGGGCCGTCGCCGAAACAGCCCTTGAGCACGGCGATCACCTCGCGCAGCCGCCTCACCCTGGCCCCGACGGGCTGGAACGGCAGGCCGATCGCGTCATACTCCGGCCGGTTCCAGCCCGCGCCGAGGCCGATCTCCAACCGGCCTCCGGAGAGCAGGTCGAGGCTGGCCAGGTCCTGGGCGAACACAGCCGGGTGACGCAGGTCGGCGTTGAGCACGTAAGTGCCGATACGGATCCGCTCGGTCACCGCGGCGATGGTGGCCAGCAGCGGGATCGGAGCGTGCTGGGGAAGAAGATGATCCTGGAGCACCAGTGCGCTGTAACCGATCGATTCGGCACGGCGGGCGGTGTCGGCCAGCTCTTTGGCGTCGACGACACCCTCGGCCGCGGAGGCGGTGAAACGAAAGGATCGCATGCCGCACATCCTCACATGATCAGCCGGCCGTCCACACCGTTCAGCACGGACAGAACGCCCACCGGAACTCCGGACGGGACGGCGGCGCCGGCCTGCCTCCGCCACGACGCAGATCATCGGCCACGGACGGTCCGGAGGAGGCCACGGACGGTCCGGAGGAGGCCACGGACGGTCCGGAGGAGGCCACGGACGGTCTGGAAGGAAGCCACGGACAGTCCGGAAGGAAGCCACGGACGGCCTGGAAGGAAAGAGCCGAGGACGCCGCCGCCCGGCGGGACCGCCGGGCCAGGCCCGGAGCGGCGTACGGGGCGGACACTCCGGAGAGCGCCCGCCCCGCGTGTGGCCGGAAGATCAGACCGTGGTCAGCGCGGCCTCTGACTCCAGAACGGCGGCGGTGGCGTTGACGACCGCCGCGATCCTGACGGCTTCCTGGATCTGCTCGCGCGGCATGCCCGACTGGCGCAGCACCCGCTCGTGCGACTCCAGGCAGCGGCCGCAGCCGCCGATCGCGGAGACCGCGAGCGACCAGAGCTCGAAGTCGATCTTGTCGACACCGGGGTTGCCGATGATCGTCATTCGGAGCTTGGCGGGCATGGTCGCGTACGTCTCGTCACCGATGAGGTGCACGGACCGGTAGTAGACGTTGTTCATCGCCATGATCGCGGCCGCGCCCTTGGCTGCCGTGAACGCCTCATCCGAGAGGTTGCCGACGGCCTCGGCGGCGACCTCGGCGATCACCCGCGAGGACCTGGTCGCCACCGCGCAGGCGAGCAGCGTCCCCCAGAGCTGCTGCTCGCTCAGCGAGGAGGTGGTGACCAGCGAGCCCAGGTTGAGCTTGATGTCCTTCGCGAAGCCTGGGAGGGAACCCTTGAGGTTGTCGATCGACATCAGGCGCCGGCCATCAGCTTCTGCGCGTCGAGGCCCGTCTCCCCCTTGTTCCAGTTACACGGGCAGAGCTCGTCCGACTGGAGCGCGTCGAGGACCCGGAGGACCTCCTTGACGTTGCGGCCGACGGAGCCCGCGGTCACCATGACGAACTGGATCTCGTTGTTGGGGTCCACGATGAAGGTGGCGCGCTGGGCGACACCGTCGGCGCCGAGGATGCCCAGCTCGGCGCAGAGCTCGCGCTTGATGTCCGACATCATCGGGAAGGGCAGGTCACGCAGGTCCGGGTGGTCCTTACGCCAGGCGTGGTGGACGTACTCCGAGTCGACGGAGAAACCGAGGACCTGAGCATCGCGGTCGGCGAACTCGCCCTCCAGACGGCCGAACTCGGCGATCTCGGTCGGGCAGACGAAGGTGAAGTCCTTCGGCCACGCGAAGTAGACCTTCCACTTGCCCTCGTAGGACTTGTGGGTGATCTCGGCGAATGCGCTGTCCGCGTCCAGGGAGACGCAGGCGGTCAGCTCGAACTCAGGGAAGTGGTCACCGACGGTGAGCAAGTCCGGATCTCCTTTGAAGAGGACGTCGTTGTCGGGTCCTACCCTGCCGCATCTAGCATTGATCAGAGAAATCGAGCAGTCGGAGCAATCTGAGAGGTGTTTCCTATCAATGAGCCCACGCCCACCCTGGCCCAGCTGCGGGCATTCCTCGCGGTCGCCGATCACCTCCACTTCAGGGAGGCCGCCGTCTCGCTCCGGATGAGCCAGCCCGCTTTGTCGAGTGCGGTGTCGGCTCTGGAGGAGACTTTGCACACTCAGTTACTGGAACGGACCACCAGGAAGGTCCTGCTCACCCCGGCGGGCGACCGGGTGGCGGTGCACGCCGCGCGGGTGCTCAAGGCGGTCGAGGGCCTGATGGGCGAGGTGGCCCACAGCCGGGAGCCCTTCCACGGCCCGGCACACCTGGGGGTGATCCCCACAGTGGCCCCCTACGTGCTTCCCGCGCTGCTGCCGATGTTCGCGCGACGGTTCCCGCGGCTCAAGCTGACCGTGCACGAGGCCAAGACCGAGACCATCCTGGAGGAGGTGCGCGACGGTCGCCTCGACCTGGTGCTGCTGGCGCTGCCGACGGAGGCGGCCGGCCTGGTCGAGGAGCCCCTCTACGACGAGGACTTCCTGCTCGCCTTCCCCTCCGACCACCCCCTGGCGGAGGGGGACGGGCCGCTGGACCGGGACGTGCTCAAGGGGCTGGACATCGTGCTGCTCAACCAGGGGCACTGCCTGCGCGAGCAGGCCATCGACGTCTGCCGCGAGGTCGGCGCCCGCGCCACCGCGGCCACCTACGCCACCAGCCTCCCCACCCTGGTCCAGCTCGTCGCCGGCGGCCTCGGCGTGACCCTGCTCCCGGAGTCGGCCGTGCCGGTGGAGACGGGCAAGCGGGTACGGCTGGCGCTGCGCCGCTTCCAGTCCCCGACCCCCGGCCGCACCATCGGCCTGGCCTACCGCGCGAGCTCCGCCCGAGCCCCCGAATACGCCCAGCTCGCCAAGGCCGTCCGCGGCGCGATCCGTGCCAAACGCCTCCCGGTCCGGGTCACCTCGTGATCACACGGGGACGGCGGCCGGGCGATGCTCCGGGGAGATCGCGATCGTGGAGCCGCGAGGGCCGCCCCTGACCTCGTGCGCGGGCAGGCGCGAGGAGGTCCGGGGCACCCGGTCAGGCGGGGGCGGCGCCCGCCTGACCGAGCCTGGTCAGGCGGCTCACGGCCTCGTCGATGACCTCGTCCTTCTTGCAGAAGGCGAAGCGGACGAAGTGACTGCCGCGCTCGGGATGGGCGTAGAAGACCTGGGTGGGGATGGCGACCACACCTGCCAGGGAGGGCAGCTCGCGGGTGAGGGCGAGACCGTCGGTGAAGCCGAGCGGGCGGATGTCGGTCTGGACGAAGTAGGTGCCGGCCGGGCGGTAGACGTCGAAGCCCGCCGCGGAGAGCCCGGCCGTCAGGCGGTCGCGCTTGGCCTGCAGGTCGGCCCGGAGCGAGGAGACCCAGCCGAGCTCGTGGCGCAGGCCGTAGGCGACGGCGAGCTGCCAGGGCGCGGCGGCGGTGAAGGTGAGGAACTGCTTGACGGTCTGGACGGCGCGGACGAGCTCGGGCGGGGCGCAGACCCAGCCGGTCTTCCAGCCGGTCACCGAGAAGGTCTTGCCCGCCGAGGAGATCATCACGGTGCGGTCGCGCATGCCGGGGAGGGTGGCCAGGGGGATGTGCTCGACGCCGTCGAAGGTGAGGTGCTCGTAGACCTCGTCGGTGAGGGCGATCAGGCCGTGCTCCTGGCACAGGAGGGCGATCTCCTCCAGCTCGGCACGGGTGAAGACCGTGCCGGTGGGGTTGTGCGGGGAGTTGACCAGGATCGCCCGGGTGCGCGGGCCGACGGCGGCGCGCAGCTCCATCGGGTCGAAGGTGAAGCGGCCCTCGACCGGGCGCAGGGTGACGGGCCGGAGCACGGCACCGGCCAGGGCGACGGAGGCGGCGTAGGAGTCGTAGTACGGCTCGAAGGCGATCACCTCGTCGCCGGGACCGCACAGCGCCAGGATCGCGGCCGCGACGGCCTCGGTGGCTCCGACCGTGACGAGGACCTCGCCGTCGGGGTCGTAGACCAGGCCGTAGTGGTCCTTGCGGTGCTCGGAGACGGCCTGGCGCAGCTCGGGGACGCCGGGGCCGGGGGGATACTGGTTGAAGCCGTCGCGGATCGCCGTCACCGCCCGCTCCAGCATCGCCGCGGGCCCGTCGGTGTCGGGGAAGCCCTGCCCCAGGTTGATCGAGCCGGTCCGTACGGCGAGCGCCGACATCTCAGCGAAGATCGTTGTGCCGAACTCGCGCATCCGCGCCACCAGAGGATCGCTCACGTGCCCCAGGGTAACCGGCACACCGTCCGGCGATCGACGCCGATCGCCCCCGGTACGCCCCCGGCGCCCTCGGGCGGCGCCGAGCAGCGGCTCGGTGAACTGCCGGTTGACCATCAGGTCCATCCGGCGGGCGGCTGCCGCGTCCTCGTCCGACGGGCCCGCGGGCACGCTCGGCGACATGTTGAGCGTGACGCCGACCGTCGCGCCGGTCGGCCGGCACTCCAGCCCGAACCCGATCGGCCGCCCCGGAAACCCACCTTTTGGCAGGGTTGGATGTACGTGGTGCGTTGTGGGGTGGTACGTCTATTCCCTGTGACCCGAAGGCTTCATGAGCTGGACGCGCTCCGCGGCTTCGCGGTGTGCGGGATCATGCTGGTCAACACCTGGCAGCACACCCGCGAGCAGCTCGACGCCCCGGGCCGGAACGCGGTCGACTGGGCGGTCGACAACCTCCTGCAGAGCAGGTTCTATCCGATCTTCTCGTTCCTGTTCGGCCTGAGCTTCGTCCTGTTCCTGCGGTCCGCGGACGCGCGGACGGACCACCCCCGGGTGGTGCTGCTGCGCAGGCTCGCGGTGCTGGCGTGCTTCGGCCTGGTCCACCAGCTCGTGAACCCGGGCGAGGTGCTCCTGCCGTACGCGATCTTCGGGGCGCTGGTCCTGCTGCCCGCCTCCTTCCTCCCCCGGCCGGCGGTGCCGGTGCTGGGGCTGGCCGTCACCGCCTGGGCGATGCACGAGGGAGGCGGGATGAAGCTCATCCCGGGACTGTTCCTGCTGGGCATGGCCGTGATGGAGTATCCGCCGCCCGAGTGGCTGCTGCCCCCCTTCTTCGCGGTCACCGCCGCGCTCGCGGTGGGGCTCGGCTACCTGTGGATCCGCACCCTCGACGACTCCGGCCTCTTCTACCGGGGCACCTACCCGGCCGCCGGGCTGGCCGCCGCGGCGGCCTACTGCACCGGGCTGCTGCTGCTCCTGCGGTCCCGGCCACGCGGCGCGCTGCTGGCGGTCCTGGCCCCGCTCGGCCGGATGGCGCTGACGAACTACCTGGCCAGCACCGCGGTCATCCTGCTGGCGCTGCCGCTGCTCACCGCGGACCCGACCCGGATCACCGGGGTGCTGCTGGCCGCCGGCGTGCTGGCGCTCCAGGTCGTCCTCAGCCGGATGTGGCTGGCCAGGTTCAGGTACGGCCCGCTGGAATGGGTGTGGCGCCGCCTGACATGGATGGAGCCGGTGCCGAACCGCCGGATAGGGTCGAACGCGTGACACGCATCGCCCTGTGCCAGATACCGGTCTCCGAGGAGCCCGACGCCAACCTGCGCAGCGCCCGCGAGGCGCTGGAGCGGGCCGCCGCCGACGGCGCCGACCTGGCGATCTTCCCCGAGGCCACGCTCACCCGGTACGGCAGGCGGATCACCGACCTGGCCGAGCCGCTGGACGGTCCCTTCGTCACCGGCCTGGCCGAATCCGCCAAGGCCCACGGCCTGGCCGTGATCGCCGGAGTGTTCGAGCCGGGAGAGGGCCGGGTCCACAACACCGCGGTGGCCATCGGCCCCGGAGGCGGGATCGAGGCCGCCTACCGGAAGATCCACCTGTTCGACTCCTTCGGCGCCCGCGAGTCCGAGCTGGTCGCGCCGGGCGGCGCCCCGGTCGTGGTGGAGCTGGCCGGGCTCCGGATCGGCCTGGTCACCTGCTACGACATCCGGTTCCCGGAGCTGACCCGGGCCCTGGTCGACCAGGGGGCCGACCTGTTCGCGGTGATCGCCGCGTGGGGATCGGGCCCGATGAAGGAGGAGCACTGGGTCACCCTTGTCCGGGCCCGCGCGATAGAGAACACCACCTGGGTCGCCGCGGTGGGTCAGGCGCCGAACCCGGAGGCCCGCGACGGCTTCGGGATCGGCCGGAGCATGCTGGTCGATCCGATGGGCGTGGTCCGCTCCGACCTGGGTCCCGCGCCCGCCGTGCAGACCTGTGAGCTGGACCCGCAGATCACGATTGCCACCCGGAATGCCCTACCGTGCCTGGAACACCGGCGACTGCCTCTCGGCAGATCGTAAAATGCGACCGTGAGTGAGCCACCTGGGCGTAGAACGCAGATGCAGAAGGTCATTCCGCCCCGGCTGCTCGTGCCCTATCTGGCCGGCAGGCGGACGGTGATCTCCGGATATGTCTACCGGGTGCAGGACTGTGCCCGGCTGACGACCCCCGCCGAGCTCTTCGCCGGGCTCGACCTGGGCTTCGACGGCTCGGAGCTGACGGCCACGGTCCCGGAGATCTATCTCATGCGCTGGTTCGCCCGCGACATGGACAGCTACGTCGTGCCGTACGGCCCGCACATGGGCGGTGACTGGAACGATTCACCGCCGTTCGCCGGGAACGGCTTCACGACCTCGCGCGAGCATGTCGTACCGCAGTTCCACACCACTCCGATGCCGATCCCGGCGGGAGCGGAGATCATCCACGTGACCGCCGACGAGGAACGCCTCTTCGGCCTCTACGACGGACTGAGCTGGAGGCCGGCCTCATGAGCCCCGAGATCGAGCCGGTGGCCTCCGGCTTCGTCGCCCACTACGCCGAGCGGACCTACGCGGCCGCGCTCGGCCCCGGCGGCGACGAGGTCGTGCTGTTCAACGAGGAGGCCCAGGAGGGCTTCGAGGCCGCCTCCGGCTACTGGCGGACGGTGGTCGCCCGTGAGGAGCTCGACTGGCTGGTGCTGGTCCGCACGGTCGGCTCGTTCGGCGGCGAGCCGTGCCTCATCCTCGACGTCTCGGAGGAGAACGGCGAGGAGAGCCTGCACATCGCCTACACCGGGCACAGCGGCATGAAAGCCGAGGCGCTGGGCTACTGGATGGTCGACCACGGCGCCTACGAGGTCGTCGTCCCCCGTGACGAGGTGTTCTCCCTCCGGATCGAGCGCCTGCCGATCCCCGTGAGCCCCTCGCGGTCGGAGCCCTAGGGCGGACGGACCGGCGGGTCCTGTCAACCGGCGGGCCCCGCAGGTGTCTCGACAGTGTGATCGACCTTTCCGTCTCCACACCTCCCTCGTTCGCCGAGCTGTTCGCGGCGCACCATCTGTCGATGGTGCGGCTGGCCGGACTGCTCGGCGCCGACGACCCGGAGGACATAGCCCAGGAGGCGTTCGCCCGCCTCCACGCACGGTGGGCGCGGCTGCGCGACGCCGGGGCGGCCCTCGCCTACGTGCGGTCCACCGTGTGCAACCTGACCCGTAACCGGCTGCGCCATCTGCGGCTGGTACGGCTGCGCCCGCTCGCCCTCCCACCGGCCGCGCACAGCAGCGAGCACGTGGTCATCGTCGCCGAGAAGTACCGGGAGCTGCTGTCCGCCGTCGACCGCCTCCCCCGCCGCCAGCGCGAGGCCCTGGTCCTGCGCTACTGGCTGGACCTGTCCGAACGGGAGATCGCCGACGCGATGGGCGTCTCCCCCGGCTCCGTCAAGACGCACACGAGCCGGGGCCTGTCCGCCCTCGGCAAGGCCCTCCGGGAGGAATCGTGAACGACCTCGAAGAGCGCCTGCGCGCCGCGCTCGACGCCCGCGCCGGCACCTACACCGCGGCTCCCGACGCCTACCCGAGAGTCCAGGCCCGCGGCCGCCGGATACGGCGGCACCACTGGATCGCCCTGGTCCCCGTCGCCGCCGCGGCGGCCGCGATCGTGCTGGCCGTGAACCTCGGTGGCAGCGGCGGAGACGGTGTCGCCACCGGCGTCGTCGACGGGCCCCGCGACATCTACGAGCAGGTCTCGGTCAAGAACCCGCCGGTCGGCGAGCCCGTGACGATCGACGACGTGCCCGAGGAACGGCAGACGCGGGTGTGGTTCACCGAGAAGACGGCCGCGGACGGCAGCACCTTCCACGCCTTCTGCCAGGTCACCCAGGACCTGTACGGCGGGGGCATGGGCGGCTGCGGCCAGGAGTCCGTGCCCCGATCGTCCGGCGCACAGGCCTGGTACGAAGGTGGAACCGCTTCGAACTGGCCGCGTCCCCGGATCGCGCTGAGCTACGGCGCGGCCCGCGACGGGGTCGCGAAGGTCGAGGCCGTGACCAAGGACGGCGCGAGGATACCCGGCACGGTTCACCAGCCTGAGGGCGCACCGCTCGCGGTATGGACCGTCGCCTTCCCGTCGAAGGCGGGGGTGATCCGTTTCGAGTTCTCCGACGTCCGCGGAAAGGTCGTGCAACGGGTGAAACTGGAGGTCTTTCCAGAGGACACGCACGCCGCCGAACCCATCGGACCCGGCCAGGACATGCCCGGGGGGCTGACCGCCCGCCTCTACGCCGAACCGGACCGCACCGTGGTCTGGTCACACGGTGACGAGGAGGTGGGACTGAACCTCCTGGAGTCCCGCCTGTTGCTGACCGACGTGGCGGGGAAGAAACTCCCGGTGGAGTTGCAGATCCGCCACGGCTTCTGGTTCGGCATCTCCCGCCCCGGCACCGCCCGCGTCTCCGTGGTCTTCAAGGACGGCACGTCGACCAGCGCCGACACAGTCCCCGACCCATGGGGAGGCGCCGCCGTGCTGTTCTCCGGCACCTATCCGCCCTCCGGCGCCTCACCGGGCCGCCCCTCCGGCGACCCTCGCGCCGAGGGCTACCAGATCGTCGGCTACGACGCGGCGGGGSTCGAGACATGGCGTGAGGACAGGGCCGGCCGTCAGCCGGCATGGCAGGCCTCTCCGCCCGGTCCGTCTCAGCCCGCCCCGGGTCAGACCCGCTGAGTCAGCCCACCCCGAGCCGCCGGTAGCGGGCCAGGCGGGTGGTGAGGCGGTCCGCGGGGGCCTGCCTCGGCGTGTCCTGCCATGCCGGGGCACGCCGGCGCTCCCACGGCCGCCTCACCGCCCGTCGACCGGCGGGAGGCGTTCACCCGGATGTCCCGCTCCCGAGTTCCCCGTTGGTAACGGCCCTGCCACGATGGCGGTAAATCGCGGCCTTTATGCCATTCCGCGGGCACGCTAGGGTCAGGCAGGGACGGGAGCCGGAAAGCGGGGACGGGATGGCGTGGGCAGCCCGGGCGGTCGCCGTCGTCCTGGCCGTGGTGTCCCCGGTGCTCGTGGGCGCGGCCATGCTGATCTTCGCGGGGCTTCCGGAGGAGTGGCGGCTGCCGGTGACGGTCACGCCGCTGACGGCGGCGGGGGTGACCTTTCCCGCGGTCGGCGCGTTCCTCATCGCGCATCGGCCCCGGCTCAAGCTGGCGTGGCTGATGTGCGTGGGCGGGATCGGCGGCGCCGTCTACGACTTCTGCCAGGCGACGGCTCTGGCGTCCGCGGAACGTGGGGATCTCGCGCCGGCGGGGCTTCTGAGATTCCCGGCGCTGCTGGGCTGGGCAACGTGCACGCTCGCGCTGGAGATACTGCTGCCGCTGTACTCCCCGGACGGCAGGTTGCCCTCGCGGCGCTGGCGGGCGGTGGTACTGCTGGGTGTGGTGTCCGTCGGCGCCGAGGTCGCGCGCAAGTCCGTGCGGCCGGACCCGCCGCTCGAGGACTCCCTGTTTCCGGCCGTCATCCCCAACCCGCTGCAGATCCCCGCTCTGGCGCCGTACGACTCGGCGATAGCGGTGCTGATCTGGACGGGGATCTTGGTGGCGATCCCGCTGGCGGCGCTGTCCCTGCTGCCGCGTTTCCGCCGGGCGGGCCCGGTGGGCAGGCGGCAGATCGGCTGGCCGCTGTCGGCGTTCGCCGCGTACATCGTGTTCATGCTCGTGGGCGTGGTCGCGCCGGAGCTGTACTGGCTGTCGATCCTCTGGGCGGCGCTCATCCCCGTCGCGATGGTGTTCTCGGTGATGCGCTACCGGCTGTACGGCATCGACACCATCATCAGCCGGACCTTCGTCGCCGCGGGGCTGCTGGCCGTGGTCGGCGGGGTCTACTTCGGTGTGGCCGCGCTGTCGAGCCTGATGGTCTCGGGGTTCGACCAGATCGCCGGGCTCGCCGCCGCCCTGTTCACGGGCGCGTTCTTCCAGCCGCTGCGCCGGATGCTGCAACGGGTCATCGACCGCCTGCTCTACGGCCCGGTCGGCGACCCACGCGTGCTCGCCGAGCGGCTGGTCCAGGAGGTGCGCCGGGGAGATCCGGCGCAGGCGCTGGCGTCGGTGATCGGCGTGCTGCGCGAGGGCCTGGCGGTACAGGGGGTCGCGGTGGAGGTGACCGGCGGCGAGCCGGGCCACCAGGTCAGCGTGGCGAGCACGGTCAGCGGGCAGGTCGGCGACTCCCCACGCGAGGTGCCGCTGGTCTGGCACAGCGAGCGGGTGGGGCGGCTGCTGGTCGGCCCGCCCACCCCGCGCCGCTTCCCCGCCGCACACGACGAGCGGGTGCTGGCCACGCTGGTCCCGTACGCGGCCGACGTGGCGCACGCGCTGCGGATGTCGGCCGACCTGCAGCGCTCCCGGGAGCGCATTCTGACCGCCCGGGAGGAGGAGCGGCGGAGGCTCCGCCGCGACCTGCACGACGGCCTGGGCCAGACGCTCAGCGGGATGGCCATGACCGTCAACATGGCCCGCCTCAGCCTGAAGACCTCCCCGGAGGCGGCGGACGGGCTGCTGCGCGAGTTGCGTTCCGGCATGGACGCGGTCACGGGTGACATCCGGCAGCTCGTCTACGGCCTGCGCCCGCCCGTCCTGGACGATCTGGGCCTTGCCGCCGCCGTACAGGCGCTGGCCGGGCCGGCCCACCCCGGAGGCCCCGCCACGGAGGTGAGCGCCGAGGGCGACCTGGCCGGCCTGTCCGCCGCCGTCGAGGTGGCCGTCTACCGGATCACGCAGGAGGCGCTGACCAACGTCCGGCGGCACGCGCGTGCCACTCGCGTCCGTGTCGAGCTGCGCCGCGAGCCCGAGGCGCTGCGCCTGCTGATCGCCGACGACGGCGTGGGCCTGCCGCCGGAGCGCCGCCTGGGCGTCGGCCTGAGCTCCATGCGCGAGCGCACTGCGGAGCTGGGCGGAATCTGCCTCATCAACGGCGAGCCCGGGGCGGGCACCACAGTGGAGGTGACGCTCCCCGTTCCCGCGACCGACGCGCCGCCGGTGGGGCAGCACCGGACGGCTCCTGTCGGCAGGCAATCGGCCTCCTGATTCTGGAGATCACCAGGATGCAGTGGCCGCTGGCGGACGCCGGCACCGCGCAGATGGACGCCTCCCGGGGCGGAGCGGAGGCGAACGGGTGCCCGCTGCCGCCGCCCGTTCACCGGCGGAATCCGTACACCACATCCGTGGACGTGACCGGCGTCACCGGCCCTTTCTCTCGCATGTGAGCCGCACCCCGAACTAGCTCTGCGGTGCCGGGATCTGCACGGGCGGGCAGCGCGGGTCGAGCCGTACCTTCGCCAGATCCCGGCCGACGATCGTCCACGCGTCGAACGAGCCGGGTTCGAACTGCAGCTGCGGATTGGTGTGCCACTCGTCGCCCAGCCCGGTCGCCAGCAGCTTGGCCTCCGATCCGAGTTCGTAGGCGTTGCCGCCGCCGAAGTAGGTGGAGGTGAACACCCGGCCCCTGTGGACCTGCAGTTCGCCGTGTCCCGACAGCAGGCCCTGGTGCTTGACGGTGCCGGTGGCGGGGTCGAGGGCGATCCAGGCGCCCAGCACGCGCTTGTAGACCGCGTACAGCAGCCCGTTGTGCACCTTGAGGTCCTGGAAGGTGCGGTGGTTCGGCAGCGGGTCGATCTGCCACACCACCTTGCGCTGCTTGAGGTCGAAGGCGGCGATCGAGGCCGTCGTCTTGGTCGGCGGCGTGCCGCCTCCGCCGAGCACGTCGCCACCGAGGTAGACGACGCCGCGCTTGGAGTCGACGCTCAGGCTCATCAGGCTCTGGTCGGGGATGACGTCCGGGTAGACGTCCATCTTCCCCGTGTCGGGGTCGAGCACCGTCAGAGCGCCCTTCAGCTTCGCGCCGGTCGGCGCGGAGGCCACCAGGATGGTGTCGGTGACGGGGTCGTGCTCGATGTCCCACGGCCGCGACTGGTCGTGCCCGATGTGACCGAAGCCGCGCACTGCGTCGGTGTGCACGTCGATGGAGATGATCTGGCCGCTCGGATACAGCGCGGCGTAGATCTTGTCGCCCCGCCGCACCATGGCCTTCGGCTCGCCCACCACGCGGATTCTGCGCTGCTTCCCGGTCCGCAGGTCGCGCACTTCCACGGCGAAGTGGCCGCCGATGTAGAGGGCCCGGTTCGGCACCAGCAGCATGCTCTGGGTACGCTCGGCGCCGGCCGGGAAGCCGGCTTCGATGAGGTCGACGAACTCGGAGGTCCGGCTCGGCAGGTCCAGCCACCACATGCCGCCGCTGCCGGCGAAGCCGATGAGCTGCTGCCCGGCCAGCTTCAGCGCCCGGGTCTCCTCGCCCGGCGAGGGCGGGGCGGCGACCTTGGTCACCGCGTCCTGGCCGGTGCGGTAGCTGTAGACGGCGCCGTCGGGGCGTGAGGTGAGGTAGACCGTGCCGTCAGGGGCCACCTCGAACGCGTCGATGATGCCCACTCCGGCCTCGAACTGCCGCCGGTCCGTGCCGTCCTTGCGCACGTCGATCAGCGTGCTCCCGCTCGCCGCCAGCACCCGATCGCCGTAGAGCGAGACCGTGCCCACGGCCGCGGGCCCCTGGGCCAGTTCCCTGACCGCGCCGCTGACCCGGTCGACGGCCATCAGCTTGGCCTTCTCCAGCAGGCCGACGTAGGCCGTGGTCTCGTCGGCGGCGACCGCTCTGACGTAGTGCTCACCCTGGACCAGCACGCCGTACCTGCGGATCGCGCCGGTCGAGGGGACGTACTCCCAGAGCCTGCCGTCGGAGGAGGTGCCGAGGTAGAGGGTGCCGTCCGGTGCGGCGGCCATGCTCCAGACGAAGCCGCCGTTCGCGCCGAAGGAGTGCAGGTGCGCCACCTGGCCCGTGGCCAGGTCGTAGCTGTAGAGGTCGGGTACGGGGTAGGTGCCGATGTACAGCTTGCCGTCGGCGACGGCGGTGGCCCAGCCGCCTTCCGGCTCGCCTGCCGCGGGGCCGTCCGGCAGGGTGGCGGTGCGTGTCACCTTGCGGGTGGCCAGGTCGATCTCGGCCACTACCGGCGGCTTCGGTCCGCGGGAGACCACGTAGGCGTGGCCCTCGTGGACGGTGGCGCCGACGATCGCGCCGGTGACGGAGGCCGGGCCGTACGTGGTGACGGCCGGGGTGTCGCAGTTCGGCGCGGCCGTCGCCTGCGCGGCGGCCGGTGTCGACAAGGCCGGTATCGACAAGGCGGTCAGGACCATGAGCAGCGCCAGACAGGTCCGCGGCACGGCCGCACCTCCAGGATGTTCAATACTGCTTGATTTTGGTCCAGACCGTAATCATTTGAGCGTGACACGTCAATACCCCCGGGGATGAGCGACAGGCGCCCTTCGCCGCCGGCCGGGCCGTCGTCTCGGGCCGGTGACACGTTCTCAGCCGGTCGGGCCCGGGTCGGGCTCCCGACGGCTGTGACCATCGGGGGAGGTCACCATGGGCGCATCGGCGCATCGGCGACCGAGCCTGACGCCCCGGCCGGAGACTCACAGGACGGGCTCTAGACGCCGAGCCGCCGGTAGCGGGCCAGGCGGGTGGCGAGACGGTCCGCGGGGGCCCGCCTCAGCAGGCCGGCGATCTCGTATTCGAGAGCGCCGGCCACCCGGCGGCAGAAGGCCTCCGGCTCGTAGGCGGCGTCGGGCAGCTCCGGGATGATCCGGTCCACGACGCCGTCGCGCCGCAGGTCGGTGGATTTCACGCCCTGCGCGGCGGCGATCTCCGGGGCGAAGTCCACGCTCCGGTACAGCAGCGCCGAGGCGCCCTCCGGCGGCAGCGGGGACAGCCAGCCGTGCTGGGCGCAGAGCACCCGGTCGGCGGGGAGCAGCGCCAGCGCCGCGCCGCCGGCCCCCTCGCCGAGCAGCAGGCAGACGGTCGGGGCGTCGAGCACCACCAGGTCGGCCAGGGACCGGGCGATCTCCGCGGCCAGGCCCCCCTCCTCGGCCGCCTTGGACAGGGCGGCCCCGGAGGTGTCGATCACGGTGACCAGCGGCAGGCCCAGCTCGGAGGCCAGACGCATGCCCCGCCGCGCGACCCGGAGACCGGCCGGGCCCAGCGGGGCCACGACGCGCTGCCGGCTGCGGTCCTGGCCGAGCACGACGGCGGGAGCCGCGCCGAAGCGGGCCAGGGCGAGGAGCATGCCGGGGTCGTTCTCGCCCTCGCCGGTGCCGTTGAGCGGGGTGACGTCGGAGGCGCCGAGCTTGAGCAGCGCCCGCACGCCGGGGCGGTCGTCCCGGCGTGAGCGGCTGATCGCGTCCCACGCCTCGATCGGCTGGACGCGCTCGTCCGGCTCGGGCCCGCTCTCCAGCCCCTCGCGCGGAGCGCACAGGACGGCGAGCACCCGGATCGCGATGCGCCGCGCGTCCTCGGCGGAGACGACCGCGTCGACCAGGCCGTGGGCGAAGAGGTTCTCGGAGACCTGCACGCCCTCCGGGAAGGGGTAGCCGTGCAGCGACTCGAACACCCTCGGCCCGAGGAATCCGATCAGCGCGCCCGGCTCGGCGGCGGTGACGTGCCCCAGCGAGCCCCAGGAGGCGAAGACCCCGCCGGTGGTGGGATGGCGGAGATAGACGACGTACGGCAGGCCGGCGGCGCGGTGCGCGACCACCGCGGCGGTGATCTTCACCATCTGGGCGAAGGCCAGCGCGCCCTCCTGCATCCGGGTGCCCCCGGAGGCCGGGGCGGCCAGCAGCGGGAGCCCCTCGGCCGTGGCCCGCTCGATCGCGGCGGTCAACCGCTCGGCGGCGGCCACCCCGATCGACCCGGCAAGGAAGGAGAACTCGCAGACGACGACCGCGACCCGGCGCCCGCCGAGCAGGCCCTCCCCGGAGATCACCGATTCGTCGTATCCGGTCCTGGCCCGGGCTCTGGCCAGTTCCTCGGCGTAGTCCGACCCCGGCGCGGCCGGATCGGCGGGCGTCTCGTCCCACGACCGCCACGTCCCCGGATCGAGGACGGTGCCGATCAGCGTGCGGGCGTCGGGCCGGGTGAGGCTCATCCCCTGCCCCCGCGCGGCGGGATCCGCATGGGACGCGCTCTCATCGTTCACGTTCCTCCAGCCACGCCAGGATCTCGTCGTTGTGCTGGCCCAGGGTGGGCGGGGCGCCGTGGCGGACGGGGGGCTCACCGTCGAAGCGGAGCGGCGGGCCTGGCAGCTCGATGGCGCCGAGCACGGAGTGGTCCACCTCGACGAGCAACCCCTGGGAGCGGGTCTGCTCCCAGGCGTAGACCTCGTCGATGGACCGGATCGCCCCGGCGGGCACGCCGATCTCGCCGAGCGCCGCCAGCCAGTGGGCGCGGTCGTGCTTGACGAGCGCCTGCTCCATGTCGGCGATCAGCTCGTCCCGGTGCGCGAACCTCTCCCGGTTCGTCGCGTATCTCGGGATCCCGGGATCGATGTCCAGCAGGGCGGCCACCTTCCGCCACTGCGCGTCGTTCGCCGCCGTGATCTGGATCATGCCGTCGGCGCAGTGGAACGCGCCGTAGGGGGCGATGGAGGCGTGGTGGTTGCCGTTGGCCCTGGGCACCTGGCCGCCGACCGTCCAGGCCGTGCCGTGATAGGAGTGCACGCCGGTCACGGCGGCCAGCAGCGAGGTCCGCACGACCTTGCCCCGGCCGGTCCGCTCGCGCTCGTAGAGGGCGGCGACCACGCCGTAGGCGCCGTGGATGCCGCCGAGCAGGTCGGCGATCGAGGCGCCCACCCGGTAGGGCTCGTCGGCGGACGGCCCGGTGAGGCTCATCAGCCCGGCCTCGCCCTGGGCGATCTGGTCGTAGCCCGGCCGCCCTCCCTCGGGACCGTCGTGGCCGAACCCGGTGATCGACAGGACGACCAGGCGCGGGTTGAGCTCGTGCAGCCACTCGACGGGGAAGCCCAGCCGGTCGAGGACTCCGGCGCGGAAGTTCTCGATCAGCACGTCGCTCTGCCGTACCAGGCGCTCGATCAGGGCCTTGCCCTCGGCGGACTTGAGGTCCACGGTGATCGACTGTTTGTTGCGGTTGGCGGCGAGGAAATAGGTGGAGATGTCGCCGTCGGGGCCGACGAACGGCGGCCCCCAGCCCCGGGAGTCGTCGCCCCCGCCGGGATGCTCCACCTTGATCACTCGGGCGCCCAGGTCGCCGAGCATCTGAGCGGCGTGTGGTCCCGCCAGCGCGCGCGAGAGGTCGAGAACGACGATGTCGCCGAGTGCACCGGGCATGATCAACCTCCTGTGGTGGTCGCCGAGCCTAGTCGAATCGGAGCGGGAAAGGCATCAATCCCGACGTCGGCCGGCCTGCCAGGGGGCCCGCGCCGCTCCGCGTCCAGGTCCGGCACACGGAGATCCTCCCGAACGGGGGCCTCCCGTCTCCGGCCCCGGCCGGCGCGCCTCCGTGCCCGGGGTGCTGCCAGCATGGACGGGTGGCTCTCATCGTCTCCTTCGGGGAACTCGCCGGCGCGATCCGGGAACTGCCGCCGTCGTGCGGACCGGTCCGTGTCGTCGCGGTGGACGGTCCGGGCGGGTCGGGCAAGACGACCTTCGCCGGCCGGCTGGCGTCGGCCCTGGGCGCCCAGGTGATCCACAGTGACGACTTCCCCGTCCCGTGGGACGAGCCACCCGTGGCGTGGTTCAAGCAGGTGGAGGAGCAGGTGCTCGACCCGCTGGCGGCGGGGAGGCCGGGCGGATACCGGCGCTACGACTGGGTCCGCGGCGTCTTCACCGACTGGGTGGACGTGCCGGTCGCGCCGGTGCTGATCCTCGAAGGGGTCAGCACCGCCCGGCGCGCGGCCCCGGCCGCCCTCACCGTCTGGGTGGAGGCGCCCGGCGAGCTCCGGCTGGCCCGCGCCCTGGCCAGGGACGGCGCCTCCTACGCGGCGCAGTGGCGGGACTGGACACGCGCCGAGGAGGAGTGGTTCGCCGCCGACGGCACCCGCGCCCGCGCCGACCTCCTCCTCGACGGCGCCGCGGTCCCGGGCGAGTTCGTCAGGCTCACCTAGGGTTCCACCGGATCCGCCGCGCATGGGGCGTCGCCGCAGACGTCGACCACCAGGCCGTCCCGGAGGAAGTGGGCCTTCTGCACGCGGGCGGCGGGGTCGTGACGCGGGTCCTCGTGGGGGTCCCGGCCGTACTCCGGGCCGAGCGGCGGGGTGTTGGTCACCGGGGGCGCGGGGGCGCCGCTGTCCCAGACGACCAGCGCCGAGCCGGCGTACGGCCTGCGGGGCATGGACCTGAGCCCCCAGTACGGCGCCAGGTCGGGACCGCGCCCGGCGGCGAGGGCCGGCTGACGGATCCGGGCCCCGATCGTGCGGGCCTCCACCTCGGCCGTCACCGTGGAGACCTGGTGGTCGCCGAAGGCGACGTGCAGCAGCACGCGGTGGCGGGGCGAGCCGGCCAGCGGATCGTCGGTCAGGTGCTGGGCGTAGCCGTCCGTCTCCGCGCGGTCCCAGAGCATCTGCATCAGCGCGAAGCAGATCTGCTGGGTCAGCCTGTCGGGGTAGGCGCCGTCCATCAGCCGTTGGAACGGCTGGAAGTCCACGCTGCGGTTGAGCAGCGTGCTGTAGTTCATCCCCGGCACCCCGAGCACGGCGTTGCGCACGTCGGGAGAGACGGCGACCAGCGCGCCGCCCGTGATGGCGCCCTGGCTGTTGCCGTCGTAGGCGAGATCGGCCCGCAGGTCGATCAGCGACCTGCCCCGCCCGTCCTGGAAGGCCGCGTGGCCGGCGAAACCGTCCCGGGTGATCATCGCCCGGCCGAGGAGGACGAAGTTCAGCAGGCTCTGCTGGAGCCGGTCGGTGACCGTGCCGAACCGGGAGAGGTCTCCGAACACGCTCGCCACGTGCTGGACGTCCTCGTCGGACATGCCGATCCACTTGGTGGCGCAGAACACGAAGCCGTGCTCCCCCGCCATCGCCCGCACGTTTCGGGCACGCACCTCGGTCGCCTTGCCGAGCAGGCCGTGGCCGTACAGGGAGGGGTGCGCGGGCCGCCTGAACGCCGAGCGCGGGATCTCGCACTGGTAGTGCGCCTTCACCGTGTCGCCGAGCGGGCGCGGCAACCCGTCGGGACCCCGGTTGAGGTTCGAGCCCGGCGGGCCGCCGGGCTTGTCGAGGTAGTTCGGGACCAGGATCTCGCCGCTGACCTCGCGGGCGATGTCGGGGTCCTGCTCGGGGGCGAGGTCGGTGACGGAGGTGACGGTGAACTTCGGCGAGCGGCCCCTGAGCGTGCGCAGTGCCCGGTCGCGCATGGTCAGGACGGGGCCGGCGATGCCCTGCTCGCTGGCCACGGTGAAGTCCCAGGCCAGCTGGAGTCCTCTGGCGTCCACCCCGGCCCTGGAGAGGTCTCCGAGCGTCCGGTGGAGCGCGTGCTGCCGTCCGGCGAGCGGGTCTCCGGCGGGGAGCTCGCCGGACAGGAGCCTGATGAAGGTCTCCGGGGCCGGCAGGTCCTCGCCCGCGGCGTTCTTCAGCCCGCGCAGGGCGACGGCGTAGCGGTGGCCCTCCTGGAAGTTCTTCGCCGGCCGGATGACGAGCGCCCGCCGGGCGGGGTCGGCTGCGCCCGCGTCGAGTTCCGCCCAGTACGGCCAGCGCTCCCCGGTCCTGGTGTCGACGATCACGATGGGGGCGTCGCGGCGCAGGGACCAGCCGATGTCGGTGACGGGTGCGGCGCCGGTCCTGGTCAGGTCGACGCCGGGTAGGTGGGCCAGGAGCATGGAGCCCGGGGAGAAGCCGTCGGCCGCGTTCCACTGGGCCGGGTCGATCGGGGCGCCCGCCGCGTTGCGGGGCATGGCCTCGGCGGAGAGGTTCACCCGCAGTCCTGTACGGGTGCGCGCGCCCGTGGTGAACCAGTCGTTGGGGAACGGCAGCAGGCACTCCGCGCCGGCGATCGGGTCGCAGCCGCTCGGAGGCGACGGGGCCGGGGTCGCGTGACCGGCGCCGGAATCGGGGCCGGCCCAGACGGGTGCGGCCGTCGTCGACGTCGCGGCCAGTAGTACGAGAGCCGCCACCACCGTGCGCAGGCGCATGCGCCTCCCTCCTCGAACCACGTCTTGATCTAGCCGCAGCAGACCCCAGGATGGCGCGCCCGTCAATGGAGGAGCGGCGAACAGGGCCTAAAACGTCACGTTTCCCGGGTGTCCGACGTCGTTGAGGACCTCCGCCCCGCCACACGGAGACCGAGGCGGCGGCGATCAGGTCCGGCGCCGTACCGGCAAGGCTTGACGTACGGCGGCGCCAGCCTTCATCATTTCCCTACTTCATTAGTGAAAGGGTGTTGGCGGTGATCGAATTCCACCTCGACCGGGGGTCGGGGGTGGCGACATACCTCCAGCTCGTGCATCAGGTCCGGCACGCGCTCCGGCTCGGCGCGCTGCGGCCCGGTGATCGGCTGCCGACGGCCAAGGAGGTCGTGGCCCAGCTCACGATCAATCCGAACACGGTGCTGAAGGCCTACCGGGAGCTGGAGCGGGAGGGGCTGGTCGTCGGGCGGCCCGGACTGGGCACGTTCGTGGAGCGGTCGCTGGGCGAGACGTCCATGAGCGACCGCGTGCGGCTACGCGCCGAGCTGGTCCAGTGGGTGCGCAACGGCCGCCAGGCCGGGCTGGACCAGGAGGACATGCGGGCGCTGGTCGCCACGGTCCTGGGCGACATGTTCCGAGAGGAGATCGCGTGACCACGACGACCGCCGCCCTCCCCCGGGCGGAGCGCGCGACAGCGCCGGCCGCCACGGTCCCGGGCCGCCCCTTCCCCGGGGAGACCGCGTGACGCCGGCGTTGGAGGCCACCGGCCTGGGCATGCGCTACCGGCGGACCTGGGCGCTGCGCGACTGTTCGGTGGCGGTGCCGTCCGGGCGGGTCGCCGCGCTGGTGGGACCGAACGGCGCGGGCAAGACCACCCTGCTCCACCTGGCCGTGGGCATGCTCGCCCCGGCCACGGGCGAGGTGCGGGTCTTCGGCCGGCCGGTCCGCGAGAGCATGGAGCGGATCGCGTTCCTGGCACAGAGCAAGCCCCTCTACGCCGGGTTCCGGGTGGAGGAGATGCTGAGGTTCGGGCGCGAGCTCAACCCGCGCTGGGACGGCGCCGCGGCCCGGCGGCGGCTGGCGGATCTGGGCATCCCGCTGGACCGGAGGGTCGGCAGGCTCTCCGGCGGCCAGCGGACGCAGGTGGCGCTGACCGTCGCGCTGGCCAAGCGTCCCGACCTGCTGGTGCTGGACGAGCCGCTGGCCGACCTCGATCCGCTCGCCCGTGACGACGTGATGCGCGGCCTGATGGAGGCGGTGGCGGAGACGGGGCTGACCGTGCTGCTCTCCTCGCACGTCGTCTCCGAGCTGGAGGGGGTCTGCGACTGGCTGGTCGTGGTCAACGGGGGCCGGATCCAGGTCAGCGGCGACATCGACGAGCTGGTCGCCGGGCACCGCCTGCTGACCGGACCCGCCGAGACCGCCGACGCGCTCGCCGCCCGGATGCCGGTCGTCTCGCGGGGTGGGGCCGGGCGGCAGGCCACCATGCTCGTCCGGGACGCCACGCCGCCGCTCGACCCGCGCTGGACCGCCCGCCCGGTGAACCTGGAGGAGACGGTCCTGGCCTACCTCCGCGCCCCCGACCTCGCGGCCCTCCCCCGGCCGTCCCTGGCCTCCGCCCGCTGACCCGTACGGCCGGCCGTACGGAACCACCCCGCTCACACGGCCGGTCACGCGGGATCACCCGACCCGCACCGCCGGTCACGCGGAACCACCCGACCCGTACGGCCGGCCGCACGGGACCACCCCGCTCACACGGCCGGTCACGCGGGATCACCCGGAACGACCGGGACACACCACCCTGAAAGGACTTCCCCCTTGCTCTGGCTGACCTGGCGGCAGCACCGCACGCAGATCCTGGTCACCGGCGGCCTGCTGCTCGCCCTGGGCCTGTTGCTGCTCGTCTCCGGCCTGCGGGCGACCGCCTACATCTCCGAACACGCCCCCTCCGGCTGCCCGGGCCCGGCCGCCGCCTGCTCGGGCGTGAACTCGGCGATCTACCACGACTACTACCACCCGGTCTTCACGGTCTTCGGCCTGCTCCCCCTCGTCGGGTCCGCGCTGGTGGGCGCGTTCTGGGGCGCGCCCCTGCTGGCAGCCGAGTTCGAGCGCGGGACCAACGCGCTGGCCTGGACCCAGTCGGTCTCCCCCGGGCGCTGGCTCATGGCCAAGCTCGGCCTCCTCGGCGGCATGGTCGTGGTCGCCGCCCTGGCCCTGTCCGCGATGATCGGCGCGTGGCTGCCGGTGTTCCGCGGCGCGGTCGGCGACAAGACGCTGGAGCCCGGCACGTTCACGATCACCGGGGTCGTCCCGGCCGCCTGGTGGCTGTTCGCGTTCGTGCTGGGCGCCGCCGCCGGAACGCTCTTCCGGCGCACTCTCGCGGCGATGGCGGTGACCGTCGCGTTGATCGCTCTGACCATCCCCGCCGTCTTCTTCTCCCGCGACTCCTACGCCGAGCCGGTACGGACCGTCACCACCGGCTGGACGGCCCTGTACGACCGTGGCGGAAGCCTGGTCCGCGACGCCTGGGTCACCCCCTCCGGCCAGGAGGTCATCACCCCGCCCGACGGGGTCTGCCCCCCGCCGCCCGGCGTGGACGCCCGCTCCGAACGCGCCCAGCTGCTGAAGGACGGATGCCTGATCGAGGAGGGTTACCGCAAAGCCGTTTACCACCATCCCCCCGAGCGCTTCTGGCGCTTCCAGTGGACCGAGACCGGCATCCTGCTCACCGGCGCCCTCGCCCTCGGCGGTCTCGCCGTCACCCGCACCCTCCGCCGCCGCAGCTGAGCCCGACCGGGTCCGTGTCATCTGAGCGGCGGCACGCTCGCCTCCCGCTCCGGCGCCACCTGTTCGGCATCGGTCGGATCCGGCGGCGCCTGGTGCGCGACCAGGTTCGACACGGATGACGGACGCCGCCGTCGATGATCACGATGCCCTGGCACGCGCATCTCCTCCTGGCCGCCCGATCGCCGGCGCGGACGCCCGAGCACATATTTGAACGATAGTTCAAGTTGTACTATCGTTCAAATTGTTGCCGCCTACCGAGGAGAGTGTCATGGCGCAAGCCGTAACCCGGCGTGCCGGCGTGCGGGAGTGGTCCGGCCTGGGGCTGCTGGCACTGCCGACCATGTTGCTGGGACTCGACGTCACGGTGCTGTACCTGGTGTTGCCGAGCATGGCCGCCGAGCTGAATCCCACAGCCGCAGAGACGTTGTGGATCATGGACGCTTACGGCTTCTTCATCGCCGGCTTCCTCATCACGATGGGCACGTTGGGAGATCGGATCGGCAGGCGGCGACTGCTGACGATCGGGGTCGCGGCGTTCGCGGCCGTCTCGGTCCTCGCCGCGTTCGCCCCGAACGCCGGCCTCCTGATCCTGGCTCGAGCGCTGCTCGGCATCGCGGGCGCCACGCTCATGCCCTCGACGCTGTCGCTGATCAGCAACATGTTCACCGACGTACGCCAGCGGGCCGTGGCCATCGGCGTCTGGGCGACCATGTTCGCCCTCGGCATGGCCGCCGGTCCGGTGATGGGCGGCGCCTTGGTCGACCGGTTCTGGTGGGGAGCGGCCTTCCTGGTCGCGGTGCCGGTGGCGCTGATCGTCCTGGCCGGCGCGCGTGCGCTGCTACCCGAGTACGCGGCGCCCGGGGAGGGCCGGCTGGATCTCACCAGTGTCGTCCTGTCTCTGGCCGCCATCTTGCCGGTGGTCTATGCCGTGAAGACCTTCGCCGCACACGAGGCCGACGCGCTGACCTTGCTCCTCGTGCTGCTCGGTGCGGCCGCGGGGATCGCCTTCGTCCGAAGGCAACTCCGGCTCGCCTCCCCGCTGCTGGACATGACGCTGTTCACCGACCGCGCCTTCTCCTCCGCCCTGGCGGTCCTGCTGATCGGACTCGTCGGGGTGGGAGGCACGATGTACCTGGTCACCCAGTTCCTGCAACTGGTCGAGGGGCTCTCACCGGCTGTGGCCGGCTTGTGGATGGGGCCACCGGCGCTGGCCATGTTCGCCGCCGCCGTCGGCGCCCCGATCGCGGCCAGGCGCATCCGGCCGGGGACGGTCATGGCGGCGACCCTGGGGCTCTCCCTGATCGGATACGCACTTCTCGCCACGGCCGGCGCCGACAGCGCGGTGAGCGTGGTGGTCGGATTCGCCTTCGTCTACCTCGGCCTCGGAGCCGTCGCAGCGCTGGGAACCGACATCGTCGTCGGGGCCGCGCCGGCTGCGAAGTCCGGATCGGCGGCGGCGATGTCCGAAACCGTGCAGGAACTCGGCATCGCCGTGGGGGTCGCACTGCTCGGCAGTCTCACCACTGCCGTCTACCGTTCCCAGGTCCAGGCGCCGTCAGAGGTGACGTCCGAGATCGCCGGCCATGTCAGCGACAGCCTGGGCAGCGCCATGACGGTCTCCGACCGGATCTCGCCGGACACGATCCGAGGCGCCCAGGAAGCCTTCATCACCGGGCTGAACGTCGCCTCCCTCAGCGCGGGGGCCGCTATCGCGGCTGCCACCGTGTTGTGCCTGCTCATGCTCCGGCACATCCGCCCCATCGGGGAAACCCAGCCGTGATGATCGTCTAACCTGGTGTCCTGGAGGGGGCATGGGCGACGACACAACCACGGACCGGCGCAAGGCCAGAGGCCGGAAACGCCGGGCCGAGATCATCGAGGCCACCTTGACGGTCGTCCAGCGTGACGGAGCAGCCGGAGTGACCCATCGCACCGTCGCCAAAGAAGCCGGCATCCCCGTCAGCCTGAGCACCTACTACTTCGCCACTCTCGACGACCTGCTCGTCGCCGCCCTGACCAGCGTCGCCGAGGCCTATACCGCGCGCATCCGGCACATCATCGACCACGACGACGACAAACTGCGCGGCCTCGCCGAGCTCATCGCCGAGTCCGCCGGTCCTGGGCGCGACCGCGCCCTGGCCGAACGCGAACTGTCCACTCTCGCCGCCCGGCGACCCGCCCTACGGCCCATCGCCCGCCGCTGGCGCGAGAACGTCGCAGAACTCGCCCGGCATTGCACCGACTCCCCCAGTGCCGTGGCCGCCCTCGTCGCGGCCTCTGACGGACTCTGCACCGCCATCCTGATCGACAACGCTCCCGCGGACACCGACTACGTACACACCGTCCTGCAGCAAGCACTCGGCGTCCCGCGCGAGACCGTCGAGCAGTGACCGGACCTCAGCGGGCTCCAGGTGACAGGGCGCGCACACGGGTGCGATGAACGTGCCGCCCCCTACTCAGGAGCAGCCCGCGAGGAACCGTGCGGCAAGCCTCCGCATACGTCGGAGGGACCGGGACAGCCGCCATCGGACACAGGCTTGACGACACCCGCATCGACGCGTCGACGTACGCGGAGTGAAGGGGATTCACGCCAGATCATGCCTGCCGCGACAATCACCTGGCGTGATGTGCTCATTACACGAAATCCACCTCGGAGTACGGCAGGCCGCCCGACAGTGACGGGAAACCGGGGCCCCGGTCGAAGAAGGGCGCGCGGGCCGGCAGGAGTGCCCGCAGCTCCGCACGGCGCAGCGCGGTGGCCTCGGCGTCGACCCGGAGGTCGTCGCGGGAGCCGTGCAGGACGACGCCGTAGTCGTCACGGGCTCCCTCGGCCGAGACCTTGCCGTCCCGGACGTCCGCGGCCACCAGCGCGGGGTCGCGCTCCAGCGGCGAGCCCCAGCCGCCGCCTCCGGTGGTGCGCACCCGGATGACCTCGCCCGCGCGGACCGGCGAGTCGTCCACCAGGCCCTCCATCTCCCGGCCTTCGATCTCCACGACGAAGGGCCGCCCGGCCCTGCCGCCGTTCACACCCCAGCAGGACAGGATCGAGCGGTCGGCGATGGACATGAACGAGGCGTCGCGCAGCATCCGCAGATGCTTGTCGTATCCGAGACCGCCGCGGTAGAGGCCGGGACCGCCGGAGTCCTGGGCCAGGCCGAGCCGTTCGACCCGGAACGGCCAGCGGGACTCGGCGAACTCGACCGGGATGTTGCGCGAGTCGGGGACGACGTGGATGGTGTCCTCGCCGTCGGCGTACCACCGGCCGCCGGAACCCCCGCCCAGGACCTCCCGCATCAGGTACGGTGTGCCGCCGGCGTCGTCGCCGTAGACGCCGGTGTAGCGGATGGTCTCCTGGTCGGCGGGCATCCTGCCGCCGGTCGCCTTGGCCAGCACCCCCGCCAGGACGCCCAGCAGTCGCAGGATCACGAACGTCCGGGCGTTCGTGGGGGCCGGGAAGATCGGCGTGAGCAGCGTCCCCTTCTCCGGGAACCTCATCTCGATCAGCGGGACGACGCCCTCGTTGACGTCCAGCTCCGCCATCCGCTCCGGCGTCTCGGCCAGGTTGCGCAGGATCGGCGCGAGCCACTTCTTCAGGAACACCCCGTCCGCGTAGTCGCCCGCGTGGTTGATCGGCCCCTTGGCCTGCGGGGACGTGCCTGTGAAGTCGATGACCAGCGGCACCTGCGCCGAATGGTCCACGGTGAGGGTCATCCGCTGGGTGTGCAGGCGGGGCTCGTCCACGCCGTCGTGCTCGGCGTAGTCCTCCCACACGTGCGTGCCCTCGGGGATCCTGGCCAGCAGCTCCCTGCGGAACGTCTCCGTGGTCTTGGAGATGATCGCGTCGAAGCAGTCCTCGACCGCCTCGCGCCCGTAGCGGTCGAACAGCTCCCCCAGCCGCCGCGCGCCCATCAGGCAGGCCGAGCACTCGGCGTCCAGGTCTCCGGCGAGCGAGTCGGGCATCCGCGAGTTCCGCGTCATGATCGTGAGCGCCGCCCGGTTGGGCACGCCCCGGTCCCAGAGCTTGATCGGCGGGACCATCAGGCCCTCCTCGAACACGCTCCGCGCGTGGGAGGGCATCGACCCGGGGACCGCTCCGCCGATGTCGTCGTGATGCCCGAACGCCTGCACGAAGGCGACCACGGCGCCGTCGTGGAAGACCGGGACCGTCACGCACAGGTCGGGCAGGTGCCCGATGCCGCCCTCGGACAGGTAGACGTCGTTGTGGAAGAACACGTCGCCGGGGTTCATCCCGGCCACGGGGAAGTCCCTGACGACGGGCTGGACCAGCGCCGAGTAGGACCTGCCGGTCAGCTTGCGCAGCCGTACGTCGTGGATGCCCGCCCGGAAGTCGTGCGCGTCGCGGATCATCGGCGAGCGGGCCGTGCGCGCGATGGCGGTCTCGACCTCCTTCTCCACCGACGCGAGCGTGCCCTCCACGATCTCCACCAGCACCGGGTCCGCGCCGTTCACCGGCCGCTCACCGTCCTTCCTCTGTGCCCGCTCAGCCACGGCGCACCTCCAGGTTCCCGAACTCGTCCACGGTGGCCGTGAAGCCGGGGTGGAGCGGCAGCGTGGAGCCGTACTCCTCGATGACGGCCGGGCCGGAGACCGCTGATCCGGCGGTCAGGTCGGCGCGGCGGTGGATCGGCGCCGGGCCCCACTCGTCGTAGAAGACCTCGCGGGCCGCCGCCGGCCCGCCTCCGGCCGTGCCGTACGGCCTGCGCCCGATGGCCGGGCGGGTGATGGGGCCGATGCCGGAGACGCGGAGGTTGACCCATTCGACGCCGTGCCGGGGGTCGTCGCGGTAGCCGTAGCCGTAGAGCTTCTGGTGCGCCTCGTGGAAGCGGTCGAGCACCTCGGCGCGCCAGGCCTCGTCCAGCGGCCCGGCCGGGGCGGGTACCCGCACCTCGTAGGCCTGGCCGTAGTAGCGCAGGTCGGCGCTGCGGGCGTAGACGTGCCGGTCGGCGGGGAAGCCCTCGCGGCCGAGGGCCTCGGCCGCCTGGGCCTCCAGGTCGCCGAAGATCTCCGCGGCGGCGTCGAGGGCGAGCTCGCGGGTGACGAAGGTGCGCACGTAGTCGTTCTTGACGTCCACGGTGAGCAGGCCGAACGCCGAGACGTTCCCCGGGTCGGGCGGGACGATCACCGATGGCAGGCCGAGGATGTCGATCAGCCGGCAGACCAGCAGCGGTCCCGAGCCGCCGAAGGCGACCATCGGGAAGTCGCGCACGTCCAGACCTCGCTTCACCGTGATCTGGCGGATCGCGTTGGACTGGTTGAACGCGCTGATCTCCAGGATGCCGGCCGCGGTCCGCTCGGGGCTCAGCCCGACCTTCCCCGCCAGCGCCTCGATCCCCTGCCTGGCGGCGTCCGCGTCGAGCGGGATCTCCCCGCCGAGCAGGTGCGGGGGGACCCGCCCGAGGAAGACGTGCGCGTCGGTGACGGTGACCTCGGTGCCGCCGCGGCCGTAGCAGAGCGGGCCGGGGTCCGCCCCGGCCGACCTGGGGCCGACCTTCAGCGTGCCCTCCGGCGAGATCCACGCGACGGACCCGCCGCCCGCGCCCACGGTCACGATTTCGATCATCGGGATCTTGCATGGGTAGCGGCCGATGCTGCCCTCGGTGGTCAGTGACGGCTCCCCGTCGACCACCACCGCGACGTCGGTCGAGGTGCCGCCGCCGTCCAGCGTGATGACCGACGGGTGCCCGGCGGTGGAGGCGATCAGCGCGGCGCCGAGCGCGCCCGCCGCCGGTCCGGAGAGCACGGTCGTGATCGGCTGGTGCACGACCTCCGCGGCGGACAGCACCCCGCCGTTGCTCTTCATCACCGAGAACGGCATGCCGAGACGGTCGGCGAGGCTGGCGATGTAGCGGCGCATGGTCGGCTTGACGGCGGCGTCCACGAGGGTCGTCACCGACCGCTCGTACTCGCGGTATTCGCGCAGCACGTCACTGGAGATCGAGACGACCGCCTCGGGGTGCTCCCGTTCGATGACCTCGCGCATGCGGAGCTCGTGCCCGGGGTTGGCGTAGGAGTGCAGGAAGCACACGCCGATCGCGGTGATCCCCCGCTCCCGGAACCACCGGGCCGCCGCCGTGGCCTGGGCCTCGTCGAACGGCCGGACCTCGGCCCCGGTGTGGTCGAGGCGCCCGCCGACGGTCCTGACCCGGTGCACGGGGACGATCCGGGGCGGCTTCACCCAGAAGTAGGAGTTGCCGTAGCCGTCGGGGACGCTCTGCCTGGCGATCTCCAGGATGAACTCGAAGCCCTCGGTGGTGACGAAGCCCAGGTCGGCGATGCGGTCCTCGAGGAGCTGGTTGGTGGCGACGGTGGTGCCGTGCACGACCGTCGACACAGTCTCCACGCCCGCCTTCCGCAGGACCTTCCGCACTCCCTCCATGAACCCGTCAGCGGGGTCGGCGGGTGTGGAGGGAGTCTTGGTAGTGGTGATCTCACCGGTCTGTTCGTCCACCGCGACCACGTCGGTGAACGTGCCCCCGGTGTCGACGCCTATACGGACGCTACGCATGCCCCCGTGTCTACCCAGTCCTGCGGAGCCGGCAAATCGGCGGACCCTGCCGAAGCTGGGCCGCGTCCTTGGGCACTGTTAGCGGCGGCGGGGACCCATGGTGGAGCCGATCACCGCGTCGGCGTCGTGCGCGTGGACCTTCGCGGCGAGCCGGATGGCCATCTCGTTCGTACGGCGCAGCTCGGCCTCGACCCGGTCCTTGCCCGACTGGCCGACCTGCACGCCGAAGTAGGCGCCGATGATCGCGCCCGAGACGCCGACCAGGCCGGCGAAGGGGGCCGCGGACTCGCCGTTGCGCAGGGCGATCACCACGAAGGCGATCAGGAGGACCAGCAGGCCCGTGACGACGACGTAGAACCCGTAGCGCCAGCGGGCCGCCTCCGCCTGGGCGGCGACGGCCTCGTCCTCGCTCATCATCGCCGCGAGCGCGACGGGCATCTCGGCCGTCTCGGCMGCGGACGGCATGGCCGGGGACGTAGCCGCGGGGATCTTGTTGAGGGGTGGGGCAGAGTTTGGAGCAGGGGTTTTGGTAGTCGTCATAGACTCTCCCTCTTTCCGATAGGCCATCACGAATCTCCCACGCTTTTCACAATCAAGCCAAGTCAGGCTATGTCACGCGGGGGGCACCATCCTCTACCAGGACACCGCCTGCCCAAACACTCACAGCCGACCCACTAGGCTGACCCCCCGTGACCGAACTGTCCGCGCTCTCCGCCGTCCCCGTCGGGTCCCGTGACGGGGTGCTCCGCTTCTACTTCGGCCCGATGGACTGCGGCAAGTCCACGCTGGCCCTGCAGATGAACTACAACCACCGCCGCCAGGGCAGGCGTGGCCTGGTGCTGACCAAGCACGACCGCTCCGGCGGCCCCCAGGTCACCAGCCGGATAGGACTGGGCAGCGAGGCGATCGAGGTCGTCGACGACCTCGACCTGGTGGCCCTGGTCCGCGAGCACGAGCGCATCGACTACGTGATCTGCGACGAGGCGTGCTTCTACACCGTCGCCCAGATCGAGCAGCTCGCCGACCTCACCGACCACTTCGGCGTCGACGTCTACGCCTTCGGCCTGGCCTCGGACTTCCGGTCACAGATGTTCCCCGCCGCCCAGCGCCTGTTCGAGCTGGCCGATGAGATCAGCCGCCTCCAGGTGGAGGTGCTGTGCTGGTGCGGCCGCCCCGGCCGGTTGAACGCCCGCGTGGTCGGCGACAGGCTGGTGCGCACCGGCGAGCAGGTGATGATCGGCGACACCGGCGACGCCCCGGTCCGCTACCAGGTGCTGTGCCGCCGCCACCACCGCGCCGGCGACCTCGGCCTGACCGGCTGACCCCTCGCCCGTTCCCCGGCGGGAGCCCTGAACGGCTCGGCGGGCGGCGGCCTCCGGCGCCCGCCGCCCCGACTGCCCCGACCGGTCCGGGCGGTCCGCCCTTCCGTCATACGTTTCGGAGGATGTAACTTCGTTTCCAATATCCCCGAGCCTTCGGAGAAAGCGCGTGGGACCTCATCCTCACGGCTGGTGGATCGTGCTCCACCTCCTACTCTTCGTCTTCTGGCTGGGCGGAGACCTGGGCGTCTTCTACTCCAGCAGGTACGTGCTGCGACCGGCGCTGTCCCCCGAGGCCCGCTCCACCGCACTGAAGATCATGAGTGGGCTGGATCTGGGGCCGAAGATCTGCCTGGTGCTGTTCCTGCCCAGCGGGGTCACGCTGATGGCACTGGAACCCCACGGGGCCGAGCTCCTCGGCGCGCGGCTCCTCTCACCGTGGCCGGTGGCGGCGGTCTGGGCCCTCGCCCTGACCTGGCTGGCGCTGACCGTGGCCGACCACCGCACCCACGGCAGGTTTCCCCTGGCACGGCGGGCCGACTGGACGATCAGGATCGCGCTGATCACGGTGATCGCCGTGGCGGCGGGTTACACGCTGCTCGCCTCCCGGCCTTTCGGGGTGGACACCAACCCCCGCTGGCTGGGGGCCAAGCTGGCGCTCTACGCCCTGGCCATCGCGGCCGGGCTGGGCATCCGGCTCACGCTGCGTCCCTTCGGCCCCGCCTTCGGAGCTCTCGCCGCGTCAGGATCGACCCCGGAGGTGGAACGGACGCTGCGGGGCTCGGTCGACGGCTGCCTGCCCTACGTGTGGGTGATCTGGGGCAGCGTGCTCACGGCGGCCGTGCTGGGCGTGCTCAAGCCGGGGGCGGTCCTCTGACGGGGCCGGGGGCCACCGCCCACCGGCGCCGGGCGGACCCCGGCGGGCCGGCGGTGGGCTAGCGGTGGTAGCCGAGCTGGGCTGACAGGCGGTCGGCCGCCTCGACGAGCAGGGACGCCGACTGCTGCATGTGCGACTTGAAGCGGGTGCTCGGCCCGGAGACGCTGATCGCCGCGATCAGGCCGCCGTCGTGGTCGAACACGGGCGCCGCGATCGACGCGGCGCCCTCCTGGCGCTCGCCCAGGGAGGTCGCGTACCCCCGGCGGCGGATCGCGGCCAGCTCGGCCCGGAGCTTCGCCTGGTCGGTGATGGTCCTGGCGGTGAGCGCCTCCAGCCTGTGGCGGGTCAGGTAGCCCTCGATCTCCTCCTCCCGCAGGAACGCCAGGATCACCTTGGAGGAGCTGCCCGCGTGCAGCGGGTAGGGGATGCCGAGCGAGACCTCCATCCTCAGCTCCTGCTCGGGGACGACCTGCTCCACGTACAGGCGGGTGTCGCCGCGCCGTACGGACAGGGTCGCGGTCTCCCCGGCGTGGGCGGCCAGGCGGCGCAGCTCCGGTCCCGCCATGGCGCGCAGGTCGGTGCGGGCCATGTAGGCGCGGCCGAGCGAGATCGCGGCGTGCCCCAGGGAGTAGCGCCTGGTGACGGGGTCGGCCGCGATGAGCTCGCGGCTGCGCAGCGCGGTCAGGATGCGGTGCACGGCCGCCTTGGTGAGCCCGAGCTCGGTGGCGATCTCAGTCACCCCCAGATCCGGACGGGCGCTGCGGCCGAAGAGCAGGAGCACGTCCATGGCGCGCTCCACGGCCGCGATGGACCGGCTCTGGCCGTCGCCCTCGTCCGCGGCGTCCACCACCCGTGCACTGGTCTTGGCCTGGGCTGGCACCTGTCCCCCTCGTTCGCTGAAGACTTCTCGGCAGGGACCCACTCTACGGCGAAGCATTTCCCCAAGGGAAACGCCGTCACGTTGACACCACCATCGCGCATCGTTACCTTCAGCGTGACAGTGTTTCCACCAATGAAACAGCGGGGCCGTTGCGACCGACGGCGACTCCTTCCGCGCGGTCACGGCCCGACGGGCCGGCGGCGAGGCCGGCCACGACCCGCATCCTTCTGCCGGAGGGGCACCGCATGACCGACAAGCTGACGGGCGAGCGTCTCGTCGACGACATGACCGATGCCGAGCGCGACCGTGCCGCCCGGGTCGAGACCGTGCTGCCCGCACTGCGCGCCGCCGCCGCCAAGGCCGACGAGGAGGCCCGCTTCCCGGTCGAGCACGTCGCGCTGCTGCGCGAGGCCGGGCTGCTCGGCCTGGTGGTGCCCGAGAGGTACGGGGGGCTCGGCGGCACGCTGCGCGACCTGGCCGCCGCCACGTTCGCGATGGGCACCGCCTGCCCGTCCACGGCGCTCGCCTACTTCTTCCACAACACCAGCGCCTCCCGGGGGCTGCTCCCGCTGGAGGCGATCGACGCGGGCCTGTTCACCGGCGAGGAGGTCCCGGTCGTGCGGGCCTTCGCCGAGAAGGTGCTGACCCGGATGGCCTCCGGCACGTGGCTGGCCAACTTCGCCTCCGAGTCGGTCAAGAGCTCGAACGCCAACATCACCATCGCCACCACCGCCCGCCGTACCGGCGGCGGCTGGATCCTGGACGGCGAGAAGTCGTTCGGCTGCGCCACCGGCGTCGCCGACCACTACCTGACCACCGCCAAACTGGAGGGCCACGACACCGCCGAGGGTCTGGCCACGTTCTTCGTCCCGCGCGAGGCCCCCGGCGTCTCCGTCCGGGCCCCGTGGGACGGGCTCGGCATGCGGGCGACGGCCAACAACGGCATCCGGCTCGACGGGGTGTTCGTCCCCGGCGACGAGGCGCTGACCATACCCGGCGCGTTCACCCGCATGCTGCGGATGAGCCGGGGCAGCTTCGTCGGCAACCAGCTCGCCATCGCGGCCGTCTACACCGGCTGCGCGCAGAACGTCTACGACGCCGTCGTCGAGGAGCTCACCAGGAAGACGTTCGCCGACACCGGCCGGCCGATCGCCTCCGGCCCGATGTACCAGGTGCTCTTCGGCGACATGACCGTGCAGCTGGAGACCGCCTACCTGTGGCTGCGCCGGCAGCTGCGGCTGGAGACCTCCGAACCGCCCCTCCGCCCCAAACCCGAGGTGTACCGGCAGTGGCGGATGGGCAAGGGCTCGGTCACCGAAGCCTGCTTCCAGGTCGCCCTCGGCGCGTTCAAGGCCTCGGGCACCTCCGGCGCCATGATGGGCGGCGTCGTCGGCCGCGCCCTCCGCGACCTGGCGATGGGCCTGGTGATGACCTTCCCCGCCGAACGCGGCAGGCTGGAGGCCGCCCAGATGGTGACGGAGGCCAAGGAGAACGAGCTGTTCACGACCGCGGTGAATCCGTGATCGACGTCCCCGGGTCCCGGGACCTGGTCGACGGCGCGTGGGCCGCCTGCTCCGAGGACCTCGGCTTCGACCTGGAGGATCCCGCGACCGGCGAGGCGGCCGTCCGGGCACGCGGGACGTCACCCGGACGGGTCGCCGCGGCCCTCGCCGCGGCGGAGCGGGTGGCGGCCCCGTGGGCGGCGACCGCACCGGAACGCCGCGCCGACCTGCTCGACGCCGTGGCCGGTGAGCTCGACAGGCGGATCCCGGAGATCGTCGCGCTGGAGTCCTTCGCCACCGGGGTGCCGATCCGGCAGACCACCCCGCTGGGATCGATCGTCGGCGGGTCGTTCCGGCTGGCCTCCGCGCAGCTTCGCGAGGGCGGGCTGCGCACGACGGAGATCCGCGAGGACGGCCGCGCCGTCGAGGTGCACCGGCTCCCCCGGGGCCCGGCCCTGTGCCTGGTGCCGTGGAACGCCCCCGCCCCGATGGCCGCGCACAAGACCGCCAGCGCGCTCGCCGCCGGATGCCCGGTGATCCTCAAGGTGAGCGAGTACGCGCCCTACGGCTCGCAGGTGCTGGCCGAGGTCCTGCACGAGGTGCTGCCGCCCGGCGTGTTCCAGTTCGTGCAGGGCGGCCCCCGGACGGGCGCCCACCTGGTCGGCGACCCCCGCGTCCGCGCGGTCTCGTTCACCGGCGGCCCGGTGGCGGGCCGGGCGGTCGCCGCCGCGTGCGTCACCGGCTTCCGCCCCGCGCAGCTGGAGCTCGGCGGCAACAACCCCCTGGTGGTCCTGCCCGACGCCCCCGTCGAGGTCGCCTCGCGGGCCGCCGCGGACCTGCTCACCACGCTCAACGGCCAGTGGTGCCGGGCGCTGGGCCGTCTCCTCGTGCCCCGCGACCGGCTCGACGAGCTCGTCGCGGCCACCGGCGAGCGCCTGACCGCGCTGCGCGCCGGGGACCCGCTGCGGGAGGGCACGGACTTCGGCCCGCTGGTCCACTCCACGCACGCGCGGCGGGTGAGGGGGGCGGTCGCCGCCGCGGGCGGCCGGGCCGTGCCGTACGGCGTCATGCCGGAGACCGGCAACTTCCTGGCGCCCACGCTGATCACCGGGACCGACCTCGCCGAGGAGATCTTCGGGCCGGTCGCGGCGGTCGTCCCGTACGACACCGTCGAGGAGGCGGTGACGCTGGCCAACGCCACGCCGTACGGGCTGGAGGGCTACGTCGTGGGCGCGGACGAGGAGCGGGCGCTCGCGGTCGCGCGGCGGGTGCGGGCGGGCGAGGTGAAGGTCAACGGCTCCAGCGTCATGAGCCTGCACCTGTTCACCCCGCGCCCGGCCTGGGGCCTGTCCGGCCTGGGCGAGGAGGGCACCCGCGAGACGCTCCGGTTCTTCACCAACGCCCGGGTCGTCGGCGTCGAGGGCGGCTTCTCCCTGCACGGGAGAGAGCGGTGAGGCGCCCACCCGTCCGCCTCGCCACCGAAGGCGGCCGGCGGTGAGGCGCGTCCTGGTGGCCGGGGCCGGGCCGGTGGGGTTGACCGCGGCGCTCACGCTGGCCCGGGGCGGTGTGCCGGTCACCGTGCTGGAGGCGGGCCCCGCGCTGGCCGTCGAGTCGCGCGCCTCCACCTTCCACCCGCCCACGCTGGAGATGCTCGCCGGGCTGGCGGTGCTGGACGAGCTCATGGCCCGCGGCCTGGTCGTCCGCACCTTCCAGTACCGCGACCGGTCCGGCGGGCCGATCGCCACCCTCGACATGGGCGCGCTCGCCGGTGAGACCCCCTACCCGTTCCGGGTGCAGTGCGAGCAGAGCAAACTCACCCCGATCCTGCTGGACCACCTGCGGCGGCACGGCGGGGAGGCGGCCTTCGGACAGGAGGTGCGGTCCGTACGGTCCCACCCGGGCGGAGTGGTCGCGACCACCGCCGGAGGCGACACGTTCACCGGTGACTGGCTGATCGGCGCCGACGGCGCCCACTCGGCGGTACGGCGGGCACTGGGCATCCCGTTCGAGGGCGTCACCTACCCCGAACGCTTCCTCGTCGCCTCCACGGAGGAGGACGTGGGAGACCTGCTGCCGGACATCGAACCGATCAACTACGTCTTCGACCCGGAGGAGTGGCTGGTGCTGCTCCGCACCCCGGACCACTGGCGGGTGCTGCTGCCCACTCCCCCCGGCACGCCCGACGAGGCGGAACTGGCCCGCCTGCCCGCCCGGCTGCGCTCGGTGGCCGACCCCGGCCGCGACTGGGAGATCGCCCACGCGTCCCTCTACCGGGTGCACCAACGGGTCGGCGCCCGTTTCCGGCAGGGCCGGACGCTGCTCGCCGGAGACGCCGCCCACGTCAACAACCCGCTCGGCGGGCTGGGCATGAACAGCGGCATCCACGACGCGGTCCTTCTGGCCACCGCCCTGCTGAGCGGCCTCCCGCCCGCGGCGCGGCAGGGCCGGGAGGCTCCGCGTCCCGCCGCGCCGCACCGGCGCCGGGAGGACCGGACCTCACGCCGGGAAGAACCCGCGCTCCCGGACCGGACGGTCGACGAGGTCGCCGCGCGGCGGCGGGAGGTCGCGCTGACGCATGTGCGGCCGATCAGTCACGGGAACTGGGAGCGGCTGAGGGCTGCCGACCCCGCGGCCCATCACGAGGAGTTGCGCGCCCTGGCCGCCGATCCGGCGGCCACCCGCGCTCACCTGCTGCGCACCTGCCTGATCTCGTCTCTGCGCGAGCCCCCGTGACCGCCGGGGAGGGGCGGCGGGTCCCGCGAGAACACCGGAGGGCCCCATGGACCTGATCACCCGGGAGAACCCGGCGCGCGTCGCCGAGATCGTCGGGAGCGTGCCCGTCACGGACCCGGCGGCGGTGGACGCGGCGGTGCGCCGGGCGGACGACGCGTTCCGCGGCTGGTCGGTGCTCCCGGTCGCGGAACGCGTCGCCGCTCTCCGGCACGGCGCCGACACCGTGGCCGCCCGGCTGGAGGAACTGGCGCCGCTGCTGGCCCGCGAGTCGGGCAAGCCGCTGGCCGACTCGCGCGGCGAGATCGGCTTCGCGGTCGCGTTCCTGCGCTGGGTCTGCGACGAGGCGCCGGCGGTGCTGGCCGCCACGGAGATCGACGACGACGCCGGCCGGCTGGTGGTGCGGCGCAAGCCGTACGGGGTGGTGGGGTGCGTCACGCCGTGGAACGCCCCGGTCATCCTGGCGATGCTCAAGCTCGGGCCCGCGCTGGCGGCGGGCAACACGGTCGTGCTCAAGCCCTCGCCCCTGGCGCCGCTGACGATCACCGAGGTGGCGGCCGCGCTGCCCGCCGTACAGGTGATCCACGGCGGCGCGGAGACCGGCCGGGCGCTGGCCGGTCATCCGCTCGTCCGCAAGGTGGCCTTCACCGGCGGCGACGCGGCGGGGCGGGAGATCGCCGCGACGGCCGGGGCGATGGTCACCCCGGCGGTGCTGGAGCTGGGCGGCAACGACCCCGCCGTGTTCCTGCCGGACTTCGCGCTGTCGGACGCCGACTACGAACGCCTGGTCATGGCGTCGTTCGCCACCGCCGGGCAGGTCTGCATGGCGGCCAAGCGGCTGTACGTGCCGCGGGCGCGGACCGCCGAGTTCACCGAGGCGTACCTCGCGGCGGCGGAACGCGTCCTCGTCGTCGGCGACCCCCTCGACCCGGAGGTCACCATGGGCCCGGTCATCTCGGCCGCCGCCGCCGCCCGGATCGGCGCGCTCGTGGCGGGTGCGGCGGGCGGCACGGCGACGCCGCTGGGGAGGAGCGCTCCCGGGCATGACCCGGCGTCGGGGTACTTCGTGACCCCGTACCTGGTCACCGGCCTGGACGACCACGCCCCGCTGGTGGCGCAGGAGCAGTTCGGCCCCGCGGTGCCCCTGCTCACCTATGACACCGAGGAAGAGGTCCTGGTCCGCGCCGACGCGGGTGAGCTCGGCCTGGCCGCCTCCGTCTGGTCCGCCGACGAGGAGCGGGCCTTCGCGCTGGCGGGACGACTCGGCGCCGGATTCGTCTTCGTCAACACCCACAACCGCACCGGCATGTCCCTGCGGGCCCCCTTCGGCGGGGTCAAGCGGAGCGGCTACGGCCGCGAGTACGGGAGGGAGGGCCTGCTGGAGTACGTCCAGTCCGCGGCCGTCCACCTCCCGGCCGCCTTCCGCCCCGGCGGCCCCGGCATGGCCCCCGGCGCGTATCCCGGCTGAGTCCACGACGGGCCCCCGCGAGCCGCCGGGACCGTCCGGCCCCCGCCCTGGCCCTCATCCGCCGTCGCGGCCGCCCGTCGCCGCGATGGCCGCGATCAGTACGGCTTCGCCCGCGTTGCCCAGGATGGGCGACGCCACGGCGGCGCCCGCGGTCACCAGGAGCACGGCCGCGCCCAGGAAGAGCCAGGGCGTGCGCCGCCGTACCCACAGCGCGACACCCGCGGCCAGCAGGATCACCGTGGTGACCAGCGCCGCGATCGGCGGCCCCGACGGATCCGCGGAGACGTGGCGCAGGGTGTCCGACCACCACCGGGGTTCCAGCCGCAGATCCGCGAGGCCCACGGCGTCGAAGACGATCAGCGCGCCGGCCAGGCCCCACGCCGGAGCGACGAGCCCTCGGCGCACGAGGACGGCCGCGTGGACGACGAGCAGCGGGGTGAGGACGGCGTGGGCGGCGAAGCGGCCGGTGCTGAGCGCCTCGAGTCCCGGCCCCTCGCCGATCAGCCGCCCGGCTCCGACGACCGCCGAGTCGTAGGCGACGCCCACCGCGACCGCGGCCGGGATCCACAGGCCGGATCGCGCCAGCCGTACGGCCAGGGCCGCCTGGACCAGGGCGAGCGCGCCGTACAGGGCCGAGATCACGACTCGTGGTCGACGACGGCTCTGGCGGCGAGCCGGGGACGGATCCAGTCCGCCACCTCCAGGTGGGCGGGATGGTCCTGGTAGCCGCGCAGGTCGTCGGCCGACTCGTGCACCGTGACCAGGCACAGGTCGTAGGAGACCGCGGACCCGACGGTGTCCAGGCCGACGGTGAGTTCCCGGATCTGCCCGATCCGGCCCTTCAGCCCTTCGAGCAGGTCCCTGGCCGTGGGGGCGTCCTCGGGATCGGAGAACTTCATCAGCACGACGTGGTTCAGCACGATCGCCTCCTAGACATTTGCTCCGGTTTCGCGAGATCCTAATCCTTGGAAACGTTGTTTCTCTAGACGTAACAGGAGCGTGCATGGTGCGCGTCGCCGCGGTGCAGTTCGCGACCGGCCTCGATGTGACCGCCAATCTCGCGACCTGCCTGCGGATGATCGACTCCGCCGCCGGCCAGGGGGCCGAGCTGATCGTGCTGCCCGAGTTCTGCAACCACCTGTCCTGGTACGAGAGCCGCGAGCACGCGCGCCGCCTGGCCTGCCGCCACGGAGACCCATTCCTGAACGCCGTCGCCGGGCGAGCCGCCCGGCACCGCGCGCACGTCAAGCTCGGCGTCACCCTGGCCCGCGAGGACGGCCGCGTCACGGGCGCCTCCCTGCTGTACGGACCGGACGGCGCGCTGCTCGGCGAGGCCGACAAGCAGGTGCTGATGGGCGCGGAGAACGACCATCTGGACCCGGGAACGGCCGTGGGCCCGGTGGTGGCGACCGCGGTCGGCCGGCTCGGCATGTACGCCTGCATGGAGGGCGTGATCAGCGAGATCACCCGCGGGCTGGCGCTGCGCGGCGCGCAGGTCCTGCTCAACAGCCTGAACTCCTTCGCCGTGGACGAGGCGAGCCTGCATGTCCCGGTCCGCGCCGCGGAGAACAGGGTGTGGGTGATCGCCGCCAACAAGGTCGGGCCGCTGCTGCCCGCCGACAGGATCGAGCCGGTCGCCGCCGGGCTCGGCGTCCCGCCCGAGTGGCTGCACGGCGCGGGTGAGAGCCAGGTCGTCGCCCCCGACGGCACCGTCGTGGCCAGGGCGCCACGGGCAGGTGAGGCCGTCGTGGTGGCCGACGTCGACGTGGCCCTGGCCGACGACAAGGTCCGGCCCGACGGCACGGACGTGCTGGCCTCCCGCCGTCCCGCCCTCTACCGGCCGATCGCCGCCGAACCCCGCGGCCGTACGGCTCCCGCCGGAGCGGGCAGCGTGGCCGTGGCCGTGGTCAGGCCGGGCGCGAGGCCCGGAGCCGCGACGGAACTCATCAGGCGGACGGCCGGAAGCGGGGCGGAGCTGATCGTGCTGCCCGAGCTGTGCGGGGTGACGGCCGGGGAGGCGGCTCGGGCCGTACGCGGGACCACCGCGCACGTGGTGCTCAGCGAGATCCGCGACCGGGCCCACGACGGGCTGCTGGTCTCGGCCGAGGGGGTCCTGGGACGGCAGCGCAAGCTCCACCCGTCCGCGCGGCAGGCGGGGCGGGTCACCGCGTTCGGGGACGGGCTGGAGGTCTTCGCGCTGCCATGGGGAAGGCTGGCCATCATCATCGGCGATGACACGATATTTCCGGAAACGTTCAGGCTGGCGGCGCTGGCCGACGCCGATGTCGTCGCGGCTCCCTTCACCCCGTCCGAACCCTGGGAACTCCGGTCCGGCCTGCTGGAACGGGCCGCGGAGAACCGGCTCAACGTCGTCGCCGCCGGACACGACGGGCCGGAGGGCCTCGCCGGCGCCATCCTGGCCGCGCCGCGGGACTTCACGCTCTGGACCGCCTGGGAAGGCCCGTTCACCGGCCGCATCAGCCACCCGATCGTCACCCCGGTCAAGAACGACGACCGCGTGGTGTGCGCCGACATCCACCCTGCGCAGGCCGTCAACCGGCACGTCTCACGCGGCACCGACCTGGTGGACGGCAGACCGTGGCGGCTCGTCGGCGCGCTCCTGGAAGGAGACAGGTGAAGGAAACGCTCCAGCACGTCGAGCAGATGCTCGACGGGTCACCGGTGGTCGACGTCACCGAGACGTTCGAGCAGTTCCGCGACATGCTCGCCGCCCTCAAGACCAAGATCGACGCGCGGTTCGAGCTGACCGCCGATCCCAGCTCGCTCGACGCCTACGGCGCCTACCCCGACGGGCCGGGCGGCCGGATCGAGGCCTACTCGGGCCCGGAGATCGACTGGATGGTCCACTCCTGGCTGGGCGACCCGGCCGCGAGCTTCGCCAACCTGCACCTCACCGTCTGGCTCGGCCCGCAGGTCGACGTGCCGCACCTGGGCATCGCGCTGCTGGTCTGGCCGGAAGGATGGTTCTACCAGGACTACATCCCCCGGGTGAACCTGGTCGAGCGCGGTGACCACTACGACCGCCACTACGCGCCGCTCGACGCGGACTGGCTGCGGTTCAGGGAGGAGAACCCGGACTTCACCTGGTTCACCAGCCGGGCCGGGTTCATCCGCGCCGGCCTGTCGCCCAACGCCTACTGCTACTCCTTCCCCCGCGCGCGGCGGAACGTCGACCTGGTCGGAGAGCTGCTCCACGCGCGGGTCGACCGCTGGCTGCGCTGGGTGGACGAGGCGGAACCCGTGCCGGAGGCGGACAGGGCGGCACTGGCCGCGACCGACCTGGCGATCCGCAGGAACATCGCCGACCGCGACCCGGCCAATGTGATGGGCGTGCGCTACTTCGGCCATGAGCTGACCGATCGGCTGGTCCGCACGCTGTGGGGCGGCGACCGCGTGCTGCCGAGGCCCTCGTGATCCGCTCGCCGCGACGGGCGGCGCCGGCGCAACTGATGTTCGCCTTTCCGGGAACTCATTTGTACGGCGACACGCAGGCGCGAGCCGTGCCCGACGGCCCGCCCGTCCCGCGGCGCCGGTAGGAGGAGACCATGCTCAAGAACTTCTGGTACGCGGTGGAATTCGGCCACGCGGTCGACCGCCGCCCCCGCAAGGTCACCTGCCTCGGACAGGACTTCGTGATCTGGCGGCGGCGCGACGGCCGGGTCGCGTGCCTGTCCGACCTGTGCGTGCACCGGGGAGGCGCACTGTCGATGGGCACGCTGGCCGGCGACTCCATCGCCTGCCCCTACCACGGCTGGGAGTACGAGCCGGACGGCAGGTGCGTGAAGATCCCGGCCAACCCGCCGGGCCGGGGCATCCCCCTCAAGGCGCGGGTCGACGCCTATCCGGTGGTCGAGAGGTACGGGATGGTCTGGGCCTTCCTCGGCGACCTGCCCGAGGAGGAGCGTCCGCCGATCCCGCACATCCCCCAGCACGAGGACCCGGCGTTCCGGGCGGTCTACTGGGAGACCACGGTCGACGCCAACTACGAGCGCACGCTGGAGAACGTGGTCGACGCGGCGCACACCCCGTTCGTGCACGGCACCGCGTTCGGCAACCCGGACAGGCCGGAGATCCCCGACTACGAGATCACCGGCGACGACTGGCACGCCGAGGCCGACATCCTGCTCAGCCCCCCGCTGCCGAAGGGCCTGTGGGGGGCGCTGGCCCGGCGCAGACCCCGCGCGGAGCACGTCGTGGTCTCCAACGGCTGGTACCTGCCCAACATCGTCAAGCTGCACGTGCGGCTGCCCTTCGGCGACCTCGTCCTCTACGACTACAACATCCCGCTCGGCCAGGACCGCACGCTGGTGAAGATCGTCGGCTACCGCAACTTCTTCACCGGGAAGTGGGCGGACGGCAACGCGGTCAAACGCATCGGGAAGATCTTCGAGCAGGACCGCCCCGTCGTCGAGAACCAGCGGCCCGAACTGCTGCCCTTCGACCTCTCGGCCGAGCTGCACATCCGCAGCGACGCCCTCCAGGTCGCCTACCGGCGCCGCCGCCGGCAGCTCATGGACCGGGGCTGGTGGGTCGGCGGCGACGACATCGTCACCGGTGACGTGCCACGCCGCGAGGCCACCGTCATCCCCTCGCCCGCCCGCCGCGACAACCCCGACCTCGCCCGCGCCTGGGTCCACCGATCCCGAGGAGAGACCATCGATGAGCCTGCCCGCAGCGCTGAGTGAGCGCACCCTCGACCGCCTGCTCGCCGCCACCGGCCTGTCCTCCTCGGCGCACGTCGAGCTGACCAGCCCGATGTCCCCCGCCCCCGTCGGCGCGCTCCGCGTCTTCCGTCCCCCCACGCCGGCGCGCGCGGACGACGCGCGACCGGCGAAGGCGGTGGCGGTCAGCCTGGTGGTCCCCGCGATCGGGCTGGACAGTCACATGATCTTCGCGTTCACCCGGCCGGGGTCGGCGGTGCCGCACTTCACGCTGGACTCGGTCGCCTCGGCCGACTACCACGCGATGCACCTGGACCTGATCCCCCGCGTGGAACTGGCCACCCACCTGGCCTACCTGGACGCCGTCCACCTGCCCCTCACCCCCCTGCTGGAGGCGGCCTGGGAGATCGACGGCGTCTCCCCCGCGGCGGTCGGCCCCCGCCAGCGGGCGATGATGTCCCCCTGGATGCTGGTCTGCCGGGCGACCGAGGACGCCTTCGAGAAACTCGGCCCGACCGTCGACGCCTATCTCGACCACTGGCTGACCCTCCTCGGCGGGGGCGTCCCCGCCGCGGACGACACCGACCTGGCCGCCCGTGACGCCGTCAACCGCGCCAACCTGTTCAGCCCCGACGTGGACCCGGTCTGGCACCAGGTCACCCGCCTGCTCGGCGCCGACCAGACCGACCGGATCCGCGGGGAACTCCTGTCCTGACCTCCTTCCCACGGCGGAAGTCCGGGTTCTCCACGCTTGAGGAGGTTCAGATGAGTACGGCACAGCCCAGTGAGTGGCAGAGGCGCATCGCCGGGGAGTGGCACGGCCGCCCCTCGTTGTTCGACGCCACCGGCACCTGGCAGGGCTACGAGGACATCCGCCGCTCGTCCGTCTTCGAGGACGGCGTGACGACCTACTACATGGACGGGGGCATGGAGGGCGGCGGCCCGCTGGCCGGCCGGTTCCGGCTGGGCGCGCCCTTCGCGTTCGGCGTGGCCGACTCCGACGCCAACCGGGTCTACACCGGCCCCGACTTCTTCGGCACCGGCCAGCCGTACGGCTCGTTCGTGGACGCCCACTACTACGGCCCCGGCTGGCAGGTCGACCTCAACACCTGGAACCAGGTCCTGCCCGACGGCGAGACCCAGGTCTACTCCTCGCTCCTCTACCAGGGACCCGCCGTGGTGGGCTGCTTCAACGGCCTCTACACCCGCGACCCCGCCAAGGTGGCGGACTGGCCGGCGGCCGAGACCGGCAACGGGCCGGTGCCGCACATCCTGCCGACCAAGACCCCCGGCGCCTTCTCCGGCTCCTGCGAGGTCTTCGGCGCCGACCAGAAACCGCGCGGCACCGTCGAGATCACCGTCGAGCTGGAACCGCTGGACCTGCTGCGCACGCGCCGGCACGTGACCTGGTCCGGCGCGCTGGACCGCCGCTACACCGCCGACGTGCGCCGCGACGGCTTCCGCTCCTTCCACGAGGGCCCGGACGCGTGGGGCAACGCGCAGGCGTACGGCCGCGCGAACCATCCGAGCCTGCACTTCCGCGACGTGTGGAAGCTCAAAGGCCGGGAGTTCATGGTCGACGCCGTGCCCGGGACGGCCGCCGGGTCGACCATGGCGGTCGCCTACGAGCTGTTCGAGGGCAACGTCCTGTCCGCGGTCGTCCACGGGGTGCTGAGATGGTCGTAGTCGTCACCGGCGGCACCCGCGGCCTCGGCCTCGGCCTGGTCCGGGCGTTCCTCGACCGGGGCCACCAGGTCGCCTTCTGCGGCAGCCGCCCCGAATCCGTCGACGGGGCGCTGGCCACGCTGGAGGCCGGGCGGGTGTGCGGGGTGGTCGCCGACGTCACCGACCGGGCCCAGGTCCAGGCGCTCTGGGACGCCGCCGTGGACCGCTTCGGGAAGGTCGACGTCTGGATCAACAACGCCGGGGTCTCCCACTCGCGCAAGCCGCTGTGGGAGCTCCCGGCCGCCGAGGCCGCGACGGTCGTCGGCGTCAACCTCACCGGCGTGCTCAACGGCAGCGCGGTCGCCCTGGCCGGGATGGCCGGGCAGGGCCACGGCCACGTCTGGAACATGGAGGGGCTCGGCAGCGACGGCCGCGCCGTACCCGGGCTGTCCGTCTACGGCGCGACCAAGCGGGCGCTCACCTACCTCACCCGCGCCCTGGCCAAGGAGGTCCCCGACGGTGTCTCCGTGGGCCTGCTGAGCCCCGGCATGGTGGTCACCGACCTGCTGGTCCACGGCTACTCGCCGGAGGAGCTGGCCCGAGCCGCCCGGATCTTCGACATCCTGGCCGACCATGTCGGGACCGTCGCCCCCTGGCTGGCCGGACGGGCCCTGTCGCGGACCCGCAACGGCGCCCACGTCCGCTGGCTGACCAGGCGCAAGGTGTTCGCCCGCTTCGCCGCCGCCCCCTTCGGGAAGCGCCGGGTGATCCCGTGACGTATCCCGTGGCACTGGCCGCCGAGGACTTCGTCCCCGTGGTGCTGACCGTGGCGGGCGTGTGCCTGCTCGGCGGGTACACCGGCGCCCGGCACCGGCCCGGCGTGCTCCTGGCGGCGGCCCTCATCGGGGCGGGCGGGCTGTCCAAGGCCGTCTGGAAGCTCATCGTCGCGCTCGGCGGCCCGGACCTGCCCTGGCTGGAGCTGATGCTGTTCCCGCTGCTCACAGCCGGGTTCGGACTGCTGGTGTGGATCCTGACCGCCCATCACGACGGCTCGGCGCCCGGCTGGATCCGGCCGCTGGTCATCGGCCTGCCGGCGCTGTGCGCGGGCGGTGCCGTACTGGCCGGGAGCACGTTGCCGCTGCTGGTCAGCACCATGGTCTTCGCGACCCTCAGCGGCGTCCACCTGATCCTGGCCGCCCGGCGGCGCGGCAACACGCTCGCCGCCGCGCTCTTCGGCGTCCAGCTGCTCGGCTTCTTCGTCCTCAGCCCGCTCGCCGCCCGCCCCGACCAGACGGTCGCCCTGCAGTGGGTCGAGCAACTGTCCAACACCGCCGCCCAGGGGGCGTTCGCCGTCGCCGCGTTCCGGCTGGGCCGTACCCGGCAGGAGGTCTCGCCGTGACCGACGCGCTCGGCTGGCGCTGCAAGTTCGGCGTGATCGCCCCGTCCACGAACACGATCGTGGAGCCCGACTTCTACCGCATGACCGTCCCCGGTGTGACCGCGCACTTCGGCCGCATCCACATCCGCGACCAGGACATGGCCGGGAACGAGGGCATGCGACGGCTGCTCGACCAGATCCGCGAGGAGATCGGCGCCGCCTGCGAGCGGGTGCTGACCTGCGAGCCGGACTACATGGTCATGGGCATGTCCGCCGAGACCTTCTGGGGCGGCGTCGAGGGCAACCGGCGGTTCGTCGAGCAGATCCACGACCTCACCGGGCTGCGGGTGGCCACCGGCGCGGAGGCGTGCGAGCGGGCCCTGAACCTGTACGGCGCGCGCAGGATCGGCGTGGTGACCCCCTACCAGCCGGTGGGCGACGAGAACGTGGTGCGGTTCTTCTCCGAGATCGGCTTCGACGTCGTCGCGATCAAAGGTCTGAGGTGCCCGACGGCCGTCTCGATCGCGCATGTCACCGAGGCCACGCTCCGGGAGGCGCTGGCCGAGGTCGATCTGGCGGGCGTGGACGCGATCGTGCAGTGCGGGACGAACCTGTCCATGGTCGGCCTGGCCGACGAGGCGGAACGCCGGCTCGGCAAGCCGGTCATCGCCATCAACGCCGCCACCTGGTGGATGGCGCTGCGCGACAACGGCATTCAGGACAAGGTGTACGGCGCCGGCCGCCTCCTGCGCGAGCAGTAGCTCTCAGCGGTTCGTTTCCCTCGATCGGTACCCCCTGGAGGAGACATGGCCCCATCGACCAGACCCGCCCACCGGCTGCGTGCCGTGCTGGCCGCCGTGGCACTCGCCGTGGGGGCCGTGACGGCGCCCACGGCGGCTCTCGCCGACGACGCCGCGGCGCCCGCGACGGCCCCGACGTCGCCCGGCTGGGTCAGCCGGTACGAGACCCGGATCGGCGACGACCCGGCCGCCGTCTACTACCCGGCGGGCCGCCAGGCCGTTCCGGTCGCCCTGCTGCTGCAGGGCGCCAACGTCCCCGGGGCGAGCTACGACAGGTTCGCCCGGACCGTCGCCGGTTTCGGCTTCGCGGTGGCCGTCCCCGACCACCGGCGCGCCGTCGGCCCGGTCTCCGGCCTGTTCCCCGAACAGCTCCAGATCAACACCGCCGCGGCATGGGCCGAGGCGGAGAACTCCCGCGAGGGCTCACCGGTCGCCGGGCGGCTGGACGCCGGCCGGCTGGTGCTGCTCGGCCACTCCTTCGGCGCGGCCGCCGGGCTCTTCGCCGTCGGCAACACCTGCACGGTCCCGTTCTGCTCCGGCCCCGTCTACCGGCGCCCCGCGTCCCTGCGGGCCGCGGTGTTCCACGGGGCCGGCACCGCGGCGCCCGGCGGCGGGACCGTGCCGATCGACAACACCGGGGTGCCCGTCGCCCTCGTCCAGGGAGGTCTGGACGGGATCAACCCGCCCGCCACGGCACGGGCGACCTACGACGGCCTCGGCTCGCCTCCCAAGGCGTTCGTCACGCTGACCGGAGCCAACCACTTCGGTCTCACCGACACCCAGACCCCGCCCGGGGCACTGCCCGACCCTTCGCCGCAGACCCTGCCGCAGGAGAGGAGCGTCGACGCGGCCGCCAGATGGAGCGCGCTGTTCCTGCGCGCCTCCCTCGGCGACCCGCTGGCCGCGGCCTACGTCTACGGTTTCGGCGACGCCTCCGACGACGACGTCACCGTGATCTCCCAGCGTTAGTTGTATACATTCATCGACGCAATCCCTGACAATTCTCGGGACTCGTGGGCTTATTGCATACATTTCTGATACTTCTGATGCATGTCTTCTCCGAATGCGCACATCGTCGAGGTGGGGCCGAGGGACGGGCTGCAGAACGAGTCCGTTCTGATCGGCACCGACGCCAAGGTGGCCTACATCGAGGCGTTGGCGGCCGCCGGCCTCACCCGCATCGAGGCGGTCAGCTTCGTCCACCCCCGTCTGGTCCCCCAGATGGCCGACGCCGAGCAGGTGATGGCCCGCGTTCCACGCCGCGACGGGCTCAGCTACATCGGCCTGATCGTCAACGCGCGCGGCCTGGACCGCGCCCTCCACGCGGGAGTGGACGAGGTCAACGTCACGGTCGTGGCCACGGAGACCTTCTCCCTGCGCAACCAGGGCATGACGATCGCCGAGGCACTGGACTCGTTCGGCGCCGTCGCCGGGCGCGCCCGCGCGGCCGGACTGCGCGTCACCGCGACCGTCGGGGCGAGTTTCGGCTGCCCCTTCGAGGGCGAGGTGCCCCCCGGCCACGTCGCCGAGATGGTGCGGCGGTGCGCGGACTCGGGGGCCGACGAGATCGCCCTCGCCGACACGATCGGCGCGGGCGTCCCCGCCGACGTGCGGCGCCTGACCGGAGCCGTCCGCGAGGTCACCGGCCTGCCGCTGCGCTTCCACTTCCACAACACCCGCAACACCGGCTACGCCAACGCGCTGGCCGCCGTCGAGACGGGCGCCACCGCGCTCGACGCCAGCGGTGGCGGGATCGGCGGCTGCCCGTTCGCCCCCGCCGCGACCGGCAACATCGCCACCGAGGACCTCTGCTACGCGCTGCGCCGCTCGGGTGTGGACACCGGCGTCGACCTCGACCTGCTGATGTCCGCGGCCGCGTACATCGGCGAACGGCTCGGCGCCCCGCTGCCCGCCCTGCTCGGCAGGGCGGGCGACTTCCCCCCGGCCACCACCACCGCGCGGACGGCACCCGGACGGCCCCCCGGCTGACGGCGGCCCGCGCGCGACGCGCCTCACATCACCGGAACGGCATTTCCTCACCCGCAACAGGAGGGCCGATGCACATCGCGGACGGGATCCGCGGATTCGCCGCAGCCTCCCCCGGGGCGCCCGCTGTGGTCGACGGCGACCGCACGTTGACCTACCGGGCTCTGGACGACCGCTCGAACCGGCTGGCGAACGCCCTGCTGACCGCCGGGCTGCGGCCGGGCGAGCGGGTGGCGCTGCTGCTCGGCAACCGGATGGAGTATCCCGAGATCGCCTGCGGCATCGCCAAGGCAGGGCTGGCCATGGTGCCGCTCAACCCCCGCCTCACCCCCGGCGAGGCCGCCTACGTGCTGGGCCACTCCGGCAGCCGGGCCCTCGTCCTGGACGACGCGCTGGCCCCCGCGGTCGACGGCGTCGAGCTGCCCGGCACGGTCCTGTCCGTGGGCGGCGCCCGGCTCGGGCCGTCCTACGAGGTGGCGCTGGCCACGGCGAGGTCCGCCGACCCCCGGGTCGAGACGGATGAACGGGAGCCGTTCTGCGTCGCCTACACCTCGGGCACCACGGGCAGGCCCAAAGGGGTGGTGATCAGCCACCGGTCGCGGTCGCTCACGTTCTACGCCTCCGCCCTGGAGTGGGGTCTCGGCCTGGGCCGCCGCACGATCGCGGTCGCGCCGATGTACCACGGCGCCGGGTTCGCCTTCGGCTACGCCCCGGTTCACACCGGCGGCACGGTCGCGATGCTGCGGTCGTGGGACCCCGAGCGGCTGCTGGCGATGATCGAGCGGGAGCGGGCCCAGTCGGTCTTCCTCGTTCCCACGCACGCCCACATGCTGCGCGCGGCCGGGCTGGGGAAACACGACCTGTCCTCGCTCGACACGCTCTACTTCAACGCCGCCGCGCTGCCGGGGCCGTTGAAGGAGTGGGTGCTGGAGGCGTTCCCCGGCGTCGGCGTGCACGAGCTGTACGGCTCGACCGAGGCCGGGATCGTCAGCACCTGCCGCCCGGCCGACGCCCGGCGCAGGATCGGCTCGGTCGGGCATCCCTGGTTCATGACCGAGGTCAGGGTCGTCGACGACGAGGGGAACCCGGCGCGGCGGGGCGAGCTGTTCAGCCGCTCGCCGTACCTGATGAACGGCTACCTGGACGACCCCGCGGCCACCGTCGCCTGCACCACCCCCGACGGGTTCCTCACCAGCGGCGACATCGTCGAACGCGACGAGGAGGGGTACCTCTACATCGTCGACCGCAAGAAGGACATGATCGTCTCGGGTGGGGTCAACATCGCCCCTCGCGAGGTCGAAGAGGTCGTCGCCGCCTTCCCGGGCGTCGCCGAGACCGCCGTCGTGGGCCTGCCCGACGAGCGGTGGGGCGAGAGGGTGGCGGCGTTCGTGGTCGTCCTGCCCGGCGCGTCGGTCGACGCCGAGGCCCTGGCCGCGCACTGCCGCGCCCGGCTGGCCGGGCCCAAGCTCCCCCGGCGGGTGGAGTTCGTCCCCGCACTGCCCCGCAACGCCGCAGGCAAGATCCTCAAGCGCGAGCTGCGCGACACGCACTAAGGAGGGCCGTTCATGCGACCGCATGTCGAACTGATCCACGAGGACGACTACGTCTGGCACGCCGCCGAGCTGGTCGGCGGCGAGGGCCGGGCCGGCGAGCGGCGGCTGTCGGTCGACGAGGAGGACGGCTCCTCGTCCCTCCGGATCGACTTCCGCACCGACTGGGGGCGCGGCCCCGGCGTCCACCACGCCGACACCGAGTACTACGTGCTCCAGGGCTCGATGACGTACGGCGGGCGCCGTCTCGGCAGGGGCGGCTACGTCCACGCGCCCCGGGGCGTGCCCGCCGAGGCGATCACCTTCGCCGAGGGCACGCGGATCCTGCACTACCGCGAGTACGGCGACGCCGGCTTCGACCTCCACGCCGGCCGCAGGCCCGGCGCCCGCGACGACGTCGTCGTCATCGACACCGAGGCCATGCGCTGGGACGCCGTGCCCAACCCCGGCCCCATGCCCGGACTGTTCATCAAATACCTGCGCGTCGACCCGGTCACGGGTTTCTACACCCGGCTCGTCCACGCCCAGGGCGGCTGGTCCGACCACCGCCTGGCCCATCACCCCTGCTACGAGGAGGCCTACACCGTCCAGGGGCACATGGAGTACAACTTCGGCACCCTGGACCTGGGCACCTACTTCTTCAGGCCCGCCCGCGTCAAGCACGGCCACTTCACCACGATGGAGGGCGGTGCGACCTGGCTGCTGCGCTCCGACGGCGAACTGCACAACTGGTACACCCAGAACGCGTGGGTGCGCTGGGGCGGCGAGGCCGTCAACTACGGAGGGACCGACGGCGGCCGCATGCGCTGGTCCCAGTCCGCTCACGACCTGGGCAGGGGCTCGAACCGGCGTGGCGAGCGCGACCTGGCGGACCTGCGGGCGTCCCTGGAGTACGCCCGCTCCCAGGGCGCGGCCGACGCCGACCACGTCCCGCACGGTCACGGCGCCGACAGGAGCCTGCTCGCCATCGCCAAGGCCCTCGACGCGGCCCGCCTCCAGGGCGGCCACGGCGACCACGACCACGCGGACGGCCCTCACCACGACCACGGTCACGGTCACGGTCATGCGGACGGCGGTCACGACCACGGTCACGCGGACCACGGTCACGCGGACGGCGGTCACGACCCGCACGGCCTGGCCGCCGACTGGGGAGCCGACCCCCGATCGCTCGAACACCCCGGCGAGCGCACCGACGCCGGCGCCCACAACCGGGGCCACGGCCGCGCCTGGAGACAGGGCGATCCCGTCCCCGCCCCCATCCTCTCCAGCCTGCCGGTCCGCAGCCGCTCCCGGGGCCGGTGGGACGCCGACGGCATGTGACCCGTCCGTTCGCCCCCGGGCCCGCCCCGTCCCGCGGCCATCGGCCCCGGACGTCACAGATCATGGAATTGTATGCAGATCATTGCCAATATCTCGCCTATCTCCCATGATTAGGTGAAGAAACTCATAAGGATGTATACATGTCGACAGTCGATGCCCTTCGCGGCCTGATCCTCGCCGGCCGATACGCGTCAGGCGACCGGTTGGGCGAGGTCGAGCTGGCCGAGACGCTCGGCGTCAGCCGCACCCCGGTCCGCGACGCGCTGCGACAGCTCCAGGCCGAGGGGCTCGTCGAGATCACCGCCAACAGGGGCGCAAAGGTCATGGAGTACCCCCGCGCCGATCTGGAGACGATCTTCGAGCTGCGGGCCGGGATCGAGGGCCTGGCCGCCCGGCGGGCCGCGGCCACCGCGACCGAGCAGGACGCCGAACGCCTGCACGAGGTGGCGGTGACCCTCGGAGAGCACGCCCGCCGCCACGACCTCGACGCGGTCTACCGGCTCAACGCCGAGTTCCACCAGGCGCTGGTACGGCTCGGCGGCAGCGCCGTACTGGCCCAGTCGATCAGCTCGCTGGTCCACTCGCCCGTGCTGCTGCGCACCTACAGCGCCTTCGACGAGGAGGCCATGCGGCGCAGCGTCGACCACCACATCGAGATCGCGGCGGCCGTGCGGGCGGGCGATCCGGACTGGGCCGAGGCGGTGATGCGCGCCCACCTGTTCTCCGCGCGCGCCTCGCTGCTCGGCCCGAGGGAGAGGCGATGAGAGGACTTCCCCTCGGCGACATCCGCGTCGTCGAGCTCGGCCAGCTGCTCGCCGGGCCGTTCTGCGGCCAGTTGCTGGGCGACTTCGGCGCCGAGGTGATCAAGGTGGAGGACCCCGGCAGGGGCGACCCGATGCGGCAGTGGGGCAGGGAGAAGCCGTACGGGCAGTCACTGTGGTGGCCGGTCGTCGCCCGCAACAAGAAGTCGGTCACCTGCGACCTGCGCACCCGGGAGGGCCAGGACCTGGTCCGGCGGCTCGTCGAGCGGGCCGACGTGCTGCTGGAGAACTTCCGGCCCGGCACGCTGGAGCGCTGGGGTATGTCGCCCGAGCGGCTGCACGAGCTCAACCCCCGGCTGGTCGTCACCCGCGTCACCGGCTTCGGCCAGACCGGCCCCTACGCCCCCCGCGCCGGATACGGCTCGATCGGCGAGGCCATGGGCGGCATCAGGCACGTCACCGGCGACCCCGACCGGCCGCCGTCGCGCACCGGGATATCGCTGGGCGACTCGCTGGCGGCCACCCACGCCTGCGTCGGCACGCTGGTGGCGCTGCACGAGCGGGAGCGCAGCGGACGGGGCCAGGTCGTCGACTCGGCCATCTACGAGGCGGTGCTGGCGATGATGGAGTCGATGCTGCCCGAATGGCAGCAGGCCGCCTACCAGCGCGAGCGCACCGGCCCCGTGCTGCCCAACGTCTCGCCCAGCAACGTCTACCCGACCGGGGACGGCGACTCCATCCTCGTCGCCGCCAACCAGGACAGCGTCTTCTCCCGCCTGGCGGCCGTGATGGGCAGGCCGGAGCTGGCCGCCGACGAGCGATACGCCACCCACGGCGCGCGCGGCGGGAACGCGGCCGAACTCGACGAGATCATCGCCGCCTGGACCGCGTCGATCCCCGCCGAGGACCTGCTCAAGGCGCTGCACGAGGGCGGCGTTCCCGCCGGGCGCGTCTACACGGCCAAGGACATGTTCGAGGACCCGCACTTCGCCGCCCGCGAGGCCATCGTCCGCGTGCCGCACCCCGACTTCGGCGAGCTGGCCATGCAGAACGTCGTCCCCAAGCTCTCGGCCACCCCCGGCGGCGTCCGCACGGCGGGACCCGCGCTCGGCCAGCACAACGACGACGTCTACCGGGGGCTGCTCGGCCTGACCGCCGAGGAGATCGCCGCCCTGTCGGCCGCGGGAATCATCTGAGACGAGGAGCCTCCATGCGCCGTCCGCCCGTCCCCCGCTCCCCCGCCCGCGCATGATCAGGGACCACGACGAGGTGTTCGGACGCTCCCTGCCGTTCGGGGAGCGTCCCGCGCTGATCCTCATCGACCTGATGCGCGCCTACTTCGAGCCCGGCGGCGAGCTGTTCCTGGGCTCCCGCGACTGCCTGGAGTCGGCCGCCCGGGTTCTGGCCGCCGCCCGTACGGCGGGCGTCCCGGTGATCCACACGCGGGTCGCGTTCGGCCCGGGCGGCGTGGACGGCGGGCTGTTCTTCCGCAAGGTCGCCCCGCTGCGTCACCTCGTCGGCGACGGGCCGCTCGGCCGGCTGATGCCCGAGGTGGCTCCCGGCCCCGACGAGGTGGTGATCGTCAAGCAGTACGCCAGCGCCTTCTTCGGCACCACGCTCGCCTCGACGCTCAACGCGCTGCGGGCCGACACCCTCGTCATCACGGGCGTGTCCACCAGCGGCTGCGTGCGCGCCAGCGCCGTCGACGCGGTGCAGCACGGCTTCGTGCCGGTCGTGGTACGGCAGGCGGTCGGCGACCGCGACCTCCGGCCGCACGAGGCCGGCCTGTTCGACATCCAGGCCAAGTACGGCGAGGTGTGGGACGAGGCGGCCGTGACGGAACGGCTCGGCGGGGGCCTCCCGCGGGCCGGGAACGGACCGCCGGCCGCATGAGGATCACCTACGGCCCCTGGGGCGAGACGCTCGACGAGCTGGCCGCCGCCGCCAAGGCCGCCGAGGACGCGGGCGCCGAGGCGGTGTGGGTGCCCGAGTTGCACCGCAGCGCGACGGTGAGCGCCGCCGCGCTCGCCCGCGCCACCACCCGCGCCCAGGTCGGCACGGCCGTCGCCCTGGCCTTCACCCGCAGCCCGATGACCCTCGCGCTGGAGGCGCTGGACCTGGACGAGCTGTCGGGCGGCCGGTTCGTCCTGGGCCTGGGCTGCGGCGTCCGCCGCCTCAACGAGGACTGGCACGGCGTGCGCTGGGACAGGCCCGTGGCCCGGCTCCGCGAGACCGTCGCCGCGATCAGGGAATTCGTCGCACGCTGCGGCACGGGGGAGCCGATCGACGCACCGGGACTGCGGATCAGGGGCTACCGGCGGCCCTTCCCCGCCGCCCGCGACCGCGTCCCCGTCTACCTGGCGGCCGTCGGGCCCGCGATGACCCGCCTGGCGGCCGGGATCGGCGACGGCTGGATCTCGCACGAGCTGTGCTCGCCGGCCTACCTGCGCGACCGGCTGCTGCCCCGGATCGGCGAGGGCCTGGCCGGGCGCGCGCGCTCCGACCTCGACGTCGTGGTCTCCGCCTGCTGCTCCATCGACGAGGACCCGAGGGCCGCCCGCCGCAGAGCCGCCGGAGGGGTCGGCTTCTACGCCTCCGTGCGCGCCTACTCCGGCCTCTTCGACTTCCACGGCCTGGCCGGGGAACAGGCCCGGGTGGTCGAGGCGTTCCGGAGCGGCTCGGGCGCCGGCGACCTGGCCGGGGCCGTACCCGACCACATGGTCGGCGCCCTGACCCTGTCGGGCACGGCGCGGCAGGTTCGCGAGCGGCTCCGCGCCTACGAGGGACTCGCCGACACGGTCAAACT
>NZ_NGFP01000220.1 GCF_002149035.1 Streptosporangium minutum
CCTCGACATCGTGATGGTCTTCAGCCCAGTCATCACCAACGAACAGCAACCCGACCTCCCCGACGATCGACAACAGCGGTCAGCAGCCTGCAGGAGCCGGCCCGCGAACTAATGGACCAGTGCTCACCCCAGACCCTCGAGGGGCACGACATCCCATCAGCGATCAAGACCCCTGACCACCGGTGAGGGCACGATCTGACCCCAGGACTCCAAGGTCCGGCCGACGAGGGTGCTCACTCACCAGCGGCTACAGACACCGAGTCTGCCCGAACAGCCGACCCGGTAGCTCCCATTAGCCGGTGACGAGGGCGGCCGGTAGCGCGTTACCGCGTGACCCGGCGCCCGACCTCGTCCCTGTTCACGTATTGGACGGTTCACGTATTAGACGGCGAGCATGACGGCCTGCCAGAGCGGCACGGCGAACGCCGGCAGCAACCACCACGACCACGCGCGCCACCCCATGATCCACCGGAAGGCGGCCCCTGCGGCGATACCGGCTGCCAGCGAACAGAGCAGCCCGGGAGTATCACCGGAGTGCGCTACGGCGCGGCTTCACCCCTGCTCTACCGGGGGCACGAAAAAAGACTTACCGATCCTCCAGGACGTCTGCTACGACCTGGGGGAAGGCCACATGCGGGCAGTGACCGCCCTCGATTTCCACCGGCTCGCCCCCGAGCCGGTCGCGAGCCGCGCGTCGCATCCACGCGGGCCGTGGCGTGCGGTTGTCCACCAGCCGTGTCGACAACACCGCGAGTCGACACACCTAGCGCAGCTTGGGGTCCAGGGCGTCGCGGACGACGTCGCCCAGGAGCAGGAAGCTGAGCACCGTCGCGGTGAGGAACAGCGCCGGGAAGACGAGCAGGTGGGGGTATTCGGCGAAGTAGGCCTGGGCGACGTTGAGCTGCAGGCCCCAGGAGACCTCGGGATACTGCAGCCCGACGCCCAGGTAGTCGAGGGTGGCCTCGCCGGCGATGACGTTGCCCACGTTGAGCATGGCCACCACGAAGACCGGCGCGATCGCGTTGGGCAGGATGTGCTTGAACATGATCCGCCGGTCACTCGCGCCGAGCATCCGGGCGGCGGCCACGAAGTCCATGTCGCGGACCGCGATCACCTGGGCGCGCATGAGACGGGTCATCGTGGTCCAGCCCAGCACGACCAGCACCAGGGTCATCGCCCAGACGCCGTGGTCGGGGAAGGCGATGAGGATCACGGTCGCGCCCAGGACGAACGGGATGCCGAAGAACACGTCGGTGAGGCGGGAGATGAACGCGTCCATCCAGCCGCCGTAGTAGCCGGCGAGCATGCCCAGCACGACCGAGATGAGCAGGGCGAAGGCCGTCACCGCGATGCCGATCAGCACGGAGGCGCGGGTGCCGTGCACGATCTGCGACCAGTATTCGCACCCCTGCGTGTCGTAGCCGAACACCGCCTCGCCGATCGGGCCCTTCTTCGACATCCGCAGGTTGCAGCCCTCGTTCGGGCCGAACGAGGCGAACAGGCCGGGCAGCAGGGCCATCGCGGTGGCGACCACGAGGATCGCGGCCGAGAACCAGAAGATCACCCGGTGGCGCAGCTCCAGCCAGGCGTCGTACCACAGGGACCCGGGCCGGGCCCGGACCGTCTCGGCATCCATGACCTGGGTCTCAACCACGGCGGATCCTCGGATCGAGCACGCCGTACAGGAGATCGACGAGCAGGTTGACCAGGATGAAGATCATCACGAGCACGGTGACGATGCCCACGACGACGGGCCCCTCCTGGAGCTGGATTGACTGGAAGACCTGCTGGCCGATGCCCGGCAGGTTGAAGATGCCCTCGGTGACGACCGCGCCGGCCATCAGGTTGCCGAAGTCCACGCCGAGGAAAGTGATCACCGGGATCAGCGAGTTGCGCAGCGCGTGCCTGCCGATCACCCGCCTGCGGCGCAGCCCCTTGGCGCGCGCCGTACGGATGTAGTCGGCCCGCATGTTCTCGATCAGGCTGGTGCGGGTCAGCCGCGCCACGTAGGCGAGGCCGAAGGAGCCCAGCACCATGCCGGGCAGCAGGTAGCTGACCGGCCATCCCTCGTCCACGCCCGCGGTCGGGAACAGCGAGAGGTTCAGGCCCAGCGTGATCTGCGCGGTGTAGCCGACGACGAAGACCGGGACCGCGATGACGAAGGTGGTCCCGGCCAGCACCGCCGTGTCGGCGATCCCGCCCCGGCGCAGCCCCGCGATCACGCCGAGGCCGATGCCGACCACGAGCTCGAAGATCCAGGCGGTGACGGCGAGCTGGGCGGTGACCGACCAGCGCCCCTGGAGCAGCTCGCTCACCGGCTGCCCGGTGAAGGTCTCCCCCAGGTCGCCCTGGAAGGCGTTGAGCATGTAGATGCCGTACTGGACGATCAGCGGGTCGTTGAGGTGGTAACGCTCCCGGAGCGTGTGCAGGACCTCGTCCGGCAGGGGCTTGTCCCCGGCCAGGGCCACGATCGGGTCACCTGGCAGGGCGAAGACCATCGCGTAGATCAGGAAGGTCGTGACGAAGAAGACCGGGACGGCCTGGAGCAGCCGGTGGAGCGCGTATCTCATGTCCCCGCCCCCCAGGGAGACGTCTCACGGGGAGACCCCGGAGCGGCGGGCTCCGGGGTCGTGGGTGCCGCGTGGATCAACTACTTCACCGTGATCGTGTCGAGGTTCGTGCTGTAGGCGTCGATCTGGACTCCGCTGATCTTGTCGGAGTATCCGGACTGGTCCTGCCAGTTCCACAGCGGGATCATCGGCATCTCGCTGAGCGCGAGGTCCTCGGCCTTCTGGTAGAGCGGGATGCTGGCCTCCATGCTGGCGGCCGAGTTGGCCTGGGTGAGCAGGTCGTCGAACTCCTTGCTCTCCCAGCCCATCCGGTTGCCCGCGCCCCACATCGGCTGCAGGTAGTTCTGCGGGCTCGGGTAGTCCATCACCCAGTTGTTGCGGTACGGCCCGTCCTGCTTGTGCGCGCGGAGCGTGGACAGGTAGTCGGCCGCCGGGATCTTGCGGAACTGGATGTCGGCGATCCCGAGGTTGTCCTTGAGCTGGTTGGCCACCGCGGTCATCCACTGCTCGTAGCTGGGGTCGGCGTTGGAGAAGTAGAGGTTCATCGTGCCGCTGAACCCGCCGGCCTTGTCGAACAGCGCCTTGGCCTTCGCCTTGTCGAAGACGCACGCCTCACCGCAGGCGTTCTCCCGGTAGCCCGGCACCAGCGGCGCCACCAGCGAGCCCATCGGCTTGAAGGCGCCGTTGAAGACGGCGTCCACGATCGCCTGCCGGTCGATGGCCATCGAGATGGCCTTGCGCAGGTCGGGACTCTGGAAGCGCTTGTCGTAGACCGGGAGGCCGAGGTAGTCCATGGTCCCGCTCGGCGTGGCCACGAACCGGTCGCCGAGCAGCCGCTTGGCCTCCGACGTGCTCGCCGGGGGGATCGTCTGGATCAGGTCCACCTTGCCGGCCCGCAGGTCAACGTAGGCGGTGTCGCGGCTCTCGTAGATCTTGAAGTTGACCGAGGCGGACTTGGCGGGCCGGGGCCCGGCGTAGCCGTCGAACTTCTTTATCTTGATCTGCCGGTTGCGCGCCCACTCGCCGTCCAGGGCGAAGGGGCCGTTGCCGATCGGCTTGACGTCGTAGGCCTTGAGGTCGGCGAAGGCGGCCTTCGGCATCGGGGCGAACCCGGTGTAGGCCAGCGTGATCGGGAACTGGCTGAACGGCGCGGTCAGCGTCACCTCAAGGGTGGTGGCGTCCACGACCTTCAGCCCGCTCAGCTTGTCGGTCGTGGGCTTGGGCGCCTCCTCCGAGCCCTCGGGGGCCTCGGGGTTCAGCTTGTCGTAGCCCTCGACGTTCTCGAAGTAGTAGTTGTTGGTCCACGCGTTGGGACCGTAGGCCGCGGCGTTCCACGCGTCGGCGAAGCTCTCGGCGGTCACCGGCTCGCCGTTGTGGAACTTCTGCCCGGCCTTGAGCTTGATCGTCCAGACCTTCTGATCATCGCTGGTCACCGACTCGGCGGCCCGCATCTGCGGCTGCCCCTTGGAGTCGATGAACACCGGCAGGTCGAACAGCGCCTGCAGCACGGTGATCGAATAGCTGCTGGAGGTGTTGCCGGGAGTCAGGTGGTCCGGCTCCGTCAGCCCTACGGAGAACTCCTTCGCGCCCTGCTGCCCTCCGGCACTCGGCGCCGGGGATCCACCGCACGCGTTCACGGCGAGCATCGTCGCCAGGAGGACGGCAGAGCCTCGTGTCCTCGTCCAGACCGTCACTGTTCCTCCCAGGGGGTATTGCGGGAGAGGGTAAAGACGGTTACAAGGCGGGACATCGGATAATTTACGTATTCCCACCCCACGGTAACTTGGGGCACTCTGTGCACGGAGGAGACCCATGGACCAGATCACCCTGAGCCCGCGCCACCTCCACGCGTTCACCGAGGTGGGTTTCCAGGTCGCCGGGCGCAGTGGCGCACCCGGCGCGATGCGCGCCCTGCGCGAGGTCATCGCGCTGGAGGCCTACGAGTTCGTCGCCTACGACCCGGCGACGGGGCGGCACCGCAGCCTGGTCTCCGACGGCTACACACGGGTGGACGGCGACGCCGCCGAGGAGTACGTCCGGCTCGACTCCTACCGCCAGGCCATGGACTCCCGGATTCCGCTGGTCATGGGCGCCCCGGGCACCGAGCGCTACTTCCGGCGCCATCTGGAGCCGTACGGCTGGCGCGCCGGGCTGACCACTCCCCTGTTCCTGTCCGAGGGCCGCTACACCGGCCTGCTCCACCTGAACGCCCGCGACCCCGGGGCCTTCTCCGCCGAGACCAGCACGCTGATCAGCGCCGTCTCCCCCACCCTGGCGCACGTCACCGACCTGAGCCGCTGCGTGATCGATCCCGTCGGGCTGCCGCCGGGCTTCCACGCGGCGGCCTTCGACCGGGGCGGCACCCGCAGGGACGTCACCGACACCCCGGCCTCGGAGGCCGTCGCGGCCGAGCCGGCGATGGCCGAGCTGGCACGGGAGTTCATCGACTCCCGCGAGCTCAACCGGCGCGGGCTCTGGCTCGACGGGACCGGCCAGTGGCGGGAGGTGCGACTGCTGCGCGCCGGTGTCGGTCCGCACGGCGCCATCCAGGGCGCGGTGATCGCCGAGCGCCCGTGCGCCCTGCCGTACGAGCTGACGGGCCGGGAGGTCGAGGTGATCACCCGGGTCGCCCTCGGCGACTCCAACCCGCAGATCGCGGCCGCCCTGGTGCTGAGCGTCCGCACGGTCACCACCCACCTGGAGCACATCTTCGCCAAGCTCGGCTGCGAGAGCCGGACCCGGCTCACCACCAAGGCCCTCGCCGAGGGCCTGTGCCGGCTGCTCGTCTGATCCCCGGGGCCCGGCGTCCGCCCGGTGCCGCCGGTTCTCACCTGACGCCGACCAGTCCGCTCTTCGGCACCCCGGCCAGTTCCAGCACGAGCTCGAACCAGACCTTGTTGGCCCCCGCCTCCCGGACCAGGCCCCAGCGGTGCGCCAGAGCCTCCAGCAGGGGCAGGCCACGGCCCCCTGTGGCGTCCGCCGGGGCGTGACACACGCAGGGGGCGCTCGACGATCCCGCGTCCTGGACGCAGACCCGCACGGCCTCCGAGGAGTAGGCGACCGTGACGGTGAACACCCCGCCGTCCCCCGACCGGGAGTGGACCACCGCGTTGGTGGCGATCTCGCTGGTCAGCAGTACGCAGTCGTCGTGGAGGGGATGGTCGCGGCCCAGGGTCATCGAGACCAGCCGGCGGGCCCGCACCACCTGGTCGGGGGAGCCCGCCAGGCGGAGAACCCATTCGCTGCCTTCATACTCCGACGAGTCCATCCGGCCCCTCCGATGCTGTTCGCGCCTATGGGAAGACGCGGAGCTCAGGAAGGTAGATGTCTCGGAAAAGTACGAATGAGATCACTTACCGGATAGACAGGTGGGGCTTGCCAGACGGGCCTCCGCCTGCGTGCCCGCACCTGCCGTCACGCGTGGACGCATCCGTCACAGCCGGTGCCAGCGCGCCTGGAAGAAACAGTAGGCGGCGAACAGCAGCAGGCCGATCGCGACGACTCCGAGGAGCCACGGGCCGGCGGGGGTGTCGGCCAGTGCGCGCAGCGTCGAGTCGACGCCCTTGGCCTTGTCGGGGTCGTAGGTGATCGCGGCCTGGATGATGAAGACCCCGGCGACCGCGGCGATCACGCCACGGGAGAGGTAACCGGCCATGCCGAGCTTCTCGGCGAGCTCGCGCGCCTTCGGGGGCATCTCACCGGTGCGCAGGTCCTCCAGGAACTTCTTCTTCCAGCCCTTGTGGGCCCAGTAGGCGCCCAGGGCGATCAGGCCCAGCCCGACCAGGCCCACGATGAACTGCCCGCCGGGCAGGTCCATCACCTTGGCGGTGAGGTCCTTGGAGCTCTTGTCGGTCGAGCTGCCCGCGTCGCCCCGCAGCAGCAGGCTGAGCAGGGTCGCGACGATCAGCCCGTAGACCACGGTGTGCGCCGCCGCCTCGATCCGCTTCTTGGCCTCACCGCGGCCGATGATCGCCTCCGAGAGCTGCCAGAGGGTCAGGGCGACGAAGCCGACGACCATCAGCCAGAGCAGCACCGTGCCGAAGGGCTGCTCGGCCACCATCTCGACCGCACCGGTCTTGTCGGCCTCCTTGCCTCCGCTTCCGCCGCCGAAGGCGATCTGCAGGGCCAGGAAACCGATGAGCCCGTAGAGGACGCCCCGGCAGGCCAGGCCGAGCCGGGCCAGCCTGTCCAGCGTCTGACTGTTCGCCGCTCTGCGGGCGGCGCCTTCCACCTGAGCGCTTTTCATAACAACGCGCTCTTACCTGTTAAAGGGAAGGCAAACTCAAAGGGGAGGCAAACCTAGCTTTCCGGCATGGCGTCCAGCCGCCGCAGGATGACCCCCTCGCGCAGCGCCCACGGGCATACCTCCAGCTCCCCCACCCCGAACAGGTCCATCGTGGCGTCCGCGACGATCGCCCCGGCCGGCAGCTGCGGCGCCCGCCCGTCCGACACTCCGGGCAGCTCCGCCCGCTCCCCCGCCTCCATCTTGACCAGCCGCTCCGTCCACTCGGTCAGATCGGCGTGCCTGAGCACCCGGCGGATGTTCGGGCCCTCGTTCGAGGGCGCGGCCCCGGCGATCCTCGCCAGCTGCCTGAACGTCTTGGACGTGGCCACCGCGTGGGTGGCCCGGCCGTACCGTGCCACCTCGCCCACCGTGCGGGCGATCTCCGCGCGTACGTGCCTGCGCAGGGCGCGCACCTCGTCGGCCGGGGGCGGATCGGCGGTGAACCAGTCACGGGTGAGCCGCCCGGCCCCCAGCGGCAGCGACACCGCCACGTCCGGCTGCTCGTCGATCCCCGAGGCGATCTCCAGCGACCCGCCGCCGATGTCCAGCACCAGCAGCCGTCCCGACGACCACCCGAACCACCTCCGCACGGCCAGGAACGTCAGCCTCGCCTCGTCCTGGCCGGACAGCACCTCGATGTCCGCCCCGGCGCCGGCCTTGATCCGGCCGAGCACCTCCTCGCCGTTGACCGCCTCCCTGACCGCGGAGGTCGCGAAGGCCATGAGGTCCTCGACCCCCTTGTCCTCGGCGAGCCGCACGGCCTTCTCGACGAACTCCCGCAACCGCGTGGCCCCATGCTCGGAGAGCCGGTTCCCGTCCTCCATGTGCTCGGAGAGCCTCAACTCCTCCTTGTGGGAGTAGGCGGGCAGCGGCCGAGCCCCCCGATGGGCGTCCATCACCAGCAGATGCACCGTATTAGAACCAATGTCGAGAACACCCAGTCGCATGGGTCGAAGTTACTACCGTTCCCGCCGTCCGCCGCCCGCCGTCCGCCCGGCATCGCGTTTGCCGTGCCGTCCCACGGCGCATGTCATGGACACGGGCCGCTCTTCCCGTCGCCGGCTTCGGCGCCCCCGCGGGAAGGCACGGGCCTCGACGGTCACCGGGCGTCCGGCGGCCGGTCACCGGCCGCCCGGAGGCGGCGTCGCCGTCCGCGGGACGCCGCCTCCGGGACAGGCCGCAGCAGGCCGCGACAGACAAGGGGGAGACATCGTGGCACTCATGCGCGCGATCAGCCAGGACATCTTCGGCGGGCCGGAGGTGCTGCGCCCGGTGCGGGTGCCGCGGCCGGAACCGATACCCACCGAGGTGCTGGTACGGGTCGTGTCCGCCGGGGTGAACCCGGTGGACGCCAAGACCCGGGCCGGCGCCGGCATGGCCGGGGTCCTGGGGGCCCCTCCCTTCGTCCTGGGGTGGGACGTCTCCGGCGTCGTCGAGGAGACCGGGTTCGGGGTGCACGTCCTGGAGCCCGGGGACGAGGTGTACGGCATGCCGTGGTTCCCGCGCCAGGCCGGGGCCTACGCCGAGTACGTGACCGCGCCGTCGCGGCAGTTCGCCCGCAAGCCCCGGTCCCTGAACCACGACGAGGCCGCCGCCACGCCGCTGGCCGCGCTGACCGCCTGGCAGATCCTGAGGGACACCGCCGGGGTCGAGCCCGGCCGGCGCGTCCTCGTCCACGCGGCCGCGGGAGGCGTGGGCCACTTCGCCGTCCAGATCGCCAAGCATCTGGGGGCCCACGTGATCGGCACCGCCCGTCAGGCCAAGCACGAGTGGCTGCGCGAGCTGGGAGCCGACGAGGTCGTGGACTACACCGCCGGCCCCTTCGAGGACGCCGTCCAGGACGTGGACGTGGTCGTCGACCTCGTCGGCGACGACCACGACTCCACGAGCACCCGCTCCCTGGACACCCTCCGGCCCGGCGGCCTCCTCGTCGCCGTGCCCTCCGGCGTCTCCTCCCACCTGGTACGGCAGGCCGCGGAGCGCGGCCTGCGCGCGTGCGGGTTCCTCGTGGAACCCGACGGCGCCGCGCTGACCCGCATCGCCGAGCTGATCGACGGGGGCCGGCTCACCGTCGGGGTCGAGGACGTGCTCCCCCTGGAGCAGGCCGCCGCGGCGCACGAGCGGCTCGCCGACGGCCGTACCAGGGGCAAGCTCGTGCTCCGCGTCACGCCGTGACCTGCCGGCACGGGAGGCCGCCCGCGGCGGGGAGGGCCGGCCCGAGGGGCATACGCCAAACACCGCATGGGTACACAACATCCGAAAAAGGAAAAAGGGGACGAATATGAGCAAACCTCGCGGGCCGACCGTCGGGCTCCTGGGCTCGTACGGCGGCCGCAACGTAGGGGACGAGGCCATCCTCACCAGCATCCTCAGCAGCATCCGGAGAGGACGCCCGGATGCCTCGACGGTGGTGTTCTCCCGGTGCCCCGAACATACCCGCATCCACCACGAGGGCGTCGACGTGGTCGGGTGGGAGGGGGTCAGCCGCGAGCCGGCCTCACAGATCGTGGGCCGGCTGGACGTGCTGGTCCTCGGCGGAGGCGGCATCCTCTACGACACCGAGGCCCGCCGCTACCTGAGGCTGGTCCGGCTCGCCCAGGAGCAGAACGTCCCGGTCTTCACCTACGCGCTGGGCGCCGGGCCGCTCACCGACCGCCTGGACTGCATGATGGTGCGGGAGACGCTCACGGCCGCCACCACGATCACCGTCCGCGACGAGGAGTCCAGGCTGGCGCTGGAGGAGGCCGGGGTGATGAGCGCGATCATGGTCACCGCCGATCCGGCGCTCCTGCTCGAACAGGAGGAGTTCGGCCATGACCTGCTCCGCGCCGAGGGGGTGCCGGAGGGGGAGCTGCTGGTCGGCATGAGCGTGCGCGAGCCCGGCCGCGCCGCCGAACATCTGGACTCGCAGGGCTACCACGAGCTGCTCGCGCACGTCGGGGACTTCCTGGTCCGCCGGCTCGACGCCTACGTCATCTTCGTCCCCATGGAACGTGACGACATCCGGCACTCGCACGCGGTGCTGTCCCACATGAGCGCCGCCGACCGCTGCCGCGTGCTGCACGGCAACTACCGGCCCCGGCAGATCCTCGGCCTGGTACGGCACCTGGACCTCGTGGTCGGCATGCGGCTGCACTTCCTGATCTTCGCCGCGCTGCAGGGCGTGCCGCTGCTGCCGCTGCCCTACGCCGGCAAGGTCTTCGACTTCGCCCAGCAACTGGGGGCGCCCGCCCTCAGCGGAGTCGTCAGGGAGGCCGCGGGCCCGCTGCTGGCGGAGGTCGACCGGGTATGGGACGAACGGCCCGCGCACACCGAGCGGATCAACGCCCGCACCCCGGCCCTGCGCGCCCGCGCCGCCGCGACGGCGGAGCACTTCCTGTCCCAGCTCGAACTCATCTCACCGCGCACCACCGTCTGGGGCCCGGCCGCGTAGGCCGCGCGGACATCCACCGGAACCCGGCCGCACAGAACGCACCCACCCGTCCGGATCCCGGCCACGCGGGGAACCCGGAGCGGGGCCCACCGGGTCCGGGACCGCGCGGGCGGGGTCCAGGACCGAACGAAGCGGGAAGCACCAGGGATGAGCCAGCCACCACTGGAGCGACCAGAGGGTGTTCCACCGTCCAAGGCGATGTGGGCGCCCTTGCGCCACCGCCTGTTCCGCGCGCTGTGGATCGCCCAGCTCGTGTCCAACACGGGGACGTGGATGCAGACCGTCGGCGCGCAGTGGCTCATGGGCGACCTGGGCGGCGACGCGCTGGCCATCGCCCTCGTGCAGACCGCCGCCACGCTACCGGTCTTCCTGCTCGTCGTCCCCGCCGGCGCGCTGGGCGACATCCTCGACCGGCGCCGCCTGCTGCTGACCAGCCAGGTGATCACTTTCGCCGGCGCGGCGGGGCTCGCGGCGCTCACCGCCGCCGATGCCACGACACCCGCGCTTCTGCTCTTGCTGACCGGCGCGATGGCCGTCGGGCAGGCCTTCGCCGTGCCCACCTTCCAGGCCATCCAGCCGGAGCTCGTCAGCCTGGACGAGATCCCGCAGGCCGCGCTGCTCAACGGCGCGAACGGCAACGTGGCACGGGCCATCGGGCCCGCGCTCGGCGGTGTGCTCATCGCCCTCGCGGGGCCGGAGGCGACGTTCGCCCTCAACGCGCTGTCCCTTCTCGGCATCGTGCTGGTGCTGTACGTCTGGAAGCGGCCGCCCGACCACCGCCCCCTGGGCGCGGAGCACATCCGCGACGCGATCCGCGCGGGGGCGCGCTACGTCCGCAGCGCCCCGGACTTCGCCTCGGTCCTGTACTGCTCGGTGGTCTTCACCCTCTGCGCCAGTGGGATGTGGGCCCTGCTGCCCGCCCTCGCCCGCGGCCCCCTCGGGCTGGGCGCCGGGGGCTACGGCCTGCTGCTGGCCGGCGTCGGCTCCGGCGCCGTCATCGGCGCGTTCGCGCTCCCCGTCGCCCGTGAACGGGCGGGACCGAACACGCTCGTGGCCGCCTCGACGACCTGCTACGCCCTGGCGATGATCGTCATCGGCACGGTCGAGAGCGTGCCGATCGTCCTCGCCGCCCTGCTGCTGTCGGGTCTGGCCTGGATCACCGTGCTGTCGACACTGAGCGCCTCGGCCCAGCTCCTGCTGCCGGAGTGGGCCCGCGCACGGTCGCTGGCCTACTACCAGCTGGTGTTCATGGGCGGGCAGGCGGTGGGGTCGCTGGTGTGGGGAATGGTCGCCGACGCGCTGACCCTGCAGACGGCCTTCCTGCTCCCGGCCGCCCTGCTCATCCTGAGTACGCCGATCGGCGTGTCACGTGTGCCGCTGCCGACCGAGCACCTCGACATGAGCCAGGTCAGCCACTACCCCGAGCCGCCCAGCGATCTGCGGCACGGCCGGGGGCCGCTGCTGGTCCTGGTCGAATGGCGGGTCAGCCCGGAGAACGCCGAGGCGTTCCTGGAGGTGATGCGGCAGATCGGCCGGGCCCGGCGGCGCACCGGGGCGACGATGTGGAGCGTCTTCCAGGACATGGAGGAGCCGACGCTCTACCTGGAGACGTTCACCGCCGAGACGGCGCACGAGCACCTGCGCCAGCACGTCGAACGGGGCACGGCCATGGACCAGGATCTGGACCTGCGGGCACTGAGCCTGGCCATGGAGGGCCACTTCCCGGAGGTGCGCCATCTGATCTGGGCCTACGCGCCCAGGCCCGACGCCGGGACGAAGGAGCCGGAGTTCAGGTCGATCGTGTCGCTGCTCCGTCCCCGCTGAGGTCGGCCGCGCCCCGTCCCACCGGGATCGAACTCCCCGCCGGTCATCGCCGCGGCCCCGACCGCCTCACCCAGAATGACCCCACATAACCAACCAGGTGATATTTCATGACTTTTGCGAAATCGCGGCGGCTCTCCGTCCGTGCGGTCCCTTGAGGTCTCTCAGCAGGCGGCGGCGATACGGGTGACGGCTTCGGTGAGCGTCTGCGGCGAGCAGCCGAAGTTCAGCCTCGCGAATCCGATGCCCGCATCGCCGTAGCGGTGTCCGGCGTTCAGAGCGACCCTGGCAGCGGCGAGGATGTGTTCGGCGGGGTCGCCGCCCCAGCCGAGGGCGCGGAAGTCGATCCAGGCCAGAAAGCCTGCCTGCGGTTGTCCGTAGCGGACGCCGGGGAGCAGTTTCACCAGCAGCTCGTCCAGCAGTCTCCGGTTGTGGTCGAGGACGTCCAGGACCTCGGCGAGCCATTGATCACCGTGGTTGAACGCGGCCACCGTGGCGAGCACTCCGAGGTGCCCGGTGCGGTAGAGCGAGTGCGGCGACAGGCGGTCGACGTGCCGTTTCGGCACCGGACCGGCGGTGATGACGGTGGCCGCCTTGAGCCCGGCCAGGTTCCAGCCCTTGCTGGCGGACAGGAACGAGAACCCCCAGCGCCTCGCCTCATCCGATACCGACAGGAAGGGGACGAACTCGGCCCCCGGCAGGACGAGCGGGGCGTGGATCTCGTCGGACAGCACGTAGACGCCGTACCTGTCGGCCAGCTCGGCGAGCGCGACCAGGTCCTCGCGCCGGTGCACAAGGCCGACGGGATTGTGCGGGTTGCACAGCACATACGCGGTGGCATGGCCGGCGAAGGCGCGTTCCAGGGCGTCCAGGTCGAGGCGCCATCCCAGCGGTCCTCCGGCCAGCGGCGCATCGACGACATGGGCCCCGACCTCGCGTACCCACCAGGAGAACGGCTCGTACACCGGCGGGCTGATCACCACGCGGTCCCCGGCGCCGACGACGCGGCGCAGCGTTTCGACGATGCCGATTCCGACGTCGGCGACGGTGCGCACATCGTCGGCGTCGATCCTCCAGTCCCAGGCGCGCCGGGCGTAGGCGCTGACCGCGTCCGCGAGGTCCCGGGTCGGTGCCGCGTAGCCGGTGTCCGACCGGTCGACCGCCTCGTGAAGGGCCCTGGCGACCGGCTCCGCCAGCGGGAAGTCCATCTCCGCGACCGGAAGGGGCAGGACGTCGTCCGGGAAGGTGCGCCATTTCGCGCTCCGGCGCTTCCTCAACTCCGATAGAGGTGGGATCGAGAGGTCGCCCATGGTGTGGGACTCCTGAAGGTCGTCGCAGGGATATGACGGCGGTGGCCGGAGACGGCGTCGTCCGACGCGTCGTCTGTGCGTTGACGGGATCTCCGGCCTGGGAGCCCCGCCGGTCTTCCGGGCAGCCGCCCCGGGCAGGAGTCCGGCGCGCCCCGATGACCGGCGAGCGATCCCAGGGGTCGGTCTGCCGTCACTCCTCGATGATCGGTGCCGCGGGGCCCGTTCCGCTTCCGATAAAATGACAAGTAATGCCGGAAATCCGCCATAGTCCGCGTGCGACCACAGGTCTCCGCCCCCTGCCCGCCGGTGCCGGAGTCGACGCTCACTGGCACGACGAGAACCAGATCGTCTACGCCGGCCGCGGCGTGCTGTCGGTCACCACCGACGCGGGCAGCTGGATCGCCCCTGCCACCCGGGCGATCTGGATCCCGGCCGGAACCGTCCATGAGCATCGCGCCTACGGCGACACCGACCTCCACCTGGTGGGACTCCCGGTGAAGGACAATCCGCTACGCCTGGACCGGCCCGCGGTCATCAGCGTCGGCCCGCTGCTGCGCGAGCTGATCATCACCTACACCGAGCAGCCCGCCGGCCTCACCGCCGAACGCCGCCGCCTGCGGGCCGTCCTGCTCGACCGGCTCCGCCACTCCGCCCAGCAGCCCGTCCACGTGCCCGCCGCCCGAGACCCGCGTCTGGTCGCGGTGTGCGCCATCCTCCGCGACAACCCGGCCGACAACCGGACCCTGGCGCGACTCGGCGCCGTGGCCGGCGTAAGCGATCGCACCCTGACCCGGCTCTGCAGAGCCGAGCTCGGCATGAGCTTCCCGCAATGGCGCACCCAGCTGCGCCTGCACCACGCCCTGCTCCTGCTGGCCGAGGACACCCCGGTCACAGCCGTGGCCCACCAATGCGGCTGGGCCTCCAGCAGCGCCTTCATCGACGTCTTCCGCCGGGCCTTCGGCCACACCCCCGGCACCCACCGCGCGCTGTCTCCCACCGCGACCGCCCCGAGACGCGCCTTGCGCGGAACCCTCGATCCGGCCGGTGGCTCACCTCGACCCGGCAGCCGACGGACCTCGATCTGACCCGGAAACCGGACCTCGGCCGGGCAGTCGGCAGCGAACCTCGGCCGGTGGTCGTGGGATGAGGCCGGCGGCCCTGGCCGTGCAGGAGCACGTTCTCCAGCGGCGTGCCGTCAACGGCGTACGGGGCCGCCCCTCATCCGTCGCCGGCGCTCAGCGGGCGCCGCCGTTGATGTAGATGGTCTGGCCGCTGACGTAGGAGGCGTCCTCGCTGGCCAGGAAGGCGACCACCGACGCCACCTCCTCGGGCGTTCCCACCCGGCGCAGCGGCGTCCGCTCGGCGGCCGCCTTCCGGTGCTCCTCGGCGGAGGAGCCGACCCGCTCGGCGGTCGCCGCGGTCATGGGGGTGGCGATGTACCCCGGCGCCACCGCGTTGACGTTGATGTTGTACGGCCCCAGCTCGATCGCCAGCGTCGCGGTGAGTCCCTGGATGCCGGCCTTGGCCGCCGCGTAGTTGGCCTGCCCCCGGTTGCCGAGGGCCGAACGGCTGCTCAGGCTGACGATCTTCCCGTACCTCTGGGCCACCATGACCTTCTGCGCGGCCTGGCTGCAGTTGAAGGCGCTGGTGAGGTTGACGGTGAGGACGGAGCTCCAGTCCTCGGCCGACATCTTGAAGAAGAGGTTGTCGCGGGTGATGCCGGCGTTGTTCACCAGAATGTGCAGCCCGTTCAGTTCGGCCGCCACCTGCTCGAACACGGCCTCGACCTCCGGCTTCACGGCGACGTCGCAGCCGTAGGCGCGGGCGAGGCCGCCCTTGGCGGTGATGGCGTCGACGGTGGCCTGCGCCCTCTCGGCGGTGAGGTCGACGACCGCCACGGCCGCGCCCTCCTCGGCGAGACGGGCGGCGATCGCGGCGCCGATGCCCTGGGCGGCACCGGTGACGACGGCGACCTTGCCGGTGAAGCGACTCATGTTCTGCTCCTGCTTTCGTGTGACGGAGGCCGAAGGGGCGGGCCGGCCCCGGGCATCCGGCCCGGCGCACCCCGCCCCACTCCCACACACATCGTGGCCCATCCGCGCCGCGCCCCGGTCTCTCCCCGCGCTCTCGCCCCGGCAAGGAAGATCACCGGCTCGGCGCGCAGGCGACGGCTCCGGTGAACTTCGCGGTGCGTTGCGATCACTCGCCGCCTTTCATCAGCGAGATTTGAACCATTTACGCGAGTAGCGGATCCGGAGACTGCCGTAGGCCAGCTCTCCGGTGACCCGGAC
>NZ_NGFP01000221.1 GCF_002149035.1 Streptosporangium minutum
CGCCGGACCCCCGCCGCCACCCCGGCCGGCGGCGACGACCTGATCAGCCCGATGCAGGGCACGATCGTCAAAGCCGTGGCCGCCGACGGCGACACCGTCACCACCGGCGACGTGATCGTGGTGCTGGAGGCGATGAAGATGGAACAGCCACTGACCGCGCACAAGAGCGGCACCGTCACCGGCCTGACCGCCACCGCCGGGCAGAGCGTCACCGCCGGCGCCCTCATCTGCGCCATCAAGGACACCTGACCGGTTACCGGCGGCCGTCCGGGGTGGTGATGAGCCCGCTCTCGTAGGCGGCGATGACGAGCTGGGCCCGGTCCCGGGCCTGCAGTTTGGCCAGGAGACGGCCGATGTGGGTCTTGACCGTGCCGACGGTGAGGTGAAGGTGCTCGGCGATCTCGGAGTTGGACATTCCCTTGCCGATGAGGGCGAGCACCTCGCGCTCGCGTTGGGTGACGTCGTTGAGGTCTCGCACGACCGGGACGGGGTGAGGGCCTCGCAGGAATTCGGCGATGAGCCGACGGGTCACGGTGGGCGCGAGCAGCGCTTCGCCGGAGGCGACGACGTGGATGGCGGCCAGGAGCTCGGTCGCGGTGGCGCTTTTGAGGAGGAATCCACTCGCACCTGCCCGTAGCGACGCGTACACGTATTCGTCCAGATCGAACGTGGTGAGGATCAGCACGCGGACGCCGACACCATCCGGGGCAGTGCAGATACGTCGTGTCGCCTCGATGCCGTCCATGTCGGGCATACGCACGTCCATGAGAACGACGTCGGGTCGCAGCCGGCGGGCCAGGAGCACGGCTTCGGCGCCGGTGCCCGCCTCGCCCACGGTGGCCAGCCCCGGCGTGGTGTCGATGAGGACTTTGAGGCTGTCGCGTACCAGTACCTGGTCCTCGGCGAGCACGACACGGATGGGCGGGGGCGGGTGGTGCGAAGCGGTGTCGATAGTCATGCCTGGGCGCCGCTCGGGTCATAGGGCAGTCGAGCCGACACGCGAAAGCCTCCTTCGGGCCGCGATCCTGCGCTGAACGTGCCTCCGTACATCTTGGCCCGTTCGCGCATGCCGATGAGGCCGTGACCGCCGTGGCCCGCTCGCGGCGGCCGGCCATGGCGGGAACCGTCGTCGACGACCTCGATCACGGCTTCCCGCCCGTCGATGTCCACGGTGACCGAGCAGCGGGTGGGCGCGGCGTGAGTGATGACGTTGGTCAGAGCCTGTTGCACGATTCGGTACACCGACACCGCCACCGCAGGAGGCAACGCAGTCTCCTCGCGGACGGTCAGGTCCACCTCGACCCCGGCCGAACGGGCGTGAGCAGCCAGTTCGGGCAGGTCCGCCATACCGGGAACGGACAGATGGGCCTGCTGGGGATCGCCGTCGGACCGCAGGAGGCCGAGCACTCGGTGGATCTCGGTGAGCGTGCTCCGGCTGGTCTGCTCGATGACGGCCAGCGCGGCGCGTGCCTCCTGCGGACGGGCGTCGGCGACATGGTTGGCCACGGTGGCCTTGACGGCGATCAGGCTCATGCTGTGGCCGATGACATCGTGCAGTTCCCGGGCGATGCGCCTGCGCTCGTCGGCCACCGCGGCCTCGGCGAGGTGACGGACGAGGCGAGCGGTCGTGTCCCGCTTCCAACGGACGACCGTCCCGATGGTCCACCCGGCGGCCAGGAGGACACAGATCGCACCGATCTCCACCGGCCAGTACGGCGGCATCTCGCTGGGCCACGCCGCGGGCGTGAGGCCGGGGAAAACCCGCGCGTAGAAGACCAGCACCGCGGCCACCGCACCGAACGCGCAGGCTGCCAACCCCGCCACCGACCAGCCGGCCGAGGCGGTGGCGGCCACCAGGTACAGCACGAGCACGGTCGGCACGAACGACACCCAGATCGCGCCCGCCGCGACGGCACCGGCCACGGTCGCCAGCACGCTCACGGCGCACGCGAGACCGAGCATGGCCCGCGGCCAGCGCCGCCGGACGGCGACCGGAAAGCTCACGACCGCCGCCACCGGCCAGGCCGACCAGGCAGGCCACCACGACGACGGTCCCGGCGGATCAACGATGGCGTATCCGACGATCAGCGCCACGACGACCGCCACCACCGCGTCGGCAACGCCCCTGCCGCCAAGCCGCCATCCAGCCCAATCCATGACGGGAAGGTACCGCCTTGTCGGGTCACCCGGCATCCGCCCACGGTCAGACACTCGCATCCGTCCGGGGTCGTACCCGGCTCTGCATGCCACACCAAGATGCGACCTGAGCCGGACGCGCCCCCACCGCACCGCCCATCACCATGCTGGTGCACCCGGCATACCGGGCCGAGAAGCGCCGACACGGACACGATGGGCGGGAACACATGAATGTTGAGCTTCGCGGGCGAATCACACGATGGCGGCGGGCCGGCGCGGACCGGCGCGCCGCCAACGCCACGGCCAACCTGAGCCGACAACCCCCGTTTCCCGGACGATGGGTGAGCGCCATCGCGCTGATCGGCGGCCCCGTCCTGCTCATGGCCGGGATTCTCCTACGCTCCCGGTTCCACTACTTCTTCCCTGATCAGCTCGCCGCCTACACCCGGCACCCCGCCCTCATCACCGCCGCCTATGCCTGCTTCGCCTGCGGGACCGTCCTGCTGTGGCCGGCGGTCATGACGCTGGCGCAACGGATCGCGGCCACCAGCCCGCTGTGGGGACTGTGGGGCGGCTGTCTGGTGATCGTCGGCCTGTTCACCCGGACCTTCCAGTTCGGCACTGATCACCTGGCCTTTCACCTGACCGACAGCTTCGGCCTGCAATCAATGATCAACGGCATCGACGACTACTACGTGGCATGGCGGGATGTCACCTGGCATCCGTTCAGGGCGCTGTCCGGACCGGCCTTCTTCGGCTGGGTCGTGCTGGCCATCGGCGCCTACCGCTCCGGCGCCCTAGGGCTGGGCCGTTCGATCGCGCTCGGCCTGATGTCGGCGCTCGCGCTCGGGACGCTCAAAGGCACCGAACCACAGTCCATCATCGCGGCTGGCGGCCTCTGCGTCGCATTCGTCCCCTTGGGCATCTCCCTGCTGCGCAGCGGCCCCCCGCCCAGTAAACGCGCCATGCTGTGGCTCGTCGTCCTCATCGGCGGGCACATCCTTGGTACGGCCTACGGCCCAAGGGGATGAGGACCCCGGACCAGTGGTACGTCGGCGAGCCCTGAGATCCACCTCGGCGGCACCGGCATCCGCACATCTACCTGCAGGCGGTACGGACGCACTCGGTTGTCGCGCCCGCGGCAGGGCGGTGAAACGCCGGGCCGAGGTGGCGACGAGGAGCCCGAGTGCGGCGTAGGCCGCGCCGAGCAGGCTGACGGCCGACCATCCGGCGGCGCTGTAGGCCCAGGTGGTGGTGATCGCACCGAGCGCGGAGCCGAGGGAGTAGAAGGCCATGTAGGCGCCGATGACGCTGCTGCTCCGGTCGGGGCGGGCGGTGGTGAGCAGGTGCTGGCTGGTGACGTGAACGGCTTGCACGGCGAAGTCCTGGACGATGACGCCGACGATCAACAGCCACAGCGACGACCCCGCTTGAGCGATCAGCAGCCACGAGGCTGTGAGCAGTGCCAGCGACCAGCCGGTGACCGAGGACGCCAGGCCCCGGTCGGCCCATCGGCCGGCCCGGGCCGCGCCCAGCGCCCCGGTGAGACCGGCGAGTCCGAACAGTCCGATCTCGGCGGTGCCGAGGTGCCACGGCGCGTCGCCGAGCGGGAGCGCCAGTCCGCTCCACAGCGTGCCGAAGGAGGCGAACAGGAAGAACGCGACCAGTCCGCGACTGAGGAAGAGCCGGTCGCCGACGACCAGACGGCCCAGCGATGACAGCAGCCGCCCGTACCGGGCTCGGGGACGGCGGATGTCGGCGTCGAGGGTGAATCGGGCGGCGAGCGCGAGCATCACGCAGAGCCCGGCGATTACGAGGTAGACCGTCCGCCAGTCGGTCAGCTCGCCCAGTGCGCCCGCGACCACCCGCACCCCGAGGATCCCGATGACCACGCCCGAGGTGACCGCTCCGATGTTGCGGCCGCGCTCGCCGGCCGGTGAGACGGCGGCGACGTAGGCCACCGTGACCTGGACGACCACGGCGAACAGTCCGGCCAGGGCCAGGCCCGCGATCGCGATGCCGCCGCCGGGCGCGGCGGCGGCCACCCCCGCGCCCACTGCTGTGAGCAGCAGGTGCGCCGTGATGAGTCTGCGGCGGTCGAACAGGTCACCGAGCGGGACCAGCAGCACCAGCCCCGCGAGATAGCCGATCTGGCCGGCGGCGACCAGCCACCCCAGTGCTCCTTCCCTCAGTCCGAGGTCCTCGCCCGCGGCCTCGAGGACCGGCTGGATGCCGTAGACGGTCGACACCGCCACCGCGCACACCAGCGCGAGCACGGCCCGCTGCCTCCCGGTCAACCCTGACGACATGTCACCCTCCAATAGGTTGCAAAATGCAACCTATTGGAGGCTAGGGCATACTGGTTTCATATTGCAACTCATCATGGAGGGGGCCGGTGGACGTCACACTCGCTGCGGGAAGCGCCTGGACCGACCCGGCCTGCCCGGTCGCACGGACCGTCGACCTGATAGGCGACCGGTGGAGCCTGCTGATCATCCGCGACGCGATGGACGGGGCGACGGCCTTCACCGAGTTCCATCAGCGGCTGGGGATCGCCCGCAACATCCTCACCGACCGGCTCCGCAAACTCGTCGAGCACGGCATCCTCGACAAAAGCGCCGCCACCGACGGCAGACGGCAGACGTACCGGCTCACCGAAGCCGGGCAGGACCTCTTCACGGCCGTGGTCGCCCTCCGCCAATGGGGCGAGCGCCACGCCTTCGCCCCGGACGAGCCGCACTCCGTTCTCGTCGACGGCCAAGGGCGGGAGCTTCCCGAACTCCGCCCGCTCGGCCAGGACGGCGCGCCGCTCTCCGCCGAGGCGTCGCGCGTTCGGAAAACCGCCTGAGCCCAGCCGCGGCCGAGGGCACGGCCGTCACCGGCGGCGACGATCGACTCGCCGGGAACGACTCAGTAGACGCCGCTGCGGCGCATGGCGCGGGGGCGTCCGTCGGGATCGCACACGATCCGGTAGAACGGCGTGGCCCAGGCGCTGGTCAGGGGCGACAGGGGCGCCGGCTCGTACAGCCGCAGCCGCCCGTCCGGGCGGGGGCCCCGGCGTCCCCCGGCGTGCCACCGCTCCAGGGCGTGCGCGGAGTCGGCGAAGGCGGCGAAGAACGCCTCCGGATCCAGCAGGTCCGCGTCGCGGACGCCGGGACGGTCGAGGTGCTCCCGGGCGAGGGTCAGCCGCAGGTCCCGGGGGAAGCGGCGCGCGCCGTCCCCGTGGCCGCCCGGGTCACGGGGTTCCCGGCCGTCGGGGGTCTCGTCGAGCACCGCGCAGGTGAGCTCGGAGTCGTAGGTCCAGGACCTGCGGTTGAAGTTGTCCGAGCCGATGGTCGCCCACACGTCGTCGACGATGCAGACCTTGGCGTGGACGTAGACCGGGGTGCTGTCCCGGTTCTCGACGCCGTACACCGCGAAGCGCTCTCCGCCCGCACGCCTGAGGACCGACAGGGCCTGGTTGCGGCCCAGGATCTGGGGGGTGCCGTTGAGCGCGCCGTCCTGGTCGGGGTGGAGCGGGAGGACACTGATCATCAGCAGGCCGGGGTTGGCCTTGAGCGCCTCGGCGAAGGACTCGGCGATCTGGGGCGACCACAGATACTGGTCCTCGATGTAGATGAGGGAGCGGGCGCGGCGCAGCGCCTTGAGGTAGCCGCGGGCGATGCTGCGCTCTCCCCGTGGCGCGAACGGGTAGCGGGCGCGCCGGTGGGCGTAGGTCCGCAGGAGCTGTACGGCGTGCGGGCCGCAGGCGGGCGGGTCGGGGAACTGCGGCGGCAGCGGATCCGCCCGGGTGTCCTCGTGGCGGATCAGGTCGGCCAGGCGGTGCAGGGGGTTGCGGGTGAGCGGCTGGGGGTCCTCCCAGCGTTCCCGGAACACGGCCTCGACGTCGCCGACGGCCGGTCCCTGGATCGCGGCCTGGACGTCGTGCCAGGGCGGATGCGCGCCGTACACCTCGGCCATGGGGGTGGCCTGCGTGTCGCCGCCGTGCGAGGCGTCGTCCCGGCGGCTCCAGCACAGGTCGATCCCGCCGACGTAGGCGATGTCGCGCTCCGGTTCCGCGCGATGCCGCAGCACGACGAGCTTCTGGTGGTGGGAGCCGCCGGGCGGGACGCGCATGTCGCGCAGGCACTCGCCGCCGGCGGCCTCGATGGCCTCCCCGAGGTGGCGGTTCTCGGCCTCGCTGAAGCGGAGCCGATCCCAGTGCGAGCGCCACAGAAGGCCCTTGACCACGACGCCGCGCCGGGCGGCGTCGGAGAAGACGTCGGCGACCTCGGTGCCGGGACCGTCCAGCCTCTCGTCGGGATCGCCGCGCCAGTCGGTGAACAGCAGCAGGTCTCCGGCACGCAGCTCGCGGACGCGGGTGAGCAGCTCGGCGAAGTACGGTGCGCCGTGCGGGATGGGACGTACGGTGTTCCCGCCCGACCAGGCGATGTCGTCGTCATGCCTGGCGTCGATCCGCGTCGCCGGGTTGCCGCGCTCCTCACCCTTGAGGAACCAGTCGTCTTCCTTCATTTAGTACGATCTACCCTTTTTTGCCCTAATTTCACGTTCTGTGTCCTCAGGGAGGGGAGAGGGGCCCGGCGCCCGCCGCCCTCCGGCCGCCCGATCTGCCGGGCGGCCGGAGGGCGGCGGGCGTTCAGCGGTCCGGCGTCCGGGACGGCGTCCCCCCGTGAGGAGGGGACGCCGCGATGGTCACGGACGGTTGCAGCTCAGGCCGCCTCCGGCGTGGTTGATGAGGTCCTGGTAGACGACGCTCTTGCGGATCGGGGTCTTGCTCTCCACGGTCTGGACAGTCTTCCCGCCGCGCTGGAGCTCGAAGACGGGCGTCGTGCCCGCCACCATCTCCGCCTTGAACGAGACCAGCCCGGCCTGCGCGTCCAACGTGTCGACCCGGGAACCCTGCTTGATCACCAGCTTGCCCGGTGTCTTGAGGAAGGCGACGAGCTCCACCGTGTTCGTGGCGGGGTCGCCGTTGAGAACCTTGATCGGGCCGATGGTCTGCTTGGTGGCGTCGAACGGCGCGTCGGTGCGGTGGCTGCGGTGGAAGTAGTAGAGCGCGTCGCGAGCCACCACCGGCGCCTTCCCGGTCTTGAACAGCGTCGTGTAGTAGGCGATCAGGTCGGAGGGCGCGTACCCTCGCATGACCGACGGCGCCAGCCACGATTCGGCGTAGTCGTTCCAGGTGATGAGCGCGATGATGTCCGCGTCACCCTGTGCGGCCTTCAGGAACGACTGCTGCAGCAACTGGCTGTTGGCCGGCTCCCACAGGCGCTTGTCCCTGGGGCGCACGTCCTCGAGCGAGGCCGGCGCCATGTAGAGGCGTCCCCGCTTGTGCGCCTCGATGCCGCCCTTGCGCAGGGATTCGGTCGTGCTCACCCACTTGCTGCCCCACGAGGAGTAGCCGACGACGTGGTCGTTCCACTCCGTCTTCCCGGTGCCGTTCCAGCTGAGGAAGATCGGGAAGAGCGAGGTCTTCATGCCCTTGGCGGCCAGCTTGTCGCGCAGCTGGTCCCACCAGGCCGCAGGGTGCCGCTCCGGATAGAACGGCGCGAGCGGGATGGTGCCGTCCTCCAGCTTGTAGAGCGACGGGTGCCCCTTGGCCATGAGGATGTCCTCCATGACCTTGTCGTGCGGGGAGTCCTTGGCCGTGGGGAAGTCGGGGCTGAGCATGATCTTGAAGTTGGGATCGACCGCCTTGGCCGCCGCCAGCATCGCGGGGAACTGGTTGAACCGCTGGTCGCTGGCCGAGGTGTGGTGCTCGTAGATGAACCCGTCGAGGCCCATCGCGATCGCCTGCCGTACCTCGACCTCGAAGTCGAGCTGGCGCCAGTTCTTCTCCGGGCGCACCGGGCGCGGCAGCGGCCGGTCACGCGAGTGGCCGCCCTGACCGGCGTACATCCCGTTGGAGCCCATCGGGTCCAGCCAGGAGGCGTGCTGGTCCTTGGAGGGGTCCTTGTTGTCGATCGACACGGGATAGGGCGGGAAGTAGAAGGCGAAGACCTTCTTGTCGAAGGAGCGCAGCGCCGCCGGCGAGAGCTTGTCGAACGGCAGGCAGTTCCCGCTTGACGGCGGCGGCGTGGGCGTGGCCGTAGCGGTGGGTGTGGCGCTCGGCGTGGCGCTGGGCGTGGGAGTCGGGGTGGCGCCGGCCGGGGAGTAGCTGATCTTCAGGCGCGGTCCCCTGTTGCCCGTCTCCCGCGAGGAGTACAGGACGGCGACGGGCCCCTCGCCAGCGGTGAGGGCGAAGGTGTAGCGCCCGTTGCCGGTGAAGGCCGAGGAGACGTCGATCCCGGCGGCCTTGTCCGCGGTGAAGCCGTCACGGGTGGCGAAGGCCGCGCCGATGGTGGGCTTGCTGTTCCAGGTGGTGGCGCTCTCGGTCCAGGCGCTGGTCACCTTGTGCACCGAGATCACGGTCTCGACGGTCCTGCCGGGCGTCACCTCAAGGGTCATCTTCACGTTCGTGGCGCCCTTCGGCACGCCCGAGACGGTGAAGCCGGTGAGCACGCGGCGCTCACCGTTGGTCTTGCCGTTGCACGACGCGGCGCAGGCGGACAGCCAGGTCGCGGTCCCGTAGGACTTCGCGGGGTCCGCCTGGCTGATGAAGACGTCGTCGGTCGCGGGCACCGTGGTGTCCGCCAGCGCCGCGGCGGCGGGCGCCGCCGAGACGGTGGCGAGCCCTCCCGAGGCGGCGAGGGAGAGAGCGGCGACGATCAGCGCGACCGTCGTCCGTCGGTTGGGGGGCAATTGAACTCCATCGGCTTGCTGAACAAGTCGTGATCAACATAGCTGCGACCCAGCTGCCTTATGTGATCAATGCCCAAGTTTCGGTGCCGGATTTATTGGGATTTCGGATTGGAACGATTGAAACGGGGAATGCGGTCGAGCCGGCGGAGCGGCGCATCGGCAGGCGTGCTCACCATGGCAGATCCCCCATTGTGAGACCGTTCCGGAGCGTGGTGACTCCGTCACGGCGTCCCGGCGGACGCGCATCCGCCACGGCAACGCGCCCGCCTCTCCTCCGGGACGGTCACGGCCGCCGCCTGACGGGCCGGTGCCGCGCCCGTCCCGGAGGAGACAGCGCCTAACCCGGTGGGGCCGGCAGATCCGAGATGCTGTCCAGCCAGGCCTGGTGCAGGCCGGCGAAGCGGCCCGCCCGTGCGATGAGCTGGTCGGGAGGGCCATCCTCGACGATGCCGCCGCTGTCCATCACGAGCACCCGGTCGGCGATCTCGACGGTCGACAGCCGGTGGGCGATGATCAGCGCGGTCCGTTCCGCCAGGATCGTCCGCATCGCCCGCTGCACCAGCCGTTCGCCGGGGACGTCCAGGCTGGAGGTCGCCTCGTCCAGGATCAGCACCGCGGGGTCGGCGAGGAAGGCCCGGGCGAACGCCACGAGCTGCCGCTGCCCGGCCGACAGCCTGCCGCCGTGCTTGGCGACCTGGGTGTCGTAGCCCTCCGGAAGCGCCGAGATGAACTCGTGGGCGCCGATGGACCGGGCGGCCTCGACGACCTCGGCCATGGTCGAGCCGGGCCGGCCGAACCTGATGTTGTCGGCGACCGAGCCGGTGAACAGGAAGTTCTCCTGGGTCACCATGACCACCGCGCCGCGCAGCGAGTCCTCGCCGAGATCACGCAGGTCGACCCCGTCGAGCAGCACGCGGCCGGCGACAGGGTCGTAGAACCGGGAGACCAGCTTCGCCAGCGTGGTCTTCCCCGCCCCGGTGGTGCCGACCAGCGCCACGGTCTGCCCCGCCGGGATCGCCAGATCCATCCGGGACAGCACCGGGGTGCCGTCCAGGTAGGAGAACTCCACCTCCTCGAACCGGATCTCCCCGCGTGGCCGTTCCAGCGCCACGGGGGTGTGAGGCTCGGCCACCGCGGGCCTCTCCTCCAGCACGCCGGAGAGTTTCTCCAGGGCCGCCCCCGCCGACTGGAAGGTGTTGTAGAACTGCGAGATCTCCTGCATCGGCTCGTAGAACTGGCGCAGGTAGAGCAGGAACGCGGCCAGCACGCCCACCGTGACGTCGCCGTCGATGGCCAGCAGGCCGCCGTAGAACAGGACGGCGGCGATCGTGACGTTCCCGATGAGCTTGACGCCCGGCATGAAGAGCGCGATGAGGCGCATGCTCTGCACGTTGGCGTGCGCGTAGTCGGCGTTGAGCTGGGAGAAGATCTCCTGGTTGCGCGGCTCCCTGCGGAACGCCTGGACCGCCCGGATGCCGGTCATCGACTCCACGAAGTGGACGATCACCAGCGCCACGGTCTCCCGGGTCCTGCGGTAGGTGATGCTCGACTGCCGCCGGAACCAGCGGGTGAACAGCAGCAGGACCGGTAGCGGCAGCAGCGCGACCACGGCGAGCGGGACGTCGAGGACGAGCAGCAGGACCGCGGTGCCGGTCAGCGTCAGCACGGCGGTGACCAGGCCGTCGAAGCCCGACTGCAGCATCTCGGAGATGGCTTCGATGTCGGAGGTGAGCCGGGCGACGACCCGGCCCGAGGTGTAGTCGTCGTGGAAGGACAGCGACAGCTTCTGGAAGTGGGCGAAGACCCGCCGCCGTAGCTCCAGCAGGATGCTCTGGCCGATGCGGCCCGCCATCCTGAGGAAGACCTGCCGGGTGGCCGCCTGGGTGATCGCCGCCGCCAGAACCGCCACGACGACCGTCACCAGCGTGGCCGGCCCCTCGCCCGCGAGCATCGGCGGGATGCCGGCGTCGATGCCCACCTTGACCAGGTAGGGGATGGCGAGGGCGGCGGCGTTGCAGATCACGATGACCGCGACGAGCAGTGCGATCTCCTTGCGGTACGGCCGCAGCAGCTCGCCGAGCAGCCGTCGTGACCGGGCGCGGAGCAGGAACGACACCTGCTCCGACAGGTCGTCCTTGTTCTCGGCGGCGACGCCGCGCCAGCCCTGTGTCGTGGTCTGGCTCATCGGAGTGCCTCCTGGCTGTCCAGGTCGCCGTCCAGGCCGTCCAGCCCGTCCGGAGCGCCGTCCAGACCGTCCAGCCCGTCCGGAGCGCCGTCCAGTTCCGCCGACAGCAGCGCCCGGTACTCCGGCACGGCCGCCATCAGCTCCTGGTGGCGGCCGACGTGCGCGATCGTGCCGTTCAGCAGCAGGGCCACCTTGTCGGCGAGCAGCACGGTGGAGGCGCGGTGCGCCACCACGATCCCGGTGGCGTCCCGCAGGACATGCCGCAGGGCCTCCTCCACCAGGGCCTCGGTCTCGACGTCCAGGGCCGACAGGGTGTCGTCCAGCACGAGGACTCTCGGCCGGCTGAGGACCGCACGGGCCAGGGCCAGGCGCTGGCGCTGGCCGCCGGACAGGGACATGCCCTGCTCGCCGATCCTGGTGTCCAGTCCCCACGGCAGCTGGTGGACGAACCCGGCCTGGGCGACCCGCAGCGCCTCCTCGATCTCCTCCTCGGTGGCGTCGTGCCGCCCCAGCGTGAGGTTCTCCCTGACGCTCATGGAGAACAGGGTCGGCTCCTCGAAGGCCGTGGCGACCATCGAGCGCAGGGCGGGCAGCGACAGGTCCCGCACGTCGTGCCCGTCGATCGTGACCCGGCCCGCGCTGACGTCGTAGAGCCGGGGGACGAGGGCGGTCAGCGTGGTCTTGCCCGAACCCGTCGCGCCCACGACCGCGACCGTCTCTCCCGGCCGCACATCCAGCCAGACGTCGCGTAGCACCGGTTCGGCGGCTCCGGGGAAGCGGAACTCCACGCCCTCGTAGCGCAGATGGCCGCGGGGGCGTTCGATCGCGTCCGTGCCGCCGACGATCTCCGGGTCGGTGTCGAGCACCTCCATCACCCGGTCGGCCGAGGTCATCGCCTCCTGGGCCATGACCAGGATGAAACCGAGAGCTGAGACGGGCCACACGAGCTGCAGCATCAGCGTGGTGAAGGCCACCAGGGTGCCCAGCGTCAGCGAGCCCGAGCCGACCGCGAGCGCGCCCAGCAGCAGCACGATGGCGAGAGTGACGTTCGGGATCACCTCCAGGAAGGTGAAGAACCTGGCAGACAGCCGTACCTTCTCCATCGAGGTCCGGTAGACCTTGCGGGCCCCGTCGTCGAAGGTGTCGAAGACGTGGCGGCCGCGGCCGAAGGCCTTGATCGTGCGGATGCCGACCGCGGACTCCTCGACCACGGTGGCGAGGTCGCCCTGCTCGTCCTGGACCTGGCGGGAGACGGTGATGTAGCCCCGCTCGAAGCGGAGCGAGGTGACCACGACCGGGAGCGCCGACGCGGCGACCAGCAGGCCGAGCGGCCAGTACATCTGCAGCAGCAGCCCCGTCACCGTCACGATCTGGAAGATGATCAGGACGAGGAAGAGCATGCCGAAGCCGAGGAAGCGCCGGATGACCGACAGGTCGGTCGTCGCGCGGGAGAGCAGCTGGCCGGACTGCCAGGCGCCGTGGAAGCTCATCGGCAGCCGCTGCAGGTGCCGGTAGAGGTCGTCGCGGATCGTCGTCTCCAGGCCGATGACGGCATCGGCCAGGAACCACCTGCGCAGGAAGATGAGCAGCGCCTCGATCACGCCCAGTGCCAGGGCGAGCAGTGCGAGGGGGAGGAGGGCTCCGGTGTCGCCGCGGGCGACGGGGCCGTCGATGATCTCCTTGCCGATCAGCGGGATGACGATGCCGATGGCGATCCCGCCGAAGGCCGGTATCCAGATGAGCACCAGGCGGGTGGTGTAGGGACGGAGGTAGGACTTCATCCGCCACAGCGAGCTCGTCCTGAGGCTGCGCGGGCGGGGGGTCGGGGACTGACGGGTCTCGGTATCTCGCCCGGGGGCGGTATCAGGGGGCRTCAGCAGGCAGCACACTCCTCACGGTTCTCACTTGAATTGATCACCATTCCGGGGTAAAGGCCCACTCAGGCTAAGACCGCCGTCAACTGATTTTCCGCGTCGCGAGCCCCCCGGCGGTGTTCCGCTGATCGGTGTCGCCCGCTCGCCTGTTCGACAAGGGGTGACGGTCAGAGTCTCCGCGACCCGGCGGGGTGTCGGCAATTGTCCTGAGAGTGGTCGTCCTGTTACTCCGAGCTGCCGTAGAGGTGGCGTCAATAATCACGCTAAATACGTATTAATGCTGTCAAGATTTACCAAAAGCCCTCAGTCTCGGTATTTGCTTGCTCTGTGAGATGGACCTGATCCCGGAAACGCCCCGGGCCGCCCGGATGGCCGGACGTGACGCCCCCTGGCCCGGCCCGGTCCCCGGCAGGAGATGATCGGAGCAGGGAGCCGTCCGCCGGAAGGGGCGGCTCGCGGGGTGACCGGTGAGGAGCGACGGCCGATGGACAGGGCACGCGGGCGGCTGCGCGTCTACCTGGGCGCGGCCCCCGGGGTCGGCAAGACCTTCGCCATGCTCGACGAGGGACACCGCCGACTGGCGCGCGGCACCGACGTCGTCGTGGGTCTCGTCGAGGCCCACGGCCGTCCCCGCACCGCCGAGCTGATCGGCGGCATGGAGGTCGTCCCCCGCCGGACCGTGGTCCACCGCGGGACCGCCTTCACCGAGCTCGACGTGGACGCGGTCATCGCCCGCGCTCCCCGGATCGCCCTGATCGACGAGCTGGCGCACACCAACGTGCCCGGCTCCCGGAACGCCAAGCGCTGGCAGGACGTCGAGGAGATCCTCGACGCCGGCATCGACGTCGTCTCCACCGTCAACATCCAGCACCTGGAGTCGCTCAACGACGTCGTCCGGCAGATCACCGGGGTGCCGCAGCGCGAGACCGTGCCCGACGAGGTGGTACGGCGGGCGGACGCGGTACAGCTGGTGGACATGCCGCCGGACGGGTTGCGCCGCCGGATGGCCCACGGGAACATCTACGCGCCGGAGAAGGTCGACGCGGCGCTGTCCAACTACTTCCGGGTGGGCAACCTGACCGCGCTGCGCGAGCTGGCCCTGCTCTGGGTCGCCGGGAAGGTCGACGACCAGCTCGATCAGTACCGCGCCGAACACGGCATCGAGGGGACCTGGGAGGCCCGGGAGCGCGTCGTGGTCGCGCTGACCGGTGGTCCCGAGGGCGACACGCTGATCCGGCGGGCCGCGCGCATCGCGGCCAGGACCAAGGGCGCCGACCTGCTGGCCGTCCACGTCACCCTCTCCGACGGGCTGGGCGGGGCCGACCCGGCGCGCCTGGCCCGCCAGCGCGCGCTGGTGGAGAGCCTGGGCGGCACCTACCACCAGGTAGTGGGGGAGAACGTGCCGCGCGCCCTGCTCGACTTCGCCGGCGGGGTGAACGCCACCCAGCTCGTGCTGGGCGCGTCCCGCAGAGGCAGGTTCGCCCACCTGTTCTCCCGGGGCGTCGGGTTGACCGCGACCGCGCTGTCCGGCGCCATCGACGTCCACATGATCCCCCACGCCGAGGTGGGCAAGGGCGCGCGGCGCGTCCGGCCGAAGGCCGCGCTGACCCGCACGCGCAGGCTCGCGGGCTGGGCGATGGCGCTGCTGGGCATTCCGGTGCTCACCGCCGCGCTGGTCCCGTTCAGAGCCGATCTGACGTTGCCCAGCGGGATCCTGCTCTTCCTGCTCATGGTCGTCGGCGTCGCGCTGGCAGGCGGCATGTGGCCGGCCGTCACCGCGGCCGTGGCCGGATTCCTCCTGCTCAACTATTTCTTCACCCCGCCGTTCGACCGGCTCACCGTCTCCGACCCGCACAACCTGCTCGCGCTGAGTGTCTACGTGCTGGTGGCCGTCATGGTGAGCGCGGTCGTGGACCTGGCCGCCCGCCGTACCAGGGAGGCCGCGCGGGCGGGCGCGGACGCCGAGGTGCTGTCCACCCTGGCCGGACACGTGCTGCGCGGCGAGTCGGCGCTGCCGTCCCTGCTGGCGCGGCTGCGCGAGACCTTCGCCCTCACCTCGGTCACCCTGCTGGAACGGGTGGGCGAGCCGGCTCCGGACGACCAGTCGGACCCCGAGGCGTGGCGGATCGTGGCCACCGCCGGCGCCACCCCCTGCACCTGCCCCGGCACGGCCGACGCTGACGTGGTCATCGACGAGCGGCTGGTGCTCGCGGTACGGGGCAGGCTGCTGGAGGCCTCCGACCGGCGGGTGCTGGAGGCGTTCGCCGCCGAGGCGGCCGTGGCGCTGCGCCAGGAGCGCCTGCGCCGGGAGGCCGACCTGGCCGGGCCGCTGGCCGAGACCGACAGGATGCGCACCGCCCTGCTCGCCGCCGTCAGCCACGACCTGCGCACCCCGCTGGCCTCGGCCAGGCTCGCCGTCGAGAGCCTGCGCGGCACCGAGATCGAATGGAGCGCGCAGGACCGCGAGGAACTGCTGGCCACCGCCGACGAGTCCCTGCTCAAGCTCGACCGGCTGGTCGCCAACCTGCTCGACATGAGCCGCCTGCAGGCCGGCGTGCTCGGCCTGACCCTGCAGCCGGTCGCGCTCGAAGAGGTCATCCCGCGCTCGATCGACGACCTCGGCCCGCTCCGCGACCGCGTCGAGGGCGACGTGTCCGTGGACCTGCCCGAGGTCGTCGCCGACTCCGCGCTGCTGGAACGGATCCTGGTCAACGTCATGTCCAACGCCGTGCGCTACAGCCCGGCGGGCAAGAAGG
>NZ_NGFP01000222.1 GCF_002149035.1 Streptosporangium minutum
GCTCGTGACGGGCTTGTTCGTCGCCTCGAAATAGCTCGGATAGGTGCCGACGAGCTGGGAGATCGTGTGGCTCGCCCCCTCGTACACGGCGGTGGCCAGGCCGGTGGGCCGCGCACGCAGGCCAGGCAGCTCACGCTGGAGGACGCCAGGGCGCTGGCCGACCGGGAGCAGGCGCCGTCGGTCAGGAGCGTGTCCCCGGTGGTGACCGCGTCCTCGGCCACCGCCGTGTACGAGGGGGCGAGCCACACGATCTCCCAGCTCGTCGGCACCTATCCGAGCTATTTCGAGGCGACGAACAAGCCCGTCACGAGCGGCGCCTACTTCGTCAACGACGACGTGCTCGCCGCCCGGAAGGTCATGGTGATCGGGCGGACCGTGGCCGAGGAGCTGTTCGGCGCGGCGGATCCCGTCGGCCGGCAGGTCGGCGTCTCCGGAGTGCCGTTCACGGTGGTCGGGGTGCTCAAGGAGCTGGGCTCCTCGGGGATGCAGGACGCCGACGACGTCGCGATCGTGCCGCTGCCCGCCGTACAGCAGAGCCTGACCGGGTTCGGCGCGCTCGGCTCGATCATCGTGCAGGCGACCGGCGCCGACACGACGGAGTCGGCCCAGGCTGAGGTGACGGCCGTCCTGAACCAGCGGCACGACATCACCCCCACGGGCACCGCCGACTACCGCATCCTGAACCAGGCCACCCTCCAGGAGACCGTCAGCTCGACCATCGGCGTCTTCACCGCCCTGCTCGGCGCGGTCGCCGCGATCTCCCTGCTGGTCGGCGGGATCGGCATCACCAACATCATGCTGGTCACCGTCACCGAACGGACCAGGGAGATCGGCATCAGGAAGGCCATCGGGGCGCCCAGGAGCGCCATCCTCGGCCAGTTCCTGCTGGAGGCGACGGTGCTGAGCCTGGTGGGCGGCCTGTCGGGCGTGGCGATCGCGTTCGTCGGCACCCGGTTCACGATCGCGGGCATCGAGCCCGTGATCGTGCCGTCCTCGATCGCGCTGGCCCTCGGCGTCTCGGTGGGCATCGGGCTGTTCTTCGGCAGCTACCCGGCCAACCGGGCGGCCAAGCTCCGCCCCATCCAGGCCCTGCGCCACGAGTGACCTTCACGGCTTACGCAAGGAGACAGACATGGGCGGCAACGCGGATGAGACGGCCCCGGCCGGGAAGTCGCTGGAGACCTCCCCTTTCACGGGTGACCTGGAGGATGAGCTGACGGTCCGGCCGCGGCGCGGCTTCTCCACGCTCACGCTGGTGCTCGGCGCGGGCGTGATGCTCGTCGCCGGGGTGGTGGTGGGCATCCAGGCGCAGAAGGCGCTGGGCGTCCCGGCGGCGGACGCCCCGGGCGCGGCCGTCCGCCAGGGTGCGGGCCCCGGCGGGTACGGGGGCGGGCCCGGCGGCTACGGAGGGTTCGGTGGCAGGCAGCAGGGCGGCCAAGGCGGTCAGGGCGGCCAAGGCGGCCAAGGCGGCCAAGGCGGCCAAGGCGGCCAGGGTGGTCAAGGTGGTCAAGGTGGTCCGGGCGGGGCGGCCTTCGGCACGGTGGAGCGGGTGGACGGCGGGAAGGTCTACGTCAAGACCATGGACGGGTCCGTCGTCACCGTGAACACCAGCGGCGAGACGGTCGTGCGGATCTCCAAGGAGGGCGAGGTCGCCGACCTCAAGCCCGGCGGCACGGTGGTCGTCCAGGGGCCCCGGGGCGAGGACGGTTCGATCACCGCGACCGCGATCAGCGAGGGGGGTGGCCGCCGGTGACGGTCCCGTCCGCGGGAAACGTTTTCTCAGGAAACGTTCAGCCGGAGCTGAGCTGTGTTCCAGCAGGGTGAGCAAGCCTCATGAATGTGCTGGAGAGAGTCGAGGCCAGGTTGCTGGTCGTGGACGACGAGCCGAACATCCGCGAGTTGCTCTCGGCCAGCCTGCGCAGGTCCGGGTTCGAGGTGGTGACCGCGGCGGACGGGCGGGAGGCCGTGCACTTCGCGGAGCGGGTCCGTCCGGATCTCGTCGTGCTGGACGTGATGCTGCCCGACATGGACGGCTTCACGGTCGCGGGGCGGTTGCGGGAGATGGGCGGGCAGATGCCGGTGGTCTTCCTGACCGCGCGGGACGCGACCGACGACAAGGTCGCGGGTCTGCGCGTGGCCGACGACTACGTGACCAAGCCGTTCAGCCTGGAGGAGGTCCTCGCCCGGATCCGGGCGGTGCTGCGCCGTACGCGAGGAGACCTGGACCTGCCCTCCCGCCTCCAGGTCGGCGACCTGGAACTGGACGAGGAGGCGCACCAGGTGTGGCGCTCGGGCGCGCCGGTACGGCTGTCGCCCACCGAGTTCAAGCTGCTGCACTACTTCATGGTCAACACCGGCAGGGTGCTCTCCAAGGCGCAGATCCTCGATCATGTCTGGAACTATGACTTCGGCGGCGACGCCGGGGTCGTCGAGTCCTACGTCTCCTACCTCCGCCGGAAGGTCGACATTACTGAGCCGCGACTCATTCACACCCTGCGTGGCGTGGGATATGTCCTGCGGTTACCGCGCGGTGATTGAATTTTCAGCGAACACTCAGCTCCGTCTGACCTGACCCTGAGCTTCGATTGCTCAAATGGGCAGCGCATGACCCCCGATCACCCGCGGTCGCGTGGTGGGTTCGGGCTCGCCTCCAGCTGCGGGGGAGACGAGTTCGGTACGGCCCCCCACGTGTGACGCGGGGCAGGCCCCATCGCTCTACCGAGTTCGCCCCCGTGACCCGGTCGAGCGGTGGGGCAAAATCACGTCTAGAGGCCTTCCTCGCGGGAAGGACGCTCCTATGAACGGGAGCGACGGTCTGCTTGAGGCGCTGCGAGAGCTACGGCGCCACCTCGGCCTCGACCTGTTCCCGCTCGTGGCCGGCGACGTCGGGAGCGACCGCCGGGCGCTGCGCGAGCTGACCGGCCAGCTCGACGACTACCTGATCCCGCGCCTGAGCGCGATCGACGCCCCGCTGCTGGCCGTCGTCGGCGGCTCCACCGGAGCGGGGAAGTCGACCCTGGTGAACTCCCTCGTCGGCGCCGACGTCTCCGAGCCCGGCGTCCTGCGGCCCACCACGCTGGCCCCCACCCTGGTCACCAGCCCCGCCGACCGCGACTGGTTCACCGCCCAGCACGTCCTGCCCGGCCTTCCCCGCGTCACGGGAGAGAGCCGCGGCGAGCCGGGCACGCTCCGGGTGGTCACCGTCCCCGCGCTCCCGCCCGGACTGGCCCTGCTCGACGCGCCGGACATCGACTCGGTCGTCACCGCCAACCGCGAGCTGGCCGCCCAGCTCCTCGCCGCCGCCGACCTCTGGCTGTTCACCACCACCGCGGCCCGCTACGCCGACGAGGTGCCGTGGGGCTTCCTGCGCTCGGCCAGGGAGCGGAGCACGGCTCTGGCCGTCATCCTGTCCCGGGTCCCGCCGGAGGCCCTGGGCGTGGTGAAGAGGGACCTGACCCGGCTGCTGGAGGCCAACGGGCTGGGCGGGACCCGCCTGTTCGAGGTGCCGGAGCTGGTGCTGCCCGAGGAGAACGCCCGGTTGCCGCGCTCGGCGGTCGAGCCGGTCGCCGACTGGCTGACCGGCATCGCGGCCGACTCCCAGGCCCGCGCCGCCGTGGTGCGCCAGACCCTGTCCGGCGCGCTGGAGAGCCTCGCCGTCCGCGTCCCCGCCCTCGCCGACGCGGTGGACCGCCAGCACGCCGTGGCCGCCGAGCTGCGCGCGATGACGGACGCCGCCTACGCCGGGGGACTGGCCTCCTTCGACGAGGGCATGCTGGACGGGTCGCTGCTCCGGGGCGAGGTGCTGGCCCGATGGCAGGACTTCATCGGGACCGGCGACCTGATGCGCTCCCTGGAGGACCGGGTGGGACGGTTCAGGGACCGTCTGGTGGCCATGTTCACCGGCCGCCCCGCGCCGGAGAGCGAGCTGCGGGTCGCGCTGGAGAGCGGGGTGGAGGCGCTGATCAGGGCCTCGGCCGACGGCGCCGCCGAACGCGTGCTGGAGTCGTGGTCGTCGCACCCCTCGGGCCGCGCCCTGCTTCAGGAGACCGGGGTCGCCGAGGCCGGGCGGCTCGGCAGGGCCTCGGCCGACCTGCCCGCGAAGGCGGAGGCGGCGGTGCGGGGCTGGCAGGGATACGTGCTCGGCCTGGTCCGCGAGGAGGGCGCCGACCGGCGGACCACGGCCCGGCTCACCTCCTACGGGGTGAACGGCGCGGGGCTGCTGCTGATGCTCGCGGTGTTCGCCTCCACCGGCGGCCTGACCGGCATCGAGCTCGGCATCGCCGGAGGCACCAGCGTGTTGAGCCAGAAACTCCTGGAGGCCGTCTTCGGCGACCAGGCCGTCCGCACCCTCACCATCAAGGCCCGCACCGACCTGCGGGCCCGCGTCTCCGTGCTGCTGGGCGGGGAGGCCACCCGCTTCACCTCCCTTCTCGACGCCGTCCAGCCCCCCGAGAACGCCGCCCCCGCCCTCCGGGCCGCCGCGCACGCCGTACGGGACCACCAGCGGGAGATCCCGCCGGCCGGCCGTCCGGCCGTGCCTCCGGAGGGGGAGCGTCCGGGGCGGCTCCCCGCCACACCGGTCAGGCTCACGCTCCCGGCCGGCGGCGCGGACACCACGCCGGATCCGCTCGATCAGCCCACGGACGCCGTCCCCCGCGGGACCGACAGGGAGAGGGGGGAGAGGTGAAGCTGCTGAAGCGGCGCAGGAACGCGGTCTCCCTGGACAGCCGGCTGGAGGGCCTGGCGGAGGCCGCCGACCTCGCCGACGGGCGGCTGGACGCCGACGCGGTGGCCGGGGCGCGTTCCGTGGTCTCCCGCGCCGGGGTACGGCGGAGCCTGTCGATCGACCACACCGCGGTCGCGCTGGCCGGCGCCACCGGCAGCGGCAAGTCCTCCCTGTTCAACCTGCTGTCCGGCACCGCCCTCGCCACGGTGGGGGTCACCCGCCCGACCACCTCGACCGCCCAGGCCGCCCTCTGGCGGGGCGCGGGGGCCGGGCCGCTGCTCGACTGGCTGGACATCCCCCGCCGTCACGAGGTGTCGCCCGCCGGTGCCTGGTCCGGGCCGGAGGCCCCGGCCGGCCGGGGCGTGGCCGTCGCCTCCGGGCAGGGAGCCCGGACGGGCGACGACGCGGGCGGGCCGGAAGGGCGGGGAGCGGTCGTCGCCCCCGGCCTGGACGGCTGGACGGAGGGCGACGCGGCCGGGTTGATCCTGCTCGACCTGCCCGACCACGACTCGATCGAGTCGGCGCACCGGCTGGAGGTGGACCGGCTCGTGGAGCTGGTCGACCTGCTGGTGTGGGTGCTCGACCCGCAGAAGTACGCCGACGCGGCCGTGCACGAGCGGTATCTCCGGCCGCTGGCCCGGCACCGGGACGTCATGGTCGTCGTCCTCAACCAGGTCGACCGGCTGACCCCGGCCGCCGCCGAGCGGTGCCTGAAGGATCTGCGGAGGCTGCTCGACGAGGACGGGCTGGCCGGGGTGCCGCTGGTCGGCGTCTCGGCGCGCACCGGGGCCGGGCTCCCCGAGCTGGGTTCCCTGCTCGCCTCCCGGGTCGCCGACCGGCGGTCCTGGGCGGCCCGCCTGGCCGCCGACGTCGGCACGGCCGCCGACAGGCTCGTCAGGGCGTCCGCCGGTGCGGGCGCCCTCACCGGCGGCTCGGCCGGTTCCAGCCCGGGAGCGGGCGCCCCTCCAGGCGCCGGGGCGCGTTCCGGCTCCGACGCGGTCGCGACGGTGGCGGCGCCGGAGGTGTCCGTGGACGGGCTCGCCGGGCCGCTGACCGATGCGCTGTCGGAGGCGGCCGGGGTGCCGACCGTCGTCGAGGCCGTGGCCAAGGCCCACCGGCACCGGTCGGTCGCCGCCACCGGCTGGCCGCTGACCCGGTGGATCCGCAGGTTCCGGCCCGACCCGCTCCGCCGGCTCCGGCTGAGCACCCCGGGGGCGCGGAGCTCCGGCGGACCCGTGGGCCGCACCTCGATCCCCGTCACGACCGTCGTGCAGCGCTCCCGGATGGACACCGCGATCCGTGAGGCCGCCGGGGCCGCCTCGGCGGGGCTGCCCGCGCCGTGGGCGGCGGCCGTACGGCAGGCGGCCCGCTCGCACGGCGACGAGCTGGAGGACGGCCTCGACCGGGCCGTGGCCGCCACGTCGCTCGGTCCGGTCAGGCGGCCCGTGTGGTGGCGGGTGGCCGGGCTGGCGCAGTGGGTGCTGTTCGCCGCGATGCTGGCGGGCGCGCTGTGGCTGATCGGCCTGCTCGGGATGGACTACCTCCGGCTTCCGCAGCCGTACCTGCCGACCGCCGGTGAGCTGCCCTGGCCGACCCTGCTGCTGACCGGCGGGATCCTGCTCGGGCTGTTGGTCGCGCTGCTCTCCCGGGTGGCCGCCTGGCTGGGCGGCCGGCGGCGGGCGCGCGGGGCGGCCAGGGCGCTGCGCGCGAGCATCGGCCAGGTCGCCCGCGAGCTGGTGCTGGAGCCCGTGGCCGGGGAGCTGTCCCGCTACCGCCGCTTCACCGAGGCGGTCACGGTGGCCCGGAACGGCGACGGCGGCTGAGCCCCGCCGCATCCCCGGACCCCGTGGTGGGCGGAGTCGGGGTGCGGGCCTGCGGGACCGGGTCCCCCTCGGATCGCACCGGTGGGCGGCGGGGCCGGGGTGCGGGCCTGACGGAACGGGTCCTCCGGATCCGCCGGCGGTGGCGGAGCCGGGGGACGCGGGTCTAACGGAAGCGGACCGGCATGTGCTTGATGCCGTTGATGAAGTCGGAGCGCATACGGCGGACCGGGCCGGCGAGCTCGGCCGACGGGAAGCGGCGGAGCAGCTCCCGGATCATGCACCTGATCTCCAGGCGGGCCAGCCCCGCGCCCAGGCAGTAGTGGGGCCCGCCGCCGCCGAAGGTCACGTGGTCGTTGGGGGTGCGGCGGATGTCGAAGGTCAGGGGGTCGGTGAAGACGTCCTCGTCGTGGTTGGCCGACATGTAGAACGTGACCACTTTCTCGCCCTCGGCGATGCTCTGCCCGCGGATCTCGGTGTCCCGCGTCGCCGTACGGCGGAAGTTGTGGATCGACGATCCCCAGCGCAGGAACTCCTCGGTCGCCGAGCGCCACAGGACCTCGTCGTCCAGGTTGGCGGCCAGGTCGCGGTAGGTGTCCGGGCGTTCGATCAGCGCGAGCATGGCGTGGGAGATCAGGTTGCGGGTCGTCTCGTTCCCCGCCACGCAGAGCACCACGAAGAACGCGTCGATCTCGTCGCGGCTGAGCCGGTCACCGTCGATCTCGGCCTGGACGAGAGCGGTGATGATGTCGTCGCGGGGAGCCTTGCGCCGCTCCTCGACCAGTCCGTCGCAGTAGCCGAAGATCTCGGCGGCGGCGATCTCGCCGTCCTCGGGGGTGGTGCGGAAGTCGGGGTCCTGGAAGCCCACCATGCGGTTGGACCACTCGAAGATCAGATGGTGGTCCCGCTCGGGGACGCCGAGCATCTCGCAGATCATCTGCAGCGGGATGTGCTCGGCGACGTCCGTGACGAACTCGACCTCGCCGTCCTTCTCGGTGACCCGGTCGGCGATCCGCTCGCAGCGGGCCTGGACGGTCGCGGCCAGCTTGGCGATCATCCGCGGCGTGAACCCGGCGCTGACCAGCCTGCGGTAGCGGGTCTGCTTGGGCGGGTCCATGTTGAGCAGCATCAGGCTCGCGACGTCGATGAACTCCTGTGTCTGGGTGCGGATGAACGCGGTGCCGATCTCGGTGGACCAGATGTGCGGGTCACGGCTGACCGCTTTCACGTCGTCGTATTTCGTGACGGCCCAGAATCCGGTGTCGCCGGGCACCTCGTGCCAGTGGACGGGCGCCTCGCGGCGCAGGTAGGCGAGCTGCCGGTGCGGGACTTCCCGCTCCCAGGTCTCCTCAAGCAGGTTGATCTGCATCTTGTGGGCTCCCTTTCGGCGCGTGTTCGGGGAGTGCGTCGCGGTACGGCCCGGCCCGGTGGGACGGGTCCCCACGGAACGTGCTCCGCGGGGACCCGGCCCTACAGGCCGAGCAGGTCTCGCAGGCTTTCGACGACGGCCCGCGACTCGACCGCGGGGGGATCCAGCCGGTGCTGGATCGCGCAGCCGATGAGCACACCCAGCACCGCGACCGCGGTGTGCTCGGGTGATCTTCGGAGGGACACCCCCGCCAGCTCGGCCCAGTCGGTCAGGCCGTCGGCCAGCAGGGAGCGGATGCCGGCGTACCGCCTGGCGAGGGGTCCGCCGATGTGGGGATCGCGCGCGCCGTGCAGCCACAGCTCCATCTCCAGCAGGAGCCATGACGCACCGCGATTCCCGTCGGTGATCGCTTCGTACACCGCGGCCAGCCGGTCGTCGAGTTCGGTCATCTCCCCGAACCCGGCGAGCAGGTCGGTCGCGGCCTGGTCCTTCCACACTTCCAGCAGGGCCAGCAGCAGGCCTTCCTTGCCGCCGAAGTGGTTGTAGAGGGCGCCGGTCGTGCGGTCCGCGGCGGCGCTGACGGCCTCGGCGGACACCGCGTGGAACCCTTTCCTGGCGAACAGGTCGGAGGCGGCGTCGATCAGCCGGGCCCGGGTGTCGGCCCTGCGCTGATCCTGCGTCCTCGTCACTTCCGCCTTCAGGAAATATCAGGGTTCCTATATATGTTCACTTCCCGATATTTCCTGGCATCGGATTTCCCGTCAAGAGCTCCCGGTGAGACGATCGCCTTCGCCTGACGGGGGCCGTGCGGCGCCGTCGGGAACCGACGGGGCCATGCGGCACGGTCGGGACCTGACGGGGCCGTGCGGCGCCGTCGAGAAGTCGACAAGGAGAATCGTGAACCGCAGGACCCTCGATATCGCCGTCCCCCTGGTCTTCGCCGCCGCCATGGCGGTGGCCGTCATCGTCGTCGGAGCCGATGGGACGGCCGTCCGGGTGGTGGCCGTGGTGGGCGGCATGGGGATCGCGCTGTACTACGCCGCGCTCCGCAAGAACATCAACCAGTAGGACGCCCGGAGGGCCGGGCCGGGGCTTCCCGGTGCGGCCCGCACCGGTGCCTCACCGGGAATCCGGCCGGCCGTGGACGGGCCGGTCGGCCGTGGACGGGCCGGTCGGCTGTGGACGGATCGGCCGGCTGTGGGCGGGCCGGTCAGCCGCCCTGGGTGTAGATGGTCTTCCACCGCGAGCACCACCCGGTCGGCCGGGAGGAGTTGCCCCGGCAGGCCTTCGCCTTGATCTGCAGGACCCCGCCGACGTTCTTGCGGAACGATCCCTTGCCCGGGACGCAGTTGTAGTAGGACGCCGTGTGCCACCGCCCGTTCTGCGCGCTCAGGTAGCGCACGTGGACCCACGAGCAGCCCGAACCCCGGGTGTCCTCCAGCGTGCCGTACACGACGAAACCCGACTGGCCGGCGGCGACCTTGCCCCGGGCCTCGGCGTGGCCGTCGCCGGAGTAGATGGGGCCCCATCTCCAGACGGAGGGGTCGGCGGTGGCGGCCGAGGCCGTGGTCGAGCCGCCGAGGGTGAGCGCCGCGGCGGCGGTCAGGCCGAGCAGGACGCGGAGACCGGTACGCATGGAGAGAAGCTCCAGACACATAAGCGTTTTCATGACATGTCGATAGATATGCCTTCGCACTTGCAGAACACTTGGAGGTCAACGGCTTGCCGGTCCCCGGAACCGTTCGGCGGCGCGACGGCACGGTCGTCGAGTGCGCACTTGTATGGCCGAGCCCCCGCGAAACCGTCCGCGCGCGCGCACTTGTATGGCCGAGCGCCCGCGAAACCGTCCGGGCGCGCGCCTTCGCGCGCGTCTCCCGCGAGTTCACCGGAAGCCGCGGCGGTTCCTCCGCGGTCCCCGACACGATCTGAACCTCAGCCCCGCACTAATGGGATCTGAGATCCGTTAAGCTGGTCGGAGGATCGAACACGTCAGGAGCGTCACTGTGGATGTGTCACCCGGAACCCTCCGGCCCGGCGGCCGTACCGCCAGGGTCCGCGAAGCCGTGCTCGAGGCCACCCAGGACGCGCTCGGGGAGCACGGGTTCCACGGCCTCACCATGGATCAGATCGCCGACCGGGCCGGTGTCGGCAAGACCACCGTCTACCGGCGCTGGGGCGGGCCGATCGGGCTGATCACCGATCTCATGGCGGACCTGGCCGACCGGTCGGTGGCCCATGCGGACACCGGCGACCTTGAGGCCGACCTGTTGGAGAACGCCACGAGCGTGCTCGACGCGCTCACCGCCCCGCGGCTCGGGGCGACGCTCCAAGCGATGATCGCGGCAGCGACCTGCGACGACGCCGCGGCCGCGGCGCTCCACCAGTTCTACGCGCGGCGCATCGGCGAATGGGCCCGCCGGGTCGACCTCGCCGTTCACCGGGGAGAACTACCCCCCGGCACCGACTCCGCCGACGTCATCCGGGCCATCTCCGCGCCGCTGTACTACCGCGCGGTCGTCAGCCGGGAGCCGATCGACTCCCGCGTCGCCGCGCGGGCCGTCGCCGTGGTGCTCGCCGCTGCCCGAGCCGGCGCCTTCGTCGACGACGGTGGCTGATCGGTCCTTACGCCCTTCGTCCTTACGCCCTTCGTCCTTGCTCCGGAGCCGCTGTCGCTCCAGCCTGCCTGCCCTGTCCCGCAGGTAGCGCTGTTCGGGGAGGCTCGTGGTGCGCCGGGCCGCCAGCCGGTAGTTCTCCCGCGCGGCGGCGTACTCGCCGGCCAGCTCCTGGAGGTGGGCGCGCACGGCGTGGAGGCGGTGGTGGCGGGCGATCCGAGGGTCGTCGTCCAGGCTTTGCAGCAGTTCGAGTCCGGCCCGGGGCCCGCGGGTCATCGCGACCGCGACGGCGTGATTGAGCGTGACCATGGGGTTCGGCGCGATCCGGGCGAGGATCCCGTACAGGATGCGGATCTGTTCCCAGTCGGTGTCCTCGGCCCGCGGCGCCTGGACGTGCAGCGCGGCGATCGCCGCCTGGAGCTGGTAAGGGCCGAGGGGCGAGGCGGACATGGCGTCGGTGACCAGCGCCGCGCCCTCCTCGATCATGGAGGCGTCCCACCGGTCGCGGTCCTGCTCGGCCAGTGGCACGAGGGCGCCGTCCGGGCCGGTGCGGGCCGCGCGGCGGGCATCGGTCAGCAGCATCAGCGCCAGCAGCCCGGCCACTTCACCGTCATCCGGCAAGGACCGGTGGACCATACGGGTGAGCCGGATCGCCTCCGCGGTGAGGTCGCCGCGGTGCAGGTCGGGCCCGGAGCTGGCGGTGTAGCCCTCATTGAAGATCAGGTAGAGCACGTGCAGGACGGCGTCCAGCAGTTCGGCCCGCTCCTGCGGCGGCGGCATCGCGAACGACGCACCGGCGGTCCTGATCCGCTGCTTGGCGCGGCTGATCCGCGGCGCCATGGTGGCCTCCGGCACCAGGAACGCCCGCGCCACCTCGGCGGTGGTGAGCCCTCCGACGGCGCGCAGCGTGAGCGCCACCTGAGAGGCGGGCGTCAGCGCCGGGTGGCAGCACAGGAACAGCAGCGCGAGCGTGTCGTCCTGGTCGCCCGGCCCTGCCCCGCCGGGGGCCGGGGCGAGGACGGCGTCCGGCGCCCCCCGCACCGCCGCGGTGACCTCCCGGCGGCGGCGCGCCTGCTCGCTGCGTATCTGGTCGACCAGTCGGCGGGAGGCGACGGTGACCAGCCAGGCACGCGGGTTCTCCGGGACGCCCTCGGCGGGCCACTGCGTCGCCGCGGCGAGCAACGCCTCCTGCACCGCGTCCTCGCACTCCTCGAACCCGCCGTAGCGGCGCAGGAGCACGCCGAGGACCTGCGGCGCCAGCTCGCGCAGCAGGTCCCCGAGATGTTCGGTCGTGCTCACATCTCCATCCCGGCCGAGTCCATCAGCGGCCGCACCTCCACGGCGCCGACCTGACCGCCCGCTATCAGGGCGGCCAGGTCCACGGCGCGCTCGCGGCTCTCGCAGTCCACCACGTACTGGCCGGCGACATGATGCGGGGTCTGCGGGTACGGGCCCTCGGTCACGGTCACCACGCCGTCCCGAGCCCGTACGACGGCGCTGATGGACGGATCGGCGAACATGTGAGCGCTGATCAGTTCCCCTGCCCGCCCCGCCACGGCCAGGAACTCCTCATGGTCGAGCCCTTCCCCCGGCAGATCCGCCGCGTTCCGGTAGAGATTCAGCAGGAACTTCACCGCGTGCTCAGTCGTCGGCCGTGCCCGTGTAGAGCACGGGCCGCACCTCGATGCCGAGGCCCTCGACGCCGGCGTCCGGGATGAGCGCGGCCAGCTCCAGGGCGCGCTCCCGGCTGTCGCATTCCACCAGGTAGTAGCCGCCGAGGTACTCCTTGGCCTCAAGGTAGGGGCCGTCCGTCACCGCCGGGACGCCGCCCCGGACCCTGACCACGGCGCTCTGCGACGGGTCGGCGAGCGCGGTGGTGCTGATCATCTCCCCGGACTTCTTGACGGTCTCCATGAACGGGCCGTGGCCGCTCATCACCTCGTCGCGCTCCTCCTCGGTCAGCGCGTCCCAGATCTGCGGGTTGCCGTGCATGATCAACATGAACTTCATACGTCGTCTCCTTCACCGGGCGGGCGGCGCCCCCAGGGCGCCGTTCACCATGGAGTCGGAACCGGCGCCGCGTTCTTGCGGTACCGGACCGCGAGAATCTCCCGCCCGCCCCAACTATCTCGCGAAGGGGGGCCTGACCTGGGCGGCCGCTGCGGCCGAGCTCGGCCTGCCCGCGCCCTCGGCGACGCCGTAGAACCGGGGTGGTGGGTCCGGGGGATCCACCCCCATAATGCAACAGCACTGTTGTATTTCATCGACGAAGGGACCATGACATGACCACGATCCACCCGCCGATCGAGCCGTACGATCACGGAATGCTCGACACCGGCGACGGCAACCTCGTCTACTGGGAGGTCTGCGGCAACCCGGACGGCAAGCCCGCCCTCGTCGTCCACGGCGGGCCGGGAGGGGGATGCTCGGCCGGCCACCGCCGCTACTTCGACCCGGAGCGCTACCGGGTCGTCCTGTTCGACCAGCGCAACTGCGGCCGGAGCACGCCGCACGCGAGCGACCCCGCCGCCGACATGAGCCTCAACACCACCGAGCACCTGCTCGCCGACATGGAACGGCTCCGCGAGCACCTCGGCGTCGACCGCTGGCTGCTCTTCGGCGGCTCGTGGGGGTCCACGCTGATCCTCGCCTACGCCGAGCGCCACCCCGAGCGGGTGACGGAGATCGTCATCCGCTCCGTCACCACGACCCGGCGCTCGGAGATCGACTGGCTCTATCGCGGCGTCGGGCAGTTCTTTCCCGAGGAGTGGGAGCGGTTCCGGGACGGTGTCCCCGAGGCCGACCGCGACGGCGACATCGTCGCGGCCTACGCGCGCCTCATGGAGCACCCCGACGCCCAGGTGCGGGAGAAGGCCGCGATCGACTGGTCCACCTGGGAGGACGTGGTGGTCTCCATGGAGCCGAACGGCACGCCGAACCCCTACAGCGACACTCCTCCGGCCGACCTGCTGGCGTTCGTCCGGATCTGCGCGCACTACTTCGCGCACGGCGCGTGGCTGGAGGAAGGCGTCCTGCTGCGTGAGGCCGGCCGCCTGGCCGGGATTCCCGGCGTCCTGATCCACGGCCGCCTCGATCTGAGCGGCCCGGCCAACACCGCCTGGGAGCTCGCCCGCGCCTGGCCCGACGCCGAGTTGATCATCGTCGACGACTCGGGACACATGGGCAGCGACACGATGCGCACGCACATACTCGACGCGATCGACCGGTTCGCCCACCGGTGAGCTGAGATCGGGAACCCGCCGGTGAGAGGAGGTCTCCCCGGGCGCAGGAGCGGTCGCGCACCGGCGCGACGGTGGTTCGCATGAACCGAATTCATCTTCGGTTATATCGAATATCAGCTCTCGGTTACGGGTGGTCGCGCACGGAAAGGTCTGGTCGAAGCCCTGCCTGTTCCGCCGACGCGGGCCGAGGTCACCTCTTGGAGGGGGAGAGAAGCTCTCCAGGCGGGTGACTGGAGAGCTTCGGGCGGCTGAAGGTCAGCCGAACTCGCCGTTCTTCACGCCGCCGACGAAGGCGGCCCACTCTCCCTGACGCGGTTCGCTGATTGGCCTGTCCCGACATGGGGAGATCGCCCCGTGTGTCCTGGTCGGCTTCAGAACAGACTGAGGTGGCTGAGGAGCTTGTCGGCGGCGTCGATGAGCGAGCGTGCGGCCGCTATTGCGCGGTCCGCTTCGACTGTTTCGACGACTTCGTCGGGGAACTCTGGATATTCGAGCTCATTGCGTCTGCGGCGCATGGTGCCGTACGGCTCGAACGTGGAACCGAACTGCCGGATCACGGTCTGCTGGACGGCATAGTGGCCTCCGGAGACGGTGGCGCGTAGTCCTTGTTGCGCCAGCAGGCCGGCGCAGGCGAAGCGTGCCGCATCGTAGGCGAGGGTGTAAGCGGAGTTCGGGTCACCGGTTTTGAGCTCTTCGGCGCTGGCGAGAGTGGTGGTTGCTTTCTCCATCCATCCGGTGCCGTCGGCGGCTTCCCCTCGAACGCGCTGGAGTTCGCCGGAGGCCAGCATCCGCTCGATGTCGGCCTCACCGCGTGTCCAGCGTGTCATGGGTTGAGCTTCTCCGATCGCGTGTGAATGTCGGCGGTCAGGTCGATCACAGGGGCCGACTTGATCTGCCGGATGAGGGCGTCGGCTGTTGTGTCCCAGCGGCGGATCGAGGCGAGGACGGGGTTGACGGGCATGCCGATGCGTTCTTGGGCACGGTCCGCAGCGGCGTAGAGAGCGGCCCGATCGACCTCGCCGACGACAAGTATGTCGATGTCGTGGGGAACAGGTCCTGGGTTTCCCGAATGACGGGCGGCCCAAGAGCCGAAGATGAGCAGGCGTTCAACCCCGGGGATGCCGCTGAACTCCTCGCTGATGATCGTACGAGGCCCGTACATGTAGCTCAGGATCTCGGTCAAGGGCTGGACCAGCGGATGGTCGGGGTTGGCGTGCAGGACGCGGGAGCGTCCGATCTCGGTCACAGTGATCAGTTGTGCTTCGGTGAGGCGGTGGATCTCGGGGTGCAGGGTCGAGGGAGCTACTTGGAGCTCTCTGGCAAGAGAAGCGAGGGTCCAGTTCCGCTGAGGCCGCAGGTAAATGGCAGCGAGCACTTCCGCCTGGGTCTGGGTCCTGAAGACGGGGACGACGGGCGCGACAGTACTTCGCATAAACCGAATATATCTTCGGTTATATCGAATATCAACTCTCGGTTACGGGCGGTAGCACAGGGGAAGATCTGGTCGAAGACCGGCTGTTCCGCCGGCCCGGGCGAAGGTTGCCTCTTGGAGGGCGGAGAGAAGCTCTCCAGACGGGTGACTGGAGAGCTTCGGGCAGCTGGGGTCAGACATCCCTGGACGTTAGATGTCAAGCGGCGAGGTCGTGGTTGCGATGTGACCATGCGGTTGCCTGGTCGTAGGTGGTGTGGGTTTTGAGGCAGCCGTGGAGGATGCCCACCAGGCGGTTGCCGACTTGGCGGAGGGCGGCGTTATGGCTGATGTCGCGGGCTTTGAGCTGGTCGTAGTAGGCGCGGACTTCAGGATCGTGGAGGAGGGCGCAGGAGGCTTGGAGGTGGAGAGCGTCGACGAGCCGGTCGTTGTGGACGAACCGTGCCTGGACGATCTTGGTCTTGCCGGATT
>NZ_NGFP01000223.1 GCF_002149035.1 Streptosporangium minutum
GCTTTATCGGGCGGGGAGGGGGCATCCGGCTCCGGTCGGCCGCACACGGTCGGCCGGGCCGTACGGCCGGGGCCTGCGGAGGAAGCCCGCAAGGCGGCCGGGAGCTGTGGAGGAAGCTCGTAAGACCTGCGGAGTGTGGAACCGGGGAGAGTCAGGCGGCCATAGGGCGCTGGTGCCAGGAGGACAGGAAGGAGGAGACGAGGCCGCCGGCCCGGCCGGTGGCGTCGAACCTCTCGGTGACCGCTCGGCGGGCGATGGAGGCCAGCGAGTCGGCCGCCTCGTTGAGCAGGTGCCCCGAATGTCCCTTGACGTGCTGGAAGGTGAGCCCGTCCAGTTCGGCGACGTGCTCGGCGAGCCGGACCAGGGCCGGCGGCCCGTTCCGCCGGGGCCGCAGGTCGTAGCCCTCGGGCAGGTGCCCGGTGTCACCGCGCTGCCAGGCGTGCAGGAAGCTCAGGGCCCGGAGACTGTCCACCAGCAGGACGTCGGGCCTGCCCACGGCCCGGAGCAGCAGGTCGACCGCACGCAGCTCGTTGACCAGGACCTTGGAGGGACCTGTGGGGTCGTGCCGGTCCACGCTCCAGCCGCGCAGGCCCCAGCAGCCCTCGCTCGTGACGTAGCCGATCCCGCAGATCCTGCTCTTCCAGCTGGCGTCGGTGGCGGCTGTCAGCGGTCCCGTCGTGGCCCAGCGTCCCGCCACCCGGCCGTGGTTTCCGGGCACGCCTCTGACCGACCGCAGGCCGCCGCGCCCGCATCCGGCCGCGTGCGAGGTCAGCCGGGCACTCCGTTCCGCGGCGGCGAGCAGCCGTCCGGTCGCCGGGAGGTCTCCGAAGGACGCGGCACTGAAGGCGAGGCGGACGGAGTCGCAGGCGCTCTCGCAGTCAGGGCAGCCGGGGCGGCGTGTCGCGTAGAGCTTGAGCGCCTCGGCGCGGGTCGCCAGGTCGGCCGGGAGCAGGGCGACGCCAGCTCGGAACTCGTCGATGCGCATGGGGGAGGTGATCACGAGCCACCGTTCCTTCCGTTGATGGTGCAATGTGGCCGACGTCATTCAGTAGAGCACGTGTTGATGGAATCAACCAACTATTTTCGCGACATTGCTCAGAGAAGACTCCTCGCGATAAGGTTCGGTTTACATCGGGGTTCTTTGGAAGGCGGCCGACATGCGGCGAGACGTCCAGGTGACCGCTGCCGACATCGCGCGGCTGGCCGGAGTGGGCCGGGCGGCGGTGAGCAACTGGAGACGCCGCCACGACGACTTTCCCGAGCCGGTCGGCGGCACAGCCACCAGCCCGGCCTTCTCACTGGGGGAGATCCGGGCCTGGCTGCTCTCCCACGGCGACGGCAGGGAGCTCCCGCCCGACGAATGGCTCTGGCAGGACCTGCGGGCCGTCGCGGACGACGACGAGCTCGCCGGCCTGATCGCCGACCTCGGCGCGTTCCTCGTCTACACGCACCGCAGGGGCGGTGACTGGACGGACCTCGCGGCCGGCGACGACGCGACCGTCGCGGCCGAGCTTCCCGGAAGGGTGCGCCAGGTCATCGGAGCCTTCCCCGCGTCCCTGGCCGCCGACGCGGTGCCCCTGGTCCGTTCCATCGCCGCACTCGCCGCGGAGCGCGGCGCCCCGGACGCCTTCGAGTTCCTGTGTGAACGCTACTTCGAGGTGCACTCCCGGCGGGTCTACCTCACCCCTCCCGAGATCGTCGCGCTGAGCCTGGACCTGGCCGGGATCGACACCCGGACCCATGCTCGGACCGTCCACGACACAGGGAGCGACACCCGGAACGACACCCGGAGCGACGCGGGCTCCGCCGCCCGGACCGTCTTCGACCCCGCCTGCGGGGCCGGCGGCTTCCTCGCCGGCGCGCTGGATCGTCTGCCCGGGGCCAGGGTCACCGGCCAGGACGCCGACCGGACCACCGCCCGGCTCACCGCCGTACGGCTCGCGCTGCGCACCGAGAACGCCGACATCCGCACCGGTGACTCCCTGCGCGCCGACGCCTTCCCCGGCGATTCGGCCGACGTGGTGGTGAGCAACCCGCCGTTCAACGACCGGGGCTGGGGCTACGAGGAACTGACCGCCGACCCCCGCTGGGAGTACGGCCTGCCGCCCCGGATGGAGTCGGAGCTCGCCTGGGTCCAGCACGCGCTCGCCCATCTCAAAACCGACGGCATCGCTGTTCTGCTGATGCCTCCTGCCGTCGGCAACCGCAGGTCAGGCCGCCGGATCCGCGCCCAGCTCCTGCGCCGCGGCGCGCTGCGCGCCGTCGTCGCACTCCCCGCGGGCAGCGTCCCCAACGTCGCGGTCGCCCTGACACTCTGGATCCTGCGCAGACCCGCCGAGGCCCGCACCCCCAGCCACGTCCTGATGGTCGACACCTCCGCGCATCCGGACGACTACGCCGAGGTGGCCGTCGCCGCCTGGCGGGAGTTCACCGAGGGACGCGAGCTGGACGAGCCCGGGGTGAGCCGTTCGGTCCCGCTCGTCGACCTGCTGGACGACGAGGTCGACCTGACCCCCGCCAGATACCTGTCCACGGCCTCCGAGGACCTCTCGCCCGAACGCGTCACCGGGGCTCGCAACCGCGTGGTGGACCTGCTCCGCGTCCTGGCCGAACTGGTCCCCGTCACCACCACCGAGCCTCGGGATCTCACCCTGGTGCCACTCTCGGAGCTCCTGCGGCGCGGCATGCTCACCGTCCAGCAGCAGGCCCCGACCCGTCCGGGTGAGACCTCGGAGGTCCCCGACGGCTCAGCCGTCCTCACCGCAGAAGACGTCGTCGCAGGCAGACCGGCCTCGGGGAAGACTCCCGAGCGCGCGGTGCAGCGGGAGATCGTCACCCGGCCGGGCGACGTCGCGGTGCCCCAGGTCGTGCGCGTCCCCGTCGCCAGGGTCCTCACCCAGGGCGGCGCCGTACTCGGCACCCACCTCCACCTCCTGCGGCCCGACCCGGAGATGCTCGACCCCGACTTCCTCGCGGGTTTCCTCTGCAGTTCCAGCAATCTGCGGCATTACAGCTCCATGTCCACCAATATTCGAGTAGACGTACGGCGTGCGGAGGTGCCGTTGCTGCCGATCGAGGAGCAGCGGGCGTACGGCGAGGCGTTCCGGCGCCTGGCGGCGTTCGAGTCCGCGCTGCGCCAGGCGGCCGAGCTGGGTGAGAACCTGATCCAGCTGACAGCCGACGGCCTGACCCACGGCAGCGTCCGGCCGTGCGACGACAACGATGTGAAGGGAAACCCGTGAGCGGTAACCACCAGAAGTACGCGGACTTCATCTGGTCGGTCGCCGACCTGCTGCGCGGTGACTACCGGCAGTCGGAGTACGGCAAAGTCATCCTGCCCTTCACCGTGCTGCGCCGCCTCGACTGCGTGCTGGAGCCGACCAAGGCCGCCGTCCTCGCCAAGGCAGGGGAGCTCGCGGGCGGCGGTCTGCCGGACGGCGCGAAGGACCGGCTGCTGCGGGGTGTCGCGGATGCGAGCTTCTACAACGTCAGCCCGCTCGACTTCGGAAAGCTGCTCGCCGACTCCGACAACGTGGCCAAGAACCTGCGCGCCTACATCGGGGGCTTCTCGCCGGGTGCGGTCGAGGTGCTGGAGAAATACCGCTTCGACGATCAGATCACCCGGCTGGAGGAGGCCGGGCTGCTCTACCTGGTGACCGCGAAGTTCGCCGACATCGACCTGCACCCCGACGTCGTCGACAACCACCAGATGGGTTACGTCTTCGAGGAGCTGATCCGGAAGTTCTCCGAGATCTCCAACGAGACCGCTGGTGAGCACTTCACCCCGCGCGAGGTCATCCGGCTGATGGTCAACCTGTTGATGGCCCCCGACGACGAGGACGTGATGACGCCGGGCATCGTCCGGACCATCTACGACCCGGCCTGCGGCACCGGCGGCATCCTGTCGGCGGCCGAGGAGCACATCACCCGCTACAACAAGAAGGCCACGGTCAAGGTCGCCGGCCAGGAGCTCAACCCCGAGTCGTGGGCGATCTGCCGCTCGGACATGATGCTCAAGGGCCAGGACCCGTCCCAGATCGTTCTCGGCAACTCCTTCGTCCTCCGGGGCCACGAGGACAGGAAGTTCGACTACCTGCTGGCCAACCCGCCATTCGGCGTGGAGTGGAAGAAGGTGCAGAGGCAGGTCCAGGACGAGGCCGACAACCTCGGCTGGGCCGGGCGCTTCGGCGCCGGAACGCCCCGGATCAATGACGGCTCGTTCCTGTTCCTGCAGCACATGATCTCCCACATGAAGCCGGTCGAGCAGGGCGGCTCCCGCATCGCCATCGTCTTCAACGGCTCCCCGCTGTTCACCGGCGCGGCCGAGTCGGGCGAGTCGAACATCCGCCGCTGGATCCTGGAGAACGACTGGTTGGAGGCGATCGTCGCCCTGCCCGACCAGCTCTTCTACAACACCGGCATCTCCACCTACTTCTGGATCCTGTCCAACCGCAAGGCCCCGGCCCTGAAGGACAAGGTGATCCTGCTGGACGCGCGGAGCTGCTGGACGAAGATGCGCAAGTCCCTCGGCGACAAGCGCAAGCTCATCCCCGACGAGCAGATCGCCGCCCTGACCGCGATCTACAAGGACGCCCTGGCGATCGCGGATGATGCGGAGCACGAGCACCACGCCAAGGTGAAGATCTTCCCCCGCCACGCCTTCGGCTACCAGCGCATCACGGTCGAGCGCCCGCTCCGCCAGCGCTTCGAGGTCACCGAGCAGACCGCCGAGGCGGTGGCCGAAGCCAAGGCGGTGACGAAGTTCGAGCAGCGTGCCGCGCTGCTCGCCGCTCTCGCTTCCCTGTCCGGTACGGCGTGCGTCACGAAGCTGGAGTTCGCCGGGAAGTTGGACGCGGCCATGGCCGAGCACGGGCTGAGCAAGCTCCCCAAGCCGGTCGAGGCCGCCATCTGGAACGAGGTCGCGGTCAGCGACCCCGAAGGCCAGCTCCAGACCGACCGGAAGAACAATCCGCTGCCCGATGCCGACCTGCGCGACAACGAGAACGTGCCGCTGACCTCGATGAACTCGACCCCGGCCGAGCGGGAGGCCGAGATCGAGGAGTATCTGCGGCGCGAGGTGCTGCCGCATGTGCCGGACGCCTGGGTGGACCACTCGAAGACCAAGGTGGGCTTCGAGGTCCCGTTCACGCGGCACTTCTACGTGTATACGCCGCCCCGGCCGCTGGAGGAGATCGACGCGGAGCTGAAGGCGCTTGAGGCCGAGATCCAGAAGCTCTTGGGTGAGGTGACTCGATGAGCGGAACGGATCTGGCCCCGTGGCTTTCGCAATCACGGTGGCCCACTGTCCCGATCAGGTACGTCGCAAAGTTAGGTACAGGTCATACTCCGAGCCGCCAGCATCCGGAGTACTGGAAGAACTGCACGCTTCCCTGGATCACGCTTGCCGATGTCTGGCAGCTCCGGGACGGGACGCGTGACACAGTGCTGGAGACCAAAGAGAAGATCAGTCATCTCGGTCTCGCCAACTCGGCAGCGGTCCTACACCCGGCTGGAACGGTCATCCTCTCCCGCACGGCATCGGTTGGCTTTTCGGCGATCATGGGCCATGACATGGCAACCAGTCAGGATTTCGCCACATGGACCTGCGGTCCGAAGGTTGAGCCCCGCTATCTGCTCCATGCATTGCGAGCGATGGCGCCTGATCTCCGTAGGGTCGCATCGGGATCTACACACAAGACGATTTATATGCCGGATATCGAGCAGCTAAGAATTCCCTTGCCGTTGCTCGAGGAGCAGCGACGCATCGCCGACTTCCTCGATGCCGAAATGGTCCAAGTTTCACGCATCGAGTCGCTTCGTATGGCCCAGCGCCGAGTCTTAGACGAACGAGCTGCCGCGCTAGTTACCGAAACACTTGTTCCTGGATCGTTGGGTAAACTTGCGGGCCGCTGGCCCTGGCCCTGGTTGCCGGAGATGACGGAGGATCGTCTACTGGTGCGCCTTGGATACCTATGTCGGCTCCAGTCGGGGCTTACTGTTGATAGCTCACGTGATTTAGATGGTGATGTTGTCACACGTCCATATCTCCGAGTGGCGAACGTTCAAGCGGATCATGTTGATCTTGAATCGGTTGCCGAGATCACAGTGCCTCGCGAGATCGCTGACCGCAGCACGTTGCAACCAGGTGACGTGCTGATGACCGAAGGTGGCGATCTCGATAAATTGGGCCGTGGAACGATCTGGCGCGGTGCGCTTGAGGGGTGCTTGCATCAGAATCACGTGTTTGCACTTCGCCCTGATCCAATGAAACTGGATGCCGAATATTTAGCTTTGATGACGCAGACACTTCATGGGCGCTGCTACTTTGAGAGCACCGGTGTAAAAACCACTAATCTTGCTTCCACGAATAGTAGTAAAATCCTCGGATTTCCTATTCCGCTGCCGCCTCTGGAGCGCCAGCAGGCTCTAGTGAAACAGGTCAGCGAGCAGCTCTCGATGGTCAACCGCGCCCGCAGCGCCGTAGATAGGCAGTATGTTCTCCTTCAGGAACATCGGCAGGCGCTGATCACGGCGGCGGTTACCGGGAAAATTGATGTCGCCACGGCGAGGGGAATCCAAGAGTGAGTCGTCCGGTCAGTGGTCAGCCGATGCCGAGACAGGTGGCCCATGTCGCCACCGCGATAAAGCGGGACTTCGCGGGTCTGATCTCCATGGACGACTACGTCAAGAAGGACGAGGGAGAGAAGGAGCAGGCATTTCTCTCACGTGGGCTTGCCGCGTTGTTCGCGCGTGATGTCACGGGATGTGACAGCGCGACTGCCGCCGCATGCGTCGTCGATGGCCGAAACGACTACGGCATCGACGCTGTCGCCGTCTTGGATGGTGCTCCGCAGATCTGGTTGATCCAGTCGAAGTGGAGCAGTAAAGGAACGGCCGGCTTCGGTGTCGGGGAGGCGCTCAAGCTGGTCAACGGGCTCAGGAGGATCGATCAGCGTCAGTACGATCGGCTGAACGATCGTTTCGCGGCTCTTGCTGACCGGGTCAACGCCGTACTGGACGACGCACGGGCGCGAATCACGCTGCTCGTGGTGGTGATGGGGCCGGGAGAGCTTTCGCCGGAGGCGGTCGAGTGCTTCGAAGATGCCAAGCGTGACTTCAACTCTCTCGGTGCGGTGCTGGAATACGAGATTCGTAATGCGGCCGACGCATGGCAGATCGTCCGCAACGAGCTGGCCGAGCAGGTTGCGCTCGAAGCCAAGATGACCGATTGGCTACACGTACAGGCGCCTTTTGAGGCTTATCAGGGCAACATGCCCGCTGGAGACATCGCCCAGTGGTTCGAGGCCCATCACGGGCGACTGTTCGAGCAGAACATCCGCAAGTCTCTGGGGCTCACGAAGGTCAACAATGCGATTGTCACCACCCTCACGGAGAACCCCTCCGCCTTCTGGTACTTCAACAACGGCATCACCGTGCTCTGCGACACGATCGAGGCGACGCCTTTCAGCCGAAGCGATCCTCGGGGGCCCGTGACGCTCAGGCTGTCCAACGCCAGCGTCGTCAACGGCGCGCAGACGGTCGCCGCAGCTTACGAGGCATTGAAGAAGAATCCCGATGCGCTGCTGGACGCGCATGTGAGCGTCAAGGTGATCTCCATCAGAGACTGCCCAGAGGGTTTTGGAAATGACATCACGACGGCGACCAACACGCAGAACAGCGTGGAACGTCGTGACTTCGTCACTTTGAAACCGGTGCAGGGACAGATCCGGGACGACTTCCTTCTTCAACTACAGAAGACGTACGTCTTTAGGCGGGGCGAGCTGGACCCGCCGCCGGATTCCGGATGTTCGATCGTGGAGGCCGCATTCGCGTTGGCCTGCGCGCACCACGATCCGCGCCTGGCGGTTCGGGTCAAGGTCGAGCCGGACGAGTTGTGGCAGGAAGGATCGCAGGGGATCTACACCCGGATCTTTCAGAAGCCTCCACCTGCCCAGCAGATCTGGCGAGCGGTGCTCCTGCACCGTGTGATCAGGGAAGTGCTGCACGAGGCCGCCGGTGAGCGCCAGGGGCGTGCGGCGGGCGTGGCTGAGCACGGTGGTCTTCTCCTTGCCCACCTTGTCTTCCAGCATGCCGGCAAGAACCACTTCGATGACTCCGACGAAGAGTGGGAGAAGTTCATCGCGGAGGTGCCCGGCATCGCCGTTGACCTGCTCAACCGGATGACTCTCTACGTCGACATCGAATTCACGAGCACCTCCTTTGTCCGAAGCACCTTCATGAACGAGGACAGGTGCCGCACGCTGGTGAAGCGGGTCCTCGACGACCTCTCGTCTGGGGCGCCGCTGCCAGCGGTCCCGATGGACTACTTGCGGACGTCTTCGCGTAAGCCGCGTAAGCCGAACACGGTGTCAATCCTCGTGGACGTCGGCCGAATCTCCGAGGGCACACTCCTCACCTTCCGAACAGGAGGAGACCCCGAGGAGCTTGCTCTCCGCGCGTGGCTTGCGGAGGATTCGCGCCGCGGGCAGGCAACGTGGGTGAACGAGCGGGCGAAACCTCTCCTCTGGTCTGCTGATGGCAGGCGGTACTCGGCTTCGGGCCTCGTCACCCACATGTGGCGACTGGCCCAGTGGGAGAAGGCCCCCGTCTCCGTTCAAGGGCCTGCCCGCTGGGCGGTTCCAGGAGTGGGCACCCTCGTCGACCTGGCCGACGCCGTACTGAAAGAACAGGACACGGACGAAACGCTGGAGTCGGAAGGCATCGTGTGAGGAGGATGCGCGGTGTCCTTGAAACACATCTGTTCGGAGTGAGTGGCGGGGGAGAACCGGAGTGACGACACAGCGGCTGACCGAACTCAGGGTGGACAACTTCCGGAGCCTGCGCAAGGTCAGGCTGCCCTTGGGGCCGGTGAACGTGTTGGTCGGTCCGAACGGCGCGGGCAAGACCAACGTCCTTGAGGTCTTTCGCCTTCTTGCGGACATCGTCCACGTCGACCTGTCCCGCGCGCTCGACATGCGCGGGGGGTTCGACAAACTGGTATTTCGAGGCGGGGACCGGCCACCGAAGTTCATACAGGTCGAAGTCAAGGGATGGCTGACTGAGGAACACAACCCGAAGGAGGGAGCCGAGGAATATCGGCTCCGGGTTGAGACAGACCCCCTGGCGAGGAAAGAGGAGTTCGATTTCAGCTTCTCGGACACCGGCAGCTGGCGTGAGATCATCGTGACCGGAGGCCGGGCGATGTCCATGGACAGGAAGGCTGATGGCCGATTCTCGGCCCAGCGCCTCCCTGATGTCCTCACCCAGACCATCGGCATTCAACCGCTCAGCAGCGGCCTGTCCACGCTTCCCCGGCTCTCGGATGAGTTCGGGGGACGCGAAGTGGGAGCCATCGCCGATCTGCTCTCCAATTTCCGGATTTTCGATGTCGAGGTCGCTAAAGCTTTTATGCCAGTGGCCTTCGGTGGAGATGAACCGTTGCGAGATGACGCCTCGAATTTGGCGGCTTTCCTACTGCGCCTGCGCGACAACCACGGAGACATCTGGGAGCGGTTGGAGGCAGACGCGATCGAGGTGTTGCCCCAGCTCGAAGGGATCGATTTTGACTATCCCTCTGGAGCCGGTCGATCCGTAGTCGTCGTTCTCCGGGAACGAGGGCTGCGATGGCCGACGCAGTTGATGGACGCCTCCTACGGCACGATCCGCCTGCTGGGTCTGCTCGCCATGCTTCACGACCCCCAGCCGCCTGCGCTCACCTGCGTGGAGGAGGTCGACCACGGACTACATCCCCAGGCATTGGAGATTCTCGTCGAGCGGGTTCGTGAGGCAAGTGAGAGGACGCAGTTCATCATCGCCACGCATTCGCCGGCCTTGGCGGATCGGTTGAGACCGGAAGAGCTCATCGTGTGCGAGCGAGGAGACGAAGGTGAGTCGGTGATCCCGGTCCTGTCGGCGGAGCGGATCCGAGAGATTGTGCGGGCCAGCGAGGGGATGCCCCTGGGAGAGCTGTGGTTCTCCGGTGCGCTGGGAGGCGATCTGTGAGCAGGCGCGGGGGAACCCGTGTCCGGCCGACCAGGAAACCGATCGTGGTGGTCGCCGGTGAGGATCGAAACGACCGGCTCAGCCTCCGGATCCTTCTGGAGGAGTTCTGCCCGGAGATGCGTGGGCGGATCGTGGAGATCGGTGACCCGGTGCGTTTACACCAGGCCACCGGTGCGAACCTCGCCGCCCGTGCGGAAACCCTCGCGCGCAAGGTCCGTGCGCGGGCCGTACGGGATGACACGACGGTGGCGTGCGTGTTCGTTCACGAAGATCTCGACGCGGTCGATGATGACCAGTATCCGATCACTCGCCTGCGGGTGGAGAAGGCGCTGGAAGCCGCTCTGGGGACGGCGCACTACGCCTTGGCCGTGGCGGAGATCGAGTCCTGGTTGCTGCTGTTCCCGGACGCGCTCACCGCCGTCAGCGGGTCGTGGTGGGTGCCTGCCCGCTATCGCGGCAGGGATACTGGGCGATTGACCGACCCCAAACAGGTACTGATGAAAGAGGTCAGCGGATCGAGTCGCCGCTATCGGGAGGCCGACGCGCCGGAAATTCTGGGCCAGGTCGTGGCGATGGGGCTGGCGGCGAGTCCGGTGGGGCGCAACCGCTCATACGAACAGTTGCGTGAAGACGCCGCCCGCTGTTGCTCCGAGCATATATCGGCGAAATCAAGATGATCTTTCCTGTGTGAACCATGAGTGGTCTGTCTGTACGGCCGGCCATGCTGCGAGTTGGAACCAGACGGACTTGCCGTAGGGGTTGAGGGTCCAGCCCCAGTTGTGGGACAGGTCTTTGACTATGGGGAGACCTCGGCCGGAGGTCTCCATGTCGGTTGCCCGTCTCAGCCGGGGAATCGCTGTGCAGGAGTCGTAGACGTCCACGGTCATCATCTCGCCGTCCCTGCCTACCGTGATGCGGATGGTGCTCGTGGCAGGAATGTCTGCCGCGCCGTACGCGATCGCGTTGGTGACGAGTTCCGAGGTCAGGAGTTCGGCGATTTCCTGGGTGTCTTCCGCCGTGTTCCAGTCGGCCGCCAGGTCGCGCACGAATCGGCGGGCCGATGCCACATTCTTTGCCGCACGCGGTATCCACTTCTCGCCCAGCACGCAAAAGTCCGGATCCATCGTGTAGCGATATCTGGTCAACACCGCGATCGCCTTGAGGGCCTCTTCCATGGATTCTCTCTCTGTCTCGGATTTCCTGTGTTCAGGGTGCCGAGACATGACTACGCTTGGTAGCGAAACGGTTACCAGTGTCGAGCGTTGGGATTCGCATCCCCGTTGTTGAATTCCGGCAAGGAGGGCATGGTGGTAAACCTCTACACGCCTCAGGCAATATGGGGCAGAGAGTTGCGTCACTACCGGAAGAAGGCGGGCTTCACCCAGGGTCAGCTCTCCGAGAAGATCCATTTCAGCGAGTCGCTGATCAGCGGTGTGGAGACGGGGCAACTCCCCGCCAGCCCGGAGTTCGCCGAGACCTGCGACGAAGCCCTTGACACAGGTGGCGCCCTTCATCGACTCCTCGATTGGAGGCGCGGTCAGCAGATCCCGTCGTGGTTCGGAAAGTGGCGAGACAAAGAGCAATCCGCCGTCACTCTCCGAACCTATCAACCGCTGGTCCTGCCGGGCCTGCTCCAGACTGAGGGCTACATCCGTGGTCTCCTGGGTGACAGCGACGAAGCGATCGCGGCACGTCTGGAGCGTCAGGCCATCCTGACTCGGGAGGAACCTCGGCCTCCTCTCCTGCGGTGTGTGATCGACGAATCGGTCCTGCATCGTCTGGTAGGAAGTCACGAGATCATGCGTGACCAGCTAGAACATCTCGTGTCGATTGCCAGCTCCCAAGTCAGTGTGCAGGTCGTTCCCCCTGGCCGCGTCCGTTCCGGTCTCATGGCGGGGTTCGTGATCGCTACCTTGGAGGGTGGGAGCGAGATAGCGTATTTGGACACGGCCATTCGCGGAATGACGACCAGCGATCAGGAAGATGTCGCAGCAGCCGTAACGCAGTTCGAGGCCGTTCGCATAGAAGCACTACCACTAAGCATGTCGATAGACCTCATCAAGAGAACGGCGGAGGAACGATGGACCTGAGTAGGGCGGAGTGGCGTAAGTCGAGTTTTAGCGGCAACAACGGCGGTGACTGCGTTGAGGTCGCGGAGCTCAAAGACGTCGTCGGCGGCCCCGGCCACAAGGCCGTACACGCCAATCTGATCGCCGTACGCGACTCCAAGGACCCCGACGGCCCCAAGCTGTTCTTCACCCCGGCCGAGTGGGACGCCTTCGTCAACGGTGTGAAGGCCAGCGAGTTCGACCTCGGCTAAGACAACCCCCGGCCGCCCCGACAACCGTCGTGGGCGGCCGTCAGCCTTCCATCCGTGAAGGCCGACAAGTTCGACAGGAAGCCCGACCGGAGGATTGCGGCGACACGCTTGCCGGTCGTACGGCAGGTCGTACGGCAGGTTGTGGCCGTATACGCCTACATTCGGCCTCCTCTCCGGGCGAGGATCTCGGCCGGCGGGGTTCCCGGTGGGCATTGGCCTGATCGGATCTGTTCGGCCTCGGCGTGCATACGCTGCCAGTCTTCGCTGTCCTGTGCCGCTCTGGTGGCGATGCGCCACCAGCCGGTGAGGAAGTCGTCCAACGCGGCCGGATCCAGCACGGGTGCGTGGGTGATCCGGGCCAGTTCGGCGTAGAAAGCCGCAGAGTTGACGGCGGGCAGTGCCGCTCGTACGGCGGTGAACGTCCGTTCGACTGCTGCTTGGTCAGTTCTCAACTCAAGGCCACGCCCAGCTCCGAGGCGAGCAGCTCGGCGCACGCTTGGAGAGCCTGTTCCATGCTCTCTTTCCTCGTTCGGATTTCATGCGTTCAGTGTGCCCTTGCGTGGCTATGGCGGGTGGCGAAACGGTTACGGGCGCCGGGTGTTGAGGTTCATTCCGCCGTTGTGAAGTCCGGCAATAAGGGCATGACGGCTGATCGTTCGAGTCTCCGTTGATACGTTTACCCGGCGGCTTCCCTCTTGCCGTGCTTCTTCCTTGGAAAATGCCTGCGAACCGTCCCATATCCGCTTCGACATCCGGAGGCCCGATGCCCGATCCGCGTATCCCGTCAGACCCGCCGCCCCCGCTGGTGAAGCCGCGCATGCCTGCCGGGGTGAAGGTCGCCATGCTGCTCATGTGGCTTCAGACGGCCCTTGGGGCGGTGGTGGTCTGGGTCACCCTTGCCCTCCTCGTGATGGGAGGGCTGCCCATCCTCGATGCCGTGCCCTGGTTCTTCTACCTGTTCTTCGCGTCCCTGGTGCTGATGGGCCCGCTGTCTGCCCTCTTCGGCCTGCGGCGGCGGTGGGTCTGGAAAGCGGCCATGGTGGTTGAGGGGATCTCGTTTCTGGAGTACGGCTACGGCACGTTCACGATGTTCGGTGTGTTCAGCATCGTGGCGATCGGTCTCGGGCTGGCAGTTCTCGTCTTTTTCCTCCTGTTTCGCGATGATGCGTTCCGCTGGTTCGAGCGGTAGGAGGCGCAAAGTCGGCCCGGCCCGTCACCGACGGGCCGGGCCGGCGGTTTTTCTCGGCCTGTCCGATAGGGCCGACTGGGGTTCGAGAGAAGCTGAAATTTTCATTATTTCCGACATGAAGCCATTTTTGCGAGGGTCCTATAGCCTGAATGTCTGATTAGAGAAACTTCAACGCCAGATCTTGCTCCTGTAGGGCCTTGCATGAGACTCTGACGCATTGTGGCGGCGAATGCGACTGCGGAGTTGGAAGCGGCGTTGTCGCGCCTTACGCAGCTCGGTCGGAGCCATGCGTCGGCCCTGGATTCATGCATGCGTTATATGGCGGCGAACGCGTGGGTCGGCGGGGGAGCCCCGGCCTTCGCCCAGGCGCTCGCGGCTCGCCGTGTGAGCCTTCAACTGGCCTTCCAGTCGGCGGCCGAGCAGATAGCGCAGCGGATCAGGAAACTCGGTGGTCAGGCGCGGGTGCCGGCGTTCTCGACGTCGGTGAGCGTGGCGGCGGCGCAGCCGTCCTCCTTCTCCGGGATGGACGTCACCGCTATGGGCCGCCTGGTCGCCGATCTCCAGCGGGCCGGCCAGGAGTTACCCCAGGCCGGGCAGCGGCTCGCCGCCGAACTGTCGGCACTGTGCATCTCCTCGCCCTCCGCGCGGCAGGTCGGCGACGCCGGGGTCTGGGCGGAGGAGCAGGTGCGCGACCTGCGGCAACGACTGGCCGTGATCCAGCAGACCCACGACATCGGTACGGCCTCACAGGCGACGGCCGCCTTCGGGCTGTTCGGTGGCCACGCACCGGATGCGAACGGGGTCGGGAAGCTGACGGTCGCCGCGGCCGGTGGGGACATCGCGGCGTTGAAGTCGCTGGTGGACCTGCAACGGACCGGTAAGGACACGACCCTGGCGGGGCGGCTCAGCGTGTGGTGGCGGCAGCTCGGCCCCCTGGCCCAGGGGCAGCTGATGGCCGCCTCTCCAAGCCTGGTCGGCAGCCTGAACGGCCTCCCGGCTGTGGCTCGGGATCAGGCCAACCGGAGTTACCTGACCACCCAGAAAGCCGCGATCTCCCCGGAGTTGGAGCGGTTGCGTGGATCTTCGGCGCAATTGGGGGAGGCGATGAAGAAACTGGGAGACCGGCTGAGCGGAATCCGTGATCCCCTCCAGAAGTACGGGCTCGTCCAGGAACTGGAGCGGTTGCAGAGATCCTCGGCGGAGGCGAAGAACGCGATCAAGGAGCAGGAGCTGAAAATGCGGCAGCTCGCGGCCGTGGAGAAAGGGCTGGCACTCGGCGGTCAGAACGGCCGTCCTCCGGCATTCCTGTTGCAGCTGGAATTGGGCGAGCCGGGCAAGACCGCCATCTCCTTCGGAAATCCCGATGAGGCGGACAACCTGGTTGCCTACGTCCCCGGCACCGGTACCACGCTGGAAGGTTTCGCGGGGGACGCCAACCGGGCCGCCGTCGTGTGGGACCAGTCGCACAGGTTCCAGCCGGACAAGCAGATCGCTTCCATCGCTTGGCTCGGCTACGAAGCCCCATTGTGGGGTTCGACTTTGAGCCTCAGCCGTACGGTCGTCAACAAGAACGCCGCCCTTGAGGGAGCTCCACTGCTGGCCAGTTTCGCCGATGGTCTGCATGCCGCGCACGGGGCGGCCTCCGACGTCCGGTTCACCGTGCTGGGGCACAGCTACGGGTCGACGGTCACGGGCCTGGCCGCCCAGCAGCGTCCGGGGACCTTCGCGGATCAGGTGATCTTCGTGGGAAGCCCCGGCGTGGGCGTGGTGAAGGCCAAGGACCTGGGGGTCGGCTCGGTGTGGGTGGGGGAGGCGCCCAACGATCCCGTGGGTGATGTGGGCTCTGTTCCTCTCGTGCTCACGGGCACCCTCAACGAGGGTCCGCTGTTCCTCCCCAAATGGAGCGGCCCGCTCGGCGTCGATCCCAGTGAAACCGGTTTTGGTGCCCGGCAGTTCTACGTCGAGGACACCAAAGATTCCACACACACCTTCAAGGCCCACTCCAAGTACTGGGATAACAACTCCGCGTCTCTCAAGAATCTCGCACGCCTGGTCAATGGTCAGTACGGCGTTCTTGTCCCGTTTCCTGAACCGCCTGCGGCTCCGACGGTGACTCCGCCGCTTCCCGCCGCCCCGCCCTCC
>NZ_NGFP01000224.1 GCF_002149035.1 Streptosporangium minutum
CGGCTTCCAGCGTCGGGTAGTCGGTGTAGCCGCGGTGGTCGCCGCCGAAGGCCGTGGTGAGCGTCGGGTAGTCGGTGTAGCCGCGGTGGTCGCCGCCGAAGGCCGTGGTGAAGTCGGGCTCGTTGAGCGGTGCGCCCAGCCGGAGGCGGAGCGGCAGGTCGGGATTCGCCAGGAAGGACGCGCCCAGCGCGACCAGGTCGGCGCCCCGGCCCAGCCAGTGGGCCGCCCTGGCGGCGGGGTCGCCGAGCGAGGGGTCGTTGACGATGAGCGTGTTCGGCCACAGCGCGCGGATCCGGTCGCTGAGCTCGCCCGGACCGCCCGCGACGAGGTGCAGGTAGGCGAGGTCCATCTCGGAGAGCGCGGAGACCAGCGCCGGGTAGACCACGTCCGCGTCGTCCTCCCGCAGGTCCTGCACGCCGGTGGCGGGGGAGAGCCGGATGCCGACGCGGGAGGCGCCGATCGCGTCCGCGACCGCCCGGGCGGTCTCCACGGCGAAGCGGATCCGGCCGTCCACGGACCCGCCGAAGCGGTCGTCGCGCAGGTTGGCGTTCTGTGACAGGAACTGGTGGATGAGGTAGCCGTTCGCGCCGTGCAGCTCGACCCCGTCGAAGCCGGCGTCGATCGCGCGGACGGCGGCGGCGGCGAAGTCCCCGACGGTCGCCTCGACCTCGGCGGTGGACAGCTCCACCGGGGTGAGGACGTCCTGCATGCCGGCCGGGGTGAAGATCTGCGCGGCCGGCCGTACGGCGGACGGCGCGACCGGCAGCGCGCCGGTGTTGTCGGGGTGGCCGATCCGGCCGGCGTGCATGATCTGGGCGAAGATCCGCCCGCCCGCCGCGTGGACGGCGTCGGTGACCTCGCGCCAGCCGGCCACCTGCTCGTCGGTGTGCAGGCCGGGCGTGTCCATGTATCCCTTGCCCGCCGGGCTCGGCTGCACGCCCTCGGTGACGATCAGCCCGGCCGAGGCCCGCTGGGCGTAGTAGAGGGCCGTCAGCGACGAGGGGATGCCGTCGACGTAGGCGCGTGAGCGCGTCATGGGGGCCATCACGAGCCGGTTGGGCAGTTCCAGGTCACCGAGTCTGAACGGTGTGAACGGCATGGCGGAATCCTTTCTTGGCCGACCAACTTGGCCAGCCAATGGTTAGTTCTACAACTTGGTCGGCCAACTTGCAAGCGGTAGGCTCAGGTCCGGAACGGGAGGCCTGAGATGACCGAGGCGGGTGTGCGGGAGACCGGACCGGGTGAGGGCGACGGCCTGAACTGCCTGATGGTCCAGACGTCGCGCGGCTACCGCGTGCTGCTCGCCGGGCTCCTCGGGGAGATCGACCTCTACCCGGGGCAGGAGCGCGTGATGACCGCGATCTGGGAGAACGGCCCGCAGTCGCAGAACGCCCTGGCCAGGATCGTCGGCATCGACGTGTCCACCATGACCAAGTCCCTGCAGCGCCTCGAGCGCAGCGGGTTCGTCAGGCGCAGCCCGTGTCCGACCAACCGGCGCGTCAGCATCGTCGACACCACGCCGGAGGGCGACGCGCTACGACCGCGGATAGACCGGGTGCTGTCGGAGGTCCACGCGCGGATGACCCGGGGGCTGACGCCCGAGCAGACGGACCAGCTCCGCTCGCTGCTGGGGGTCGTCCGGGGCAACATCTGCCGCGAGGCGGCGCCGGACGCCGGCCCGGCGGGACCGGGCCCTCTGACGGGCTGCTGAGAGGGGCGCGGGCCTGCGGGGCGGAGTTCCGGGCCCACCCACGTGTCGGCGGCTCTGGGGGCTGCCGAGAGGGGCGCGGACCGCCCGTACGGGACGGTCAGTCCTTGTCGTTGCGCGTGGGGCGCAGCAGCGCCTCGGCCAGAGCCAGCATGGTCTCCTCAAGGGCGCCCAGGCGGCGGGTGAGATCGGCGCGGGTGGGCTCCATCGTCTCGCTGAGGGCCTCGGCGAGCTGCTCGCGGTCGGGCTGGGCGCCGAGCATGTCGGCCAGGGGGAGGAGGGCCGCCTGACCCTGGACGACACGCTCGTCGAGGGCGGCGAACCGCCTGGCGTGGTCGTCGGTCTGGGCGCCGATGATCTCGCTGATGTTCAGGACGGCGGGCAGGCGGCCGATCCGCTGGTCGACCGTCTCGACGTGGTCGTCGACGCCCTCCAGTCGCAACCCGATCTTCTCCACGCGGCCGTCCAGCGCGCACAGGCGGGAGTCGACGACGTCGACCCGGCTGGTGACGCGGCCCTCGACGTCGTCGAGACGCTCGTCGATCAGGTCGATCTTGCCGTTCACCTGCTCGACCGCGGCGAGCAGGCGGCCGGCCGCGTCGCCGACGGCCTCCCGCACGCTCGCGGACAGGTCGAGCATCCCGGACTCAAGGCGTTCGGCGCGCTGGGCGAGGTCGGTCAGCGACCTGTCCAGGCGGGTGAACCGGCCTGCCGCGGCCTCCATGTTCGCCTGGACCTGGCCGAGGCGCTTGACGACCTCGCCCACCCGGTCGCCGACCCCCCGGGTGCCGTCGGCGATCGACTGAAGGCGGACGAGGGCCTCGTCCACGCTCTCGCCGACGGTGCCGATGTCGGCCCAGAGGCTCGGCAGCTCGCCCACGGGCGTGACCCGGTCGCGGACGGAGTCGACCCGCTGGCCGAGGGAGCCGACGCGCTCGCCCACGGCGTCCACGTGGTCGCGGACCGCCTCGACGTGCTGGGCGAGCCCTTCGGCCCACGCCGGCGGGCGGACGGCGATGTCGTCCAGACGGCCGTGGACGGACTCCATCGTGCCGCTCAGCCCGCCGAGCTCGCGCTCCCTGACCTCCCGCAGCAACCACTCCATGCCCTCCAGGCGCTGGCGGATCTCGTCCAGCACGGCGCCCTGGGTGCGCTGTTCGTACACATGGTCCTGAGCGGCGCGGGCGAGGAGCTCGCGCATCCGGTCGGAGATGGCGGTCTGACTGCCTGCCTGGAGCAGGGTGTGGTCGGAGTGATCCACCGAAAGCTCCTTCACTCGCCGACGGTCAGCCGCGCGGTGGGTTGGTCCTTTTACTAATAGACGCGTTGCTAATAGACGCGGTTCGACCGCAGGCGGGGGGGAAGAACTCCCGCACGACAACCCTAGCCTCTGGATCAAGGTTTTTCAGAGCGGAATTTAAAAGATCGTGATTGCCAACACAATGTCCGAATTCGCTGTTTCGGCAGGTCAAGAAGGGGTGCAGATGAGGGCGAAGGGCCTCTCGATAATCCGGGTGAGAATGACAACCATGGATTTGTCGCCAGAAAGTCTCAGGTCTTTCCGCAGGCGTTCGATGTCGACCGCCGAGCCGCGCTTCTTGATCGTCACGTTGCCGGCCCCGCGCTCGCGGAGCGCCGCCCGCAGCCGCTTGAGCGAGAACGGCAGCACCTCGTGGACCTCGTACCGGGACGCCCACGGCGTCTCCACGGCGAGGTCGCCGGTGATGTAGGCGATGTGCGGGTCGAGCAGGTGGCCGCCGACCATCGCGGCGATCTCCGCGACGAGGTGGGCCCGGATGGCCGCGCCGTCCGGTTCGTAGACGTAGCGGCCGACGGGGCCGTGCCCGGCCTGGCCGAGTGCCGGATCGGGCGTCACCGTCGCGCCCGCCGGCAGGATCGTGGCCCTGCGCCCGGTGTCGCCGGCCAGCCCGCCGCACCAGATCACGGCCTCCTTGACGTCGCCCTTGTAGGAGACCCACTCGGCCTCGGCTCCGTCGGGGATGAACTCGTAGGGGATGCCGGGGGCGACCTTCAGGCAGGCCGCCTCCGCCTCCGCCACCATCTGCAGCACCTCGGGCCACGGCGGTGAGTAGGCCATCGGGTCGAAGGTCCTGCCCCGCGCGGTACGGCGGGCGGGGTCGGCGAACAGGACGTCGAAGGCGGCCGGGTCGACCGTGGCGGCGTCGGCCGTACGGACCGAGACCCGGTCGCCGAAGCCGAGGGCGTCGGCGTTGGCCCGGGCGATCGCCGCGGTGAGCGGGTCGGCGTCCACGGCCTCCACCGCGCATCCGGCCCTGGCCAGCGCGAGGAGGTCGCCGCCGATGCCGCAGCAGACGTCGGCCACCCGGGAGCCCGGGGCGATGCGGCGGGCCCGGTGGTCGGCCACCTCGCGGCGGGTGGCCTGCTCCAGGCCGCCGGAGGTGAAGTACATGAGGTCGGCGTCGGCGCCGAACTTCTCCCTCGCGCGCCGCCTGAGCGTGGCCTGCGTGAGCGCGGCCGAGGTCAGGCGGGCGTCGTAGGTCTTCCTGAGCCACGTCACCGCCGCCACCGGGTCGTCGCCCACGAGCTCGGCCGCAGCCCCGAGGGCCTCCTGGCCACGCGGTGTCAGCAGCTCCCGGAATGCGTCAAGGTCCACGCCACCCGACGCTACCGCCTGGCCGGGGTGCGGCTTCCCTCTCAGTCCGGCAGCTCGTCAGTCCGGCAGCTCGGCGAGGTCGATATCGATGGGGAACGGCTCGGTGAGCTTGAGGCGGTTGTGATGGATGCCGGTGACGGCATAGGCGTGGGTCACTGGATCGAGCTGGTAGACGTGAACCACCGGGTCGTCGGCGTTGTTCTCCACCAGCCAGAAGTGTGGAATACCGGCCTTGGCGTAGCGCGACGGCTTGACCTCGTGGTCGCGGAACTCGGACTCGGGCGAGACGACTTCGATGACGAGGCACACCTCGTCGGGCGTGTACGCGGTGCGCGACCGGTCCTTCGCAGCCTCCCTGTCGACGACCAGGACGTCAGGGCAGGGGCGCTGCCTGGGGCCGATGACGAGATCCATCTGCATCACGGCTTTGAGATGGTCGGGGGCCTGCGCGTTGAGGCTGGTCCGGAGTCCGTAGAGGACGTACTCGTGGAAGCGCTTCTGGGGGGACATGAAGATGAGGGCTCCATCGACGAGTTCGACGTGCTTGAAGAAGTCCAGCTCGCCGTTCGGGCCCTCTTGGGGGAGCCGGTCGAGATCGTCGGCCGTCCACCCTCCGGCTGGGGGATACGGCCAGTTGGCGAGCAGATTCCTGACCTCGCTCCGCGTATCCGTTTCCTCGCTTATCGTGCTGGTCACGTCGTCCACCGTAGCGTCGTCGTCGTCACCGTGTGTGGTCATCGGGTCACATCCCCGTCGGAGTCCGCCTCGTCCTCTGTATGTTCCCCGAATCGGAGGGATGCCGTCCGGGAACGGCGCAGTTCGCGGCGGTGACCTGCGGGTGCGGGGCTTCCGGCGGCCCCTCAGGGGGGAGTGGGCCGCCCGGTGGAGGGGACGATGATGTTCGCGGGAAGCGCATCAGGGCGGTTCGTGTTGACTGTCAAGGCCTACTTGCATACTGTTCCGTATTGGCACTCTCCCCTTGAGAGTGCCAAATAATATGCGACGAGGCAGGTCTGACACCCGCGACGGCAGACCGCTGGTCGCCTCTTCTAGATCATCCAAATCTGAAGGGGAGGTCCGACGTGACGACCGCCACCAAGGTTCCCGTTAAGCCGCTCGGCGACCGCATTGTGGTCCAGCCGCTTGAGGCCGAGCAGACCACCGCTTCCGGCCTCGTGATCCCGGACACCGCCAAGGAGAAGCCGCAGGAGGGCAAGGTCCTCGCGGTGGGCCCCGGCAACTGGGACGAGGACGGCGACAAGCGGATTCCGCTCGACGTCAAGGAGGGCGACATCGTCCTCTACAGCAAGTACGGCGGCACCGAGGTGAAGTACGGCGGCGAGGAGTACCTGGTGCTCTCCGCTCGCGATGTGCTCGCCATCATCGAGAAGTAATCAAGCTTCATAAAAGATGACGTATCGAGCCCCGGGTCGCGTGAGCGCCCGGGGCTTTGATGCGCCGACGTACTTCAGAGAGGATTGACATGCCGAAGATCCTGTCGTTCGAGGAGGACGCACGCCGCGCTCTTGAGCGTGGTGTGAACGCCCTGGCGGACGCCGTGAAGGTGACCCTCGGCCCGCGTGGCCGCAACGTCGTCATCGACAAGAAGTTCGGTGCGCCGACCATCACCAACGACGGTGTCACCATCGCCCGCGAGGTCGAGCTGGAGGCTCCGTACGAGAACCTCGGCGCCCAGCTCGCCAAGGAAGTCGCCACCAAGACCAACGACGTCGCCGGTGACGGCACGACCACCGCGACCGTCCTCGCCCAGGCGATGGTCCGCGAGGGTCTGCGCAACGTCGCCGCCGGCGCCCAGCCGCTCTCCCTCAAGCGCGGCATCGACATCGCGGCCAAGGCCGTCAGCGACAGGCTGATCGAGTCCGCCCGTCCGGTCGAGGACAAGAAGGAGATCGCGAACGTAGCGACGATCTCCGCGCAGGACGCCAAGATCGGCGAGCTGATCGCCGAGGCGTTCGACAAGGTGGGCAAGGACGGTGTCATCACCGTCGAAGAGTCCAACACCATGGGCCTGGACCTGGAGTTCACCGAGGGCCTCCAGTTCGACAAGGGCTACCTGTCGCCCTACATGGTCACCGACCAGGAGCGCATGGAAGCGGTCCTGGAGGACCCCTACATCCTGATCACCCAGGGCAAGGTCTCCTCCGTCGCCGACTTCCTGCCGCTGCTGGAGAAGATCGCGCAGACCAAGAAGGCGCTGCTCGTCATCGCCGAGGACGTCGAGGGTGAGGCCCTGGCCGTCCTGGTCACCAACAAGATCCGCGGCACCTTCACCTCCGTCGCCGTCAAGGCGCCGGGCTTCGGCGACCGCCGCAAGGCCATGCTGCAGGACATCGCCATCCTCACCGGCGGCGAGGTCGTCAGCGAGGAGGTCGGCCTCAAGCTGGAGAACGTCGGCCTCGAGGTGCTCGGCACCGCCCGCCGCGTCGTGATCACCAAGGACTCCACCACGGTCGTGGACGGCGCCGGCGACCAGCAGGCGATCTCCGACCGGGTCCGGGAGATCAGGCACGCCATCGAGCAGTCCGACTCCGACTGGGACCGCGAGAAGCTCCAGGAGCGCCTCGCCAAGCTCGCCGGCGGTGTCTCCGTGCTGAAGGTCGGCGCGGCCACCGAGGTGGAGCTCAAGGAGAAGAAGCACCGTCTCGAGGACGCCATCTCCGCGACCCGTGCGGCGATCGAGGAGGGCATCGTCTCCGGCGGCGGCTCCGCGCTCATCCACGTCGCGAAGGTCCTGGACGACCTCGGCCTGTCCGGCGACGAGGCGACCGGTGTCGCCGTGGTCCGCAAGGCGCTCATCGAGCCGGCCCGCTGGATCGCCGAGAACGCCGGCCTTGAGGGCTACGTCGTGACGACCAAGGTCTCCGAGCTCTCCGGCGGCCAGGGGTTCAACGCCGCCACCGGCGAGTACGGCGACCTGATCGCCCAGGGCGTCATCGACCCGGTCAAGGTCACCCGCTCGGCCGTCCAGAACGCCGCCTCCATCGCCGGCATGCTGCTGACGACCGAGGCGCTCGTGGTGGACAAGCCCGAGGACGAGGCCCCGGCCGCCGCCGGCGGTCACGGCCACGGTCACGGCCACGGCCACTGATCCTCGACGGACCGTACGGCCCGCGTCCCCCTCGGGGCGCGGGCCGTTCTGTTTTCCGGTAAACCGAAAGGGGCCCCAAAGCGTCACCGTCTGTCGGGCGGAAGACCAAACGTTCTTCTAACAAATAGCCGACATATTTGGCTATCCAATGAAATATTTGCGCATACCAAGGTCTTTGCTGTCGCCATTTGATTACGCTCGGTTATCTCCGCCTCAATGTGACCAATCCGTAGCCGTTCGCCATGACGACAGGCCGGATCAGGGCGGGCATCATGCCTAACGTGACCGAGGGATGCGTCGCCGACGCCAAAAATGGGGTAAGGCTTGCGACGAGATCTGACGGGGTCGCCCATAGGGATGATCTCAAGGATCTGACGAGCCTCGCCGTTCAGGGGGATCGCACCGCGATCGAAACCCTGATCGCGCAGTTACGGCCAATGGTCGTCCGTTATTGCCGTGCTCGTCTCGGCCGGGTTTCCGGTCAGTATCACATCGCAGACGACGTGGCCCAGGAAGTATGCATCGCGGTGCTGTCCGCACTGCCCCGTTACCGGGACATGGGGCGGCCGTTCGCCTCCTTCGTCTTCGGTATCGCCTCTCACAAGGTGGCCGACGCGTTGCGCAGCTCCGTGCGCTCCGCCGTGCCCACCCAGGACCTCCCGGACGGGCCCGACGAGGGGCCGGGGCCGGAGGAGACCGTGGTCCGCTACATCGAGGCCGAGCACGCCCGCAGGCTGCTCTCCAGGCTCCCGGACAACCAGCGCCAGCTGCTCATGCTCCGTGTGGTGTCGGGCCTCTCCGCGGAGGAGACGGGTAATGTACTGGGCATGTCACCAGGTGCGGTCCGTGTCGCCCAGCATCGGGCGCTGGCCAGGCTGCGGGCGATGGCCGAGCTGGAGTCGATAGCTTGACCGCGGAGCAGCCGAGCCCGGTCCGGCGGCGGAGGCGTGGCTCGTGGAGCGGCGCCCGCGGCCCCGGCGAGAGCCCCGAACGGACGGGGCCATGACGGCGGTCCACCCGCGACGTCCGGCCCGGAGATACGGGCCGGAGGAGGACCCGGCGGTCACCGAGACCGACGCCGTCCTGGAGGCGCTCTCCCGCAGGGAGGCCGTCTCCACGTCCGACGTCGCCGTGAACCTGCTGTCCGCCCTGATCGACGACGTCGATCAGCGGTGTTCCTCGGTGTCGATCACCCCGTCCACGTAACCCCGGGCGTACTCCCAGGTGACGTAGTCCGCGGGGGTGGGCTGGTAGGCGGGCTCGTGCACCTGCGGCCGGCCGTTCTCGATCATCTGGCGCAGGTTGCCGCGCAGCAGCTCCCAGTCGAAGTAGTGCTGCTCGCCGCACTCCGGGCAGTCGAGGACCAGGCCGAGCACCCCCTGGGGCTCCAGCAGGGAACGGAAGACCTCCACGTCGGCGAGGTCGGTCATGGCCTCGTCGCGTTCGGCCGGGGTCAGCGGTTCGGGATCGTCGGGCTCTCCCAGCGCCGCCGCCGGGTCGTCGGGGTCATCCGCGAACGGGTCGCGAGGGACATCGTCGAGCACGATCCCACCTTATGACCTGGATGTGGCCAACAGGGGCCGAACTACACCAGCAGCCCATGACCGTGCCCGGAACTACACCAGCCACCCGCGGCGGGCGGCCTCCACACCCGCCTGGAACCGCGACTGCGCGCCGAGCTCGGCCATGGCGTCGGCGAACCGGGAGCGCACCGTCCGGACCGAGAGCCCGAGCTGCCTGGCGATCATCTCGTCGGAGACCCCCTGGGCCGCGAGCCGCAGCACCCGCACCACGCCGTCGCCGCGGTGCGTCCACGGCAGCGGCGCCGCGCGGGTCCAGAGCTCCTCGAAGAGCGAGCGCAGCGCGGCCACCACGATGGCCGCCCGGACCAGGTGGAAGTTGTAGGCGTTCTCCGCGAGGGTGCCGCCCCACTGGGCGGGCATGCCCGCGGCGTTGCCGCCGGCGACCAGGAACCAGCTCGGCACCACGTCGAGGGTGCGGACCTGGGCCCCGGCCCGCTCGAACTGGTCCAGCTTGTCCCGCAGGCCGGGGATCTCCAGCGTGTGGACCGGGATGATGGTCCGGGAGGAGAGCAGGCCGGTGCGCTGGGCCGCGATCCACTGGTCGGCGTAGCGGTGCGCGAAGTCGCTCACCGTCCGGCTGTCGGGGACGGCCGACAGCATTTCCAGCGGCGGCGCCTGGACCGCCATGCCGATCACGCTGTCGTAGAGCTCGTCGGCCCCGCCGACCAGGTCCACCGCGAACTGGCCGGTCTGGTAGTCGAGCCCGGCGTCGTACTGATGGATGAAGCCCCGGATCGATCCGAGCACGGTGTCGATCCTGCGGCTCTCCGCGGCGAGTCGGTCCAGCCGCTCGGCGACGAGGTGGCCGAGGGCCGCGGCGGGGTGCCTGGCGAGATACTCCCCGCCCTGCTCGTCGACCACGCCCAGCCGTACCAGGCTGGTCAGCTCGCGCCGCAGCGCCTCGGGCGAGCGGTCGGTGGCGTCGGCGAGCTCGGCGCGGGTGGCGCGGTGCAGGCGCAGCACCGTGTTGTACAGCGTGGTCTGCCCCGGGGTGAGACCAAGGGTTTCGAGCGGATCGGGCGGTGCGGATGTGTCGGTGCGCATCGGGGAGGGGCTCCTGAGGTGACACGATCCCGAGAGGATAACCCGGCGAATCATCTCTGTCCGGGCGTTGTCCCGACTGGGGCGTCCGGTGCTGCGATGCCATGTCCGGAGTGCGCGTCCCGCCGCGAGCACCTCGTGCCTGGGGTGCAACTTCGTGCAATTGCACGTTTGCCCATTGCCGCGGGGGCGGAGGGTGACGCAGGCTTTACGCAGCGTCGGCATCGGATGCAGGCAACGCCGCCGCCCGGACGCGGAGGGGGGTCCGGCGGCACGCAGGCGCCCCGTGACGATGCCGGTGACCGGGGGGCCGGGCGGGTCAACGACCGCTCGGTCCCCCGCTTCTCACCCGGTGTCCTCCAGGTTTGGAGCCAGACTCTAAACTGAGACCCAGGGGGCCGGCGCCTTTCCCCACTCATGAGAGCGCCGTGGCAGGAGGGTTGCAGATGGCCAAGTTCACCGAGCCGGGGCTCACGTTCGACGATGTGCTCCTGGTGCCCGCGTATTCGGACCTGCAGCCAGGCGAGGCCGATACCAGTACGCGGCTGTCCCGCGGGATCAGCCTGCGGATCCCGCTGGTCTCGGCGGCGATGGACACGGTCACCGAGGCCCGCATGGCGGTGGCGATGGCCCGTCAGGGCGGCATCGGCATCCTGCACCGCAACCTCTCCATCGAGGACCAGGCGCAGCAGGCCGACCTCGTCAAGCGCTCCGAGGCCGGGATGGTCACCAACCCGGTCACCTGCTCGCCGGACGACACCCTCGCCGACGTCGAGCGCCTCTGCGCCACCTACCGGATCTCCGGCGTCCCGGTGACCGACCCGACCGGCGTGCTCGTCGGCATCGTCACCAACCGTGACATGCGCTTCGAGACCGACCAGCGCCGCCCGGTGCGCGAGGTCATGACCCCGATGCCGCTGGTCACCGCGCCGGTGGGGGTCTCCAGGGACGGCGCGTTCGAGCTGCTCAGGAAGAACAAGATCGAGAAGCTTCCGCTGGTCGACGCCGGCGGGCGGCTCCGCGGGCTCATCACCGTCAAGGACTTCACCAAGAGCGAGCAGTATCCGCTCGCCACCAAGGACGCCGGTGGCCGGCTCGTCGTGGGGGCGGCCATCGGCGTCGGGGGCGACGCCGAGCAGCGGGCGATGGCCCTGGTCGAGGCCGGCGTCGATGTGATCATCGTGGACGTCGCCCACGGTCACTCCAAGGGGCTCGCCGACATGATCTCCAAGATCAAGGCCAACAGCCGGGTCGAGGTGATCGGCGGCAACATCGCCACGCGCGCGGGCGCCCAGATGCTGATCGACGCCGGGGCCGACGCGGTCAAGGTCGGCGTCGGGCCGGGCTCCATCTGCACCACCCGCGTGGTCGCCGGCGTCGGCGCGCCGCAGGTGACGGCCATCCACGAGGCCTCCCTGGCCGCCGGTCCGGCCGGGGTGCCGGTGATCGGCGACGGCGGCCTCCAATACTCCGGAGACATCGTCAAGGCCATCGCGGCCGGCGCCGACACGGTGATGCTGGGCTCGCTCCTGGCGGGGTGCGAGGAGTCCCCGGGTGAGCTGATCTTCATCAACGGCAAGCAGTTCAAGTCCTACCGGGGGATGGGCTCGCTCGGCGCGGTCCGCAACCGCGAGCGCGGCGGCGCCTCCTTCAGCAAGGACCGCTACGCCCAGGCCGACGTCGGCGGCGAGGACAAGTTCATCCCCGAGGGCATCGAGGGCCAGGTGCCCTATCGCGGCCCGGTCGCGGCGGTCGCCCACCAGCTCACCGGCGGTCTGCGCCAGGGCATGTGGTATTCGGGATGCCGCACGATCGCCGACATGCACACCAGGTGCGAGCTCATGCCGATCACGTCGGCGGGTCTCAAGGAGAGCCACCCGCACGACATCCAGATGACGGTCGAGGCTCCGAACTATCACCGTCGGTAGAGTCCTGTCGCGGATACCGAGGACGGACCCGGGGATCCGCGCCAGGCTCGGCGAGCAGGCGGGCCACAACGGCACGGTACGGCTTGCGCCCGCTTGGCGTGAGCCGTACACGCATGGAATGGGAAAGACAGACATATGACTCAGGTGGAGATCGGGCGCGGCAAGAACGGCCGTCGCGCCTACGCCCTCGACGAGATCGGCATCGTCCCGTCCCGTCGCACCCGCGACCCGGAAGAGGTCTCGATCGCCTGGCAGATCGATGCCTACCGGTTCGAACTGCCCGTCGTGGTGAGCCCGATGGACAGCGTGGTCTCGCCCAGGACCGCGATCGAGGTCGGCCGGCTCGGCGGTCTCGCCGTGCTCGACCTCGAAGGTCTGTGGACCCGTTACGAGGACCCGACGCCGTTGCTGGCGGAGGTGGCCGAGCTCAAGGGTGAGGCCGCCACGAAGCGGCTCCAGGAGATCTACGACGCGCCGATCAAGGACGAGCTGATCGGCCGGCGCATCGAGGAGATCCGCGCGGCGGGGGTCACCACGGCCGTCCGCCTGTCCCCGCAGCGCACGGTCCAGCACCACAAGGCCGTCATCGACGCGGGCGTGGACATCTTCGTGATCCGCGGCACCACGGTCTCCGCCGAGCACGTCTCCGGCCGGGCCGAGCCGCTGAACCTCAAGCAGTTCATCTACGAGCTCGACGTCCCGGTGATCGTCGGCGGCTGCGCCACCTACACCGCGGCGCTGCACCTGATGCGGACCGGCGCGGCCGGCGTGCTCGTCGGCTTCGGCGGCGGCGCCTCGCACACCACCCGCACCGTGCTGGGCGTGGTGGTGCCGATGGCCACCGCGATCTCCGACGTGGCCGCGGCCCGCCGCGACTACATGGACGAGTCCGGCGGCCGCTACGTGCACGTCATCGCCGACGGCGGCATGGGCACCTCCGGCGACATCGCCAAGGCGATCGCCTGCGGCGCCGACGCGGTCATGGTCGGTTCGCCGCTGGCCAGGGCCGTCGAGGCCCCCGGTCACGGCTTCCACTGGGGCTCGGAGGCGCAGCACCCCGAGCTGCCCCGGGGCAAGCGGGTCGAGTTCGGCACGGTCGGCACGCTGGAGCAGATCCTGCACGGCCCGTCCTCGGTGGCCGACGGTTCGATGAACCTGATGGGCGCGCTCAAGCGCACGATGGCCACCGCCGGATACTCCGACCTGAAGGAGTTCCAGCGGGTCGAGGTCGTCGTCGCCCCGCACACCTCCTGACGTCGGCAGACGCCTCACGCGGAGGCCCGGCCCGCTGGGCCGGGCCTCCGTCGTCCCTCCGGGGCGTCCCGTGCGGGCGCGGCGTGCCGGGCGGCTGGGGGGACGTAAGGGGTCCGCGAAAGTGACGTATGGGGGAAAATCTGTGAACATGCCCATGTGTCGGATGATCGCGAGCTCCGGGCCGCTCTCAGCGAGGGCCCGTTCCACGTCGCGCTCCGCGCCGCGGTGGAGGCGCGCGGCCTGACTCTCGACCGGCTCCGCCAGCGCCTGGAAGAGCGCGGCCTGCGGGTCGGGATGACAAGCCTGAGCTACTGGCAGCAGGGTCTGCGCCGTCCCGAGCGGCCGGAGTCGCTGCGCGCCGTACGCGCGCTGGAGGAGATCCTCATCCTGCCGCCGCGCTCGCTGATGGGCCTGCTCGGCCCGCCCCGGCCGCGGGGCCGGGGGCAGAGCGCCGGGTCCCAGCCGGGCGCGGCGTCCCGCTCCTCGATCATGGAGCCGGCGCGTGCCCTGTCGACCCTGCTGCACGAGCTGGACGGGGTGGCCGACGACCGCCGGCTGCACATCGCCGGGATGTACGAGTCACTGCAGATCGGGGCGGACCGCAGCACCACCCGGCGCGAGACGCTCCAGGTGGTGCAGGCGCACGAGGACGCCGCCGACCGCTACATCATGGTCTACCGGGGCGACATCGGATGCGACGTGGAGCGCGTGCGGATCCGGGCCCTGGAGGACTGCCGGGTCGGCCGGGTCCGCCGTGACGGGCCGACCGCCCTGGTGGTGGCCGAGCTGCTGTTCGACCGGGCGCTCCGGACCGGGGACACCCAGGTGATCCGCTACGAGCTCGCCGACCCGAGCGGCGTGGAGACCACCGAGTACGAACGGGGCTTCCGCTTCCCGGCGGGCCAGTACATGCTCCGGGTGAGCTTCGCAGCCGCGGCCCTGCCGGTCGGCGTCCGCCGCTTCGCCCGCCACGACTCCGCCGCGGGCGAGCACGACCAGGGCGAGCTCACCCTCAACGCCCACCACGCGGTCCACCTGGTGACCGGGTCGCTCCAGCCCGGCCTGATCGGCATCCGCTGGAAGTGGTCGTGATCAGCCGGTCAGGACGCCCAGGAGGCGGGTGACCTCGGCGGCGACGGCCGTACGGCCCGCCCCGACGTACTTGCGGGAGTCCACGACCTTCTCGTCGGCGGCCAGGCGGTCGCGGATCGCCCGGGTGAAGGTCTTGTTGAGATGCGTGGAGATGTTGATCTTCTTCATGCCGTGCCGTACGGCGGCGCGGAGGGTCTCGTCCGGCACGCCCGAGGAGCCGTGGAGCACCAGCGGGACCGGGACCGCGGCGCGCAGGGCGGCGATCAGCTCCAGGTCGAGGACGGCGTCCCTGGTCGTCATGGCGTGGGAGCTGCCCACGGCCACGGCCAGCGCGTCCACGCCCGTCCTGGCCACGTAGTCCACCGCCTCGTGCGGCCTGGTCCGCGCCCCCGGCGCGTGTACGCCGTCCTTGCCGCCCACCTCGCCGAGCTCGGCCTCCACCCACAGGCCCCGCCGCCGGCACAGGGTGGCCACCTCGGCCGTGAGCGCCACGTTCTCCTCGTCGGGCAGGGCCGAGGCGTCGAACATCACCGACCCCAGGCCCAGCTCCACGGCCTCCTCGACGAGCGCGCGGTCGGTGGCGTGGTCGAGGTGCACGGCCACGGGCACCGCCGCCGCCCTCGCCACCGCGAGCGACGCGGCGGCGATCGGGGCGAGGGCGCCGTGGTAGCGGACGCAGTTCTCGCTGATCTGCAGCACGACGGGCGCGCCCGCCGCCTCCGCCCCCGCGACGATCGCCTCGGCGTGCTCCAGCTGGATGACGTTGAACGCGCCGACGCCCGCCGGAGCGTCGCGGATGATGTCGCCGATACCGACAACAGGCATGATGACCCTTTCGTATATGGGATTACCGGACCGATGCCGAGCACCGGCCGCTCTACGGGCGTACCGGTTCCACCACGATCTCCGGGTGGATCCCCTGGAACGTCTCCCGGTCGAAGTCGCCGGCGACCGGGGCGGCGACGGCGGCCGCGCCCAGGGCCGCCGCGCGGCGCAGCCGCTCGGGCCAGGGCGTGCCCTCCACCAGGCCCAGCGCCAGCCCCGCGACGAGCGCGTCACCGGCCGCCTGCCCGCCGCCCTCACCCCGATCGCCGCCGAGTCACGCGCCACCCTGGCCGTCAGCGACCTGGGCCCCGCCCCGTCCGGTACGGCCGCGCGGCGCACGGCGCTGTTCAACGAGCCCCCCGCCCCGTCCGGTACGGCCGCGCGGCGCACGGCGCTGTTCAACGAGCCCGGACCGATGGTGACGGGCGAGGAGCTCGGGCGCTTCCTGCGGGACTACGAGACGCGGCTCGGACGGG
>NZ_NGFP01000225.1 GCF_002149035.1 Streptosporangium minutum
CCCGAAGACCACCCGTCGCCGCCCCCCAGCCGCGCGACGGGTGGTCGTTTCTTTCCACCCGGAGGGCGAGTCCTTAACTCCCCGGGAGAGAACGGCAGCCGTTCCGGAGCGGACACGAGTGGCGACAGAGCCTTGACTCTGCGTAATGTGGTGACACGACCTGCGTGCCCTTCACGCCGTAACACCAGGTCGGTCCCCCTTACTGCCCGACGGCGAGGAGAAGAACGCGTTGGACACGACAGACGTGCGCATCAAGGTCCTGGAGACCGATGTGGCCGTGCTCAACATACGCACCGAGGAGAACAGGGCGATGACTTCGACGATGTTCGAAGTGCTCAATGACCTGCGCACGGTGACGGCCGACCTCCGGACAGAGGTCACCGGCCTCCGGACGGTCACCGACGGACTGCGCAAGGGGCAGGACGAGCTCCAGTCGAGCGTCGCCGAGCTACGCCAAGGGCAGGACGAGCTCCGGTCGGGCGTCGCCGAGCTACGCCAAGGGCAGGACGAGCTCCGGTCAAGTGTCGCCGAGCTCCGTATGACCACCGTGGCACTCCGGATCGGGCAGGACGAGCTCCGCGGGGACATGGCCTCGGTCAAGCGTTCCGCCGCGAACATGGAGGGCTCCATAAAACGGGCCGAGGGGGATGTGGCCGACCTCAAGGCCGGTCACATCGAGCTTCGCCACCTGGTGGCCGGCCTGATCAAGTGACGCGCGACGGCCGTCGGCACTCCTCCGGTGAGGGGTGTCGGCGGTCGTCCGTATCCGGCGTCGCGCACCGGAGCCGCGCGAGGGGTCAGGAACCCGCCCGGGCGAGGACTTCGAGAGGGTCGGCGAGGACCTGGGCGAAGGCGAGCTCGGCGGCGCCGACGAGGGTGGCGTCATCGCCGAGCGCCGACGTACGCAGGCGGAGGCTGTCGCGCGAGGGGGGCAGGGCGTCGACGGCCAGCCGGCTGCGGACCTGCGCGGCGGAGCCGAGGTAGACCTCCCGGAGCATGCCGCCGAAGACGACCATCTCGGGATTGAAGACGTTGACGAGGTTGGCGACGCCCAGGCCCAGCCAGTCGCCGACACGGCTCAGCGCCGCCTGCGCGACGATGTCGCCGCGGTCGGCGGCGTCGACCACGGCACGGACGGCGTCTCTGCCCATCTGGGCGCCGAACCTGCCGGCGGCCTCCAGCACGGCTCGCTCCCCCGCCTCCGCCTCCAGGCAGCCGAGCGAACCGCAGCCGCAGGGGCGGCCCTTGGGATTGACGATCATGTGCCCGATCTCGCCGCCGAAGCCCTCGTGACCGCCGAGGAGCTGGCCGTTGACGATCACGCCGCCGCCGATGCCCACGTCCCCGTGGAGGTAGACGAGGTCGCGGCAGCCGACGCCGACCCCCCGGGTGTGCTCGGCGAGAGCGGCGAGGTTGGCGTCGTTGCCCACCGTCACCGGCAGGCCGAAGGCCAGCCTGCGGGCCATCTCCTCGGCGAACGGCACGTCCACCGAGCCCATGTTCGGCCCGAACCTGATGACCCCGTCACTGCGGCTCACCCCGCCGGAGAAGGCGGCCGCCACCCCGACGCACACCGTGTCCGGCCTGGTCTTGCGGTGCATCTGCCGGGCGAACCCGGCGAGCGGCCCGACGATCTCGTCCAGCGAGAACGGGCCGCGCCGCCGTACCGCCTCGCGCCGGTCCAGGATCGTGCCGCCGAGGCCGACCCGGGCGGCGACCAGCCGGTCGACGCCCACGTCGAGGGCGAACACGTAGACCCGCGCCGACTCCGGGCGGACCACGAGGGACGGGCGCCCGGCGCGGCCGGTCTCCCTGGGCAGCTCCTCCCGGACCAGGCCCGCGGCGGTCAGGTCGGCGGTGAGGGCCATGATGGTGCTGCGGTTGAGCCCCATCCGGCTGGTGAGTTCCGCGCGCGAGGTGGGGCCGCCGAGGTGCACATGGCGGAGGAGGGCGCCGAGGTTGTGGCGCCGGATCTCCTCCTGGGAGGGGCCAGCCCGCATCGCGTGGGTTTCCTTCGGGGGGTCGGGGTCGCTGATCACCTTAGACCAGTGGCGGCCGCCCGCTTGCGGGACAGTGCGTCCACCCCTGCGGCCAGCAGCAGTACCGAGCCGGTGACCATGAACTTCACCCCGGAGCTGTAGCCCATCAGACCCATGCCGTTCTCGATGACCGCGACCACGGTACCGCCGAGGATCGCGTCCAGCACCCGGCCCTTGCCGCCGAACAGGCTGGTCCCGCCGATGACGGCGGCGCCCACCGCGTACAGCAGCACGTTGCTGCCGCCGGTGTTGGGGTCGACCGAGCTGGCCCGGGATGCCGCGATGATGCCGCCGACGGCGGCCATGGAGGAGCAGATCACGAATGCGCTGATCTTCATCCGGTCGACGTTGATGCCCGCCCGCCGTGCGGCCTCGGCGTTGCCGCCGACCGCGTAGAGGTGGCGTCCGAACGCGGTACGGCGGAGCACGAACGTCCAGATCAGCAGGAGCACCACGATGACCGGCACCACGATCGGCACGCCCGCGAGCGAGACGAGCGCCGCGTTGCGGCTGCGCTCCACGTTGAGGAAGTAGACCGCGAGCCCGCCGAGCAGTGCCAGGGCCCCCACCCGGACCGCGATCAGCGAGATCGGGTCGGACGCCAGGCCCCGTACGGCCCGCTTGCGTGCCCGCAGCAGCTGCAGCCCCGCGTAGGCGACGACGCCGGCCACCAGCAGCCCCCAGCCCAGCGCGGGCGGGAGGTTCTTGTTGGCGACGGCGAGGATCGTCTCGTCGCGGATGGCGATGATGGTGCCACCCTTGATCAACAGGAGGACGAGCCCCTGGAAGGCCAGGAAGGCGGCGAGCGTCACCACGAAGGAGGGGATGCCGAGTTTGGTGACGATGGAGCCGAGGGTGGCGCCGATCACGACACCGGCCAGGATGGCCGCGCCCACCGCCACGTACCAGGGCAGGCCCTGGCTGGTGAGCAGGATCGCCAGGATCGAGGCGCAGACACCGCTGGCGAAGCCCGCCGACAGGTCGATCTCGCCCAGGAGCAGCACGAAGACCAGGCCCATGGCGATCACGGTGACCGCGGCGCCCTGGGTGAGCAGGTTGGCGAAGTTGCCCGCGGTGAGGAAGGAGGGGCGCAGGACGGCGAAGACCGTGCAGAGCACGACGAGACCGAACACGGCGGGCAGCGCGCCCATGTCGCCACCGCGCACCCGCTCGGCGTAGCCGCGGACGTTGGCGCTGATCGAGGGCGCCTCGGCCTTTCGCTCGTGGGAAATCGTGGCGCTCATACCGTGGCTCCGTTGGTGAGGCCGAGGTCCCCGCTCCGGCCAGAGGTGATCAGTTCGACGATCTGCGCGTGAGTGACGTCGGAGGTCTTCACCTGAGCCGCCATCCGGCCGAGGTAGAGGGCTGCGATCCGGTCGGACACGGCGAACACGTCGTTCATGTTGTGTGAGATCAGCACGACGGCCAGGCCCTGGTCGGCAAGGCGGCGGACCAGCTCCAGCACCTGTGCCGTCTGGGCCACGCCGAGCGCGGCGGTGGGCTCGTCGAGGATGACGACCTTGCTGTTCCAGAGCACTGCCTTGGCGATGGCCACGGTCTGCCGCTGGCCGCCGGAGAGGCTGGCGACGTGCTGGCGGATGGACTTGACGGTCCTGACCGACAGGCTCTCCAGGGTCTTGGCCGCCATCTCCTCCATCGTGTCCTCGTCGAGCACGATGCCGCGCCTGTGCTCGCGGCCGAGGAACATGTTCTGGACGATGTCGAGGTTGTCGCAGAGCGCGAGGTCCTGGTAGACGATCTCGATGCCCAGGTCCGCCGCGTCACGCGGGCTGTGGATCTGGACGGGCTTGCCGTCGAAGAGATACTCGCCCGCGTCGATCGGGTGGATGCCGCCGACGCACTTGACGAGGGTGGACTTGCCCGCGCCGTTGTCGCCGACCAGCGCGGTCACCTCCCCGGGGTAGACGGAGAAGGCGACGTCGTGGAGAACCTGCACGGGACCGAAGCTCTTGTCGATCCCGCGGAGTTCCAGAACGGGGGTCATGTGGGGCTCCTCGGGTACGGGGGCACGGCCGGCGGGGTCCGCCGGCCGTGCCCCCGGCGCGTTACTGGATTCCGGCCTCGGTGCACTTGGCGGCGAACTCGCCGGTGCACAGCTCATCCTTGGTCACGAACCCGTCGGCCACGACGTCCTTGACGCTGTCGAAGAAGATGGCCTGCGGGTCGAGCAGGACCGCCGGCACGTCCGCGCCGCTCTCGGTGTCCTTCACCGAGCCGGAGGCCGCGGGCTTCTCACCCTTGGCCAGGGCGATGGCGAGGGCGGCCCCCGCGTCGGCCTCCTTCTTGATCGCCTTGTAGACCGTCATGCACTGGTCGCCGGCGAGGATGTTCTGCAGACCCTGCACGGTGGCGTCCTGGCCGGTGACCGGGACCTTGCCGTTGAGGCTGTTCTTCTTCAGCACGGCGATGGCGGCGTTGCCCAGGCCGTCGTTGGCGGCCAGCACGCCGGCGATCTTCGGCTGCTCGGTGAGCATCTGCTCGAAGATCGTGCCCGCCTGCGCGTTGTCCCAGTCCGGCACGGACTGGTCCGGGCCCTTGACGTATTCCTTGGCGTCGTACTTGGGCTTGAGCACGCCGTCGTAGCCGTTCTTGAACAGCGTGGCGTTGTTGTCGGTGGGCGAGCCGTTGAGCTCGGCCACGAGCGGCTTGTCGACCTTCTTGTCGGTCAGGCACTTCACCAGACCCTCACCCTGCAGGGTGCCGACCTTGGTGTTGTCGAAGCTGACGTAGTAGGAGGCGCCGCCGTTCAGGGTGAGGCGGTCGTAGTCGATGGTGGCCACACCCTGGGCCTTGGCCTTGTCGAGCACGGCCTTGCCGGTGCCGCTGTCCAGGTTGACGATCATCAGCACGGTCGCGCCATTGGTGATCATCTGGTCGGCGATGGTCTGGAACTGGGTCTTGTCACCCTGGGCGTTCTGGATGTCGTAGGCGACGCCCGCGGCCTTGAACGCCTCCTCCAGGTACTTGCGGTCCGCGGTCTCCCAGCGGGCGGAGGACTTGCTGTCGGGCAGGATGACGCCGATCTTGCCGGCGGCCTTGCTCTCGGCGGGGGCGGCGCTGCTCTGGGCGGTGCTGGTGTCGCCGCTCTCGCCCCCGCAGGCGGTGAGACCGAGGGTCATCGCCGCAGCGGCGGCGGTCAGGCTGAGGATCCCCTTGCGCATGATGCACGGGTCCTTTCTCCGAAAAGTGGGGGGTCTGAGGGTTGGAGCATGGCGAATTCGCGGGCACGACTTGCCGGGTCTCGGTGTGCCGTTCCGTTGAATGTTGTTTGCGGCAACGTATTCCGCGCTGGCCAGGAACGCCAGACCCTCCATCGCTAAAGTTTGTTGTGGCCGGTAACAATCCAGAAACGCGGACTTAACCGGCGGCGCCCTGCGCGATCAACGGAACGGCCGATGTGGGGTGACGCGGTACCTGGCCGCGTGGCGGATGGAGCGGCCGGAGCGTGGCCGACGAGGCGACCCGTGTGACGCGGTACCTGGCCGCATACCGAATGGAGCGGCCGGAGCGTGGCCGATGATGAGGCGTCCCGTGTGACGCGGGGAGCGGCAGATGGCCCCCGGGCGCGGCAGACGGCCCATCTGGGATCACACCCTCGCTCAAGGCGGTCCACGGCGAGGTCGAGCCGAGGCCGGGCGGCGCGCCGCCTCGTCTGCGTCTCGCACGCCGTCGTGCTCGTGCCGTCCATGCTCGGCACGCCGTCGTGCTCGTGCCGTCCATGCTCGGCACGTACTTCGTGGCGGAGTCGCGCGCCGCGCACCGGTCCCCGGACGGGCCTCACCCCGCGCTTCCGGGGGCATGGAGCCGTGGCCCCGGCACGCGTTCCCGGTCCGCGCGTCCGCGGATGACCGGCTCCGGACGCGGAACCGCCCGGCGGGATGATGTCCCGCCGGGCGGCTCTCGTCCGGGGTGTGCCCCCTTGTTGCGGGCGAGGCTCGCGTGCGGCCCCGCCCCCCTGCCTCAGCTCTTGGCGAGCAGGGAGCGCAGGACGTACTGCATGATGCCGCCGTGGCGGTAGTAGTCCGCCTCGCCGGGGGTGTCGATGCGCACGACCGCCTGGAACTCCTTGCCGTCGGCCCTGACCGTCACGGTCTGCGGGACGCCGCCCTTGTTGAGCTCCTCGACGCCGATGAAGTCGAAGGTCTCCTCGCCGGTCAGGCCCAGCGACTCGGCCGTCTCGCCCTCGGGGAACTGCAGCGGCAGCACGCCCATGCCGATCAGGTTCGAGCGGTGGATGCGCTCGTAGGACTCGGCGATCACGGCGCGGACGCCGAGCAGCGCAGTGCCCTTGGCGGCCCAGTCACGCGAGGAGCCGGAGCCGTACTCCTTGCCCGCCAGGACGACGAGCGGGATGCCCGCCGCCTGGTAGTTGGCGGAGGCGTCGTAGATGAAGGACTGCGGGCCGCCCTCAAGGGTGAAGTCACGGGTGTAGCCGCCCTCCACGCCGTTGAGCAGCAGGTTCTTCAGCCGGATGTTGGCGAAGGTGCCGCGGATCATCACCTCGTGGTTGCCTCGGCGGGAGCCGTAGGAGTTGAAGTCCTTGACCGCGACGCCGTTCTCGCGCAGGTACTCCGCCGCCGGGGTGCCGGGCTTGATGGAGCCGGCCGGGGAGATGTGGTCGGTGGTGACCGAGTCGCCCAGCTTGGCGAGCACCCGGGCGCCGGAGATGTCGGTCACCGGCTCCGGGGAGGCGGGCATGCCGTCGAAGTAGGGGGCCTTGCGGACGTAGGTCGAGGCCGGGTCCCACTCGAAGGTGTCGCCGGTCGGGATCGGCAGCGAGCGCCAGGTCTCGTCGCCCTTGAACACGTCGGCGTAGTCGTGCAGGAACATGTCCTGGTCGATGGAGGAGGCGACGGCCGCCGAGATGTCCTCCGCCGAGGGCCAGATGTCGGCGAGGAACACCGGCTCGCCGTCGGTACCGGTGCCCAGCGGCTCGGTGTTCAGGTCGAGGTCCATGGTCCCCGCGAGGGCGTAGGCGACGACCAGCGGCGGCGAGGCCAGGTAGTTCATCTTGACGTCGGGGTTGATCCGGCCCTCGAAGTTACGGTTGCCGGACAGCACCGCGGTGACCGCGAGGTCGTTGGCCTGGATGGCGGCGGAGATCTCCTCCTGCAGCGGGCCGGAGTTGCCGATGCAGGTGGTGCAGCCGTAGCCGACCAGGTTGAAGCCGATCTTGTCGAGGTACGGCTGGAGGCCGGAGCGCTCGAAGTAGCCGGTGACGACCTGCGAGCCCGGGGCGAGGGAGGTCTTGACCCACGGCTTGCGGGTCAGGCCCTTGTCGACCGCGTTCTTGGCGAGCAGCGCGGCGCCCATCATGACGAACGGGTTGGAGGTGTTGGTGCAGCTGGTGATGGCCGCGATGGTCACCACGCCGTGGTCGATCTCGAAGCTCGTGCCGTCGGCCAGCGTGACCTGGACGGGCCTGCGCGGGCGATCGCCGTCGAGGTCGGGGGCGTGCGGCTTGTCGCCGTTGCCCTCGCGGGAGACCGCGGGCGAGTCGGAGGCGGGGAACGACTCGTCGGACGCCTCGTCGACCGGGCCCTGGACGCTCGGGGCGTAGTCCTTGACGGCCGCGCGCCAGGCGCTCTTGGCATCCGACAGCGCGATGCGGTCCTGCGGGCGCTTGGGGCCGGCGATGGACGGGACGACCGTGGCCAGGTCCAGCTCGATGTATTCGGAGAAGACCGGCTCCTCGGCCTCCGGGTCCAGCCACAGGCCCTGGGCCTTGGCGTAGGCCTCGACCAGCGCGACCTGCTCGGCGGAGCGGCCGGTCAGCGTGAGGTAGTCGATCGTCTGGCCGTCGATCGGGAAGATCGCGCAGGTGGAGCCGAACTCGGGGCTCATGTTGCCGATCGTGGCGCGGTTGGCCAGCGGCACGCTGGAGACGCCCTCGCCGTAGAACTCCACGAACTTGCCGACGACGCCGTGCTTGCGCAGCATCTCGGTGATCGTGAGGACCAGGTCGGTGGCGGTGGCCCCGGCGGGGAGCTTGCCGGTCAGCTTGAAGCCGACCACGCGCGGGATCAGCATGGAGATCGGCTGGCCGAGCATCGCGGCCTCGGCCTCGATGCCGCCGACACCCCAGCCGAGAACGCCGATGCCGTTCTCCATGGTGGTGTGGGAGTCGGTGCCGACGCAGGTGTCGGGGTAGGCCTTGCCGTCACGGATCATCACCACGCGGGCCAGGTGCTCGATGTTCACCTGGTGCACGATGCCGGTGCCCGGCGGGACGACCTTGAACTCGTCGAAGGCGGTCTGGCCCCAGCGCAGGAACTGGTAACGCTCGCGGTTGCGCTCGTACTCCCTGTCGACGTTGCGCTGGAAGGAGTCCGGCCCGCCGAAGAAGTCGACGATGACGGAGTGGTCGATGACCATCTCGGCCGGGGCGAGCGGGTTGATCCTGGCGGGGTCGCCGCCGAGGTCGCGGACGGCCTCACGCATCGTGGCCAGGTCCACGACGCAGGGGACGCCGGTGAAGTCCTGCATGATCACGCGGGCCGGGGTGAACTGGATCTCCACACTCGGCGCGGCGCCGGGGTCCCACTGACCCAGTGCCCGGATGTGGTCGGCGGTGATGTTCGCGCCGTCCTCGGTACGGAGCAGGTTTTCCAGAAGGATCTTCAGGCTGTACGGGAGGCGTCCCGACCCCTCGACGGCGTCCAGCCGGTAGATCTCGTATCCCGCGTCACCGACGCGGAGCGTGTCACGGCTGCCGAAGCTGTTCGCGGACACGGTTCGCCTCCCTCATCACCCAGTTGTCCGGCGCGCCAACCATAAAAGGCGCAATTGAATCCTGCCGCACCGTCGGAGTGCCCACGTCAGTTAGGTATGCCTAACCAGGAACCCACCGGTTGCAGCGGATGTCTCGACATCAAGATATCGCCATAGATATCTCGACATCAAGTTACCCACCAGTATGCTCAGAGCGGGGCGAGGCGGAAGTAGAGCAGCCCGAGAACGACGACGGAAAGTACCGGGGCCAGAAACTTCTGCTCGAAGGCGCGGCCGGTCTTGATCCCGATCTTCCACGGCAGCAGCCACCGCTGCCGCATCGGCCACAGCACCGGGCAGCCCTTCTCGGTGCAGCAGTCCCCGACGACGTGGGTCAGGCACCCGATCGCGACCGCCAGCCCCAGCCAGGCGTAACCCACGTTGTCGCTGCGGAACACCGCGAACAGCCCGACCGTCAGGCCGATGTTGACCATCGCCGAGGCGAACTTCTTGCCCGGGATGCCGATCCCGATCGACCGCAGCGCCAGGCCGATGAGCAGCACCACCAGGATGTCACGGCCGATCGGATAGGTGCCGGCCAGATAGTGGGCGCCGAATCCGGCGCCCACGGCGAACAGCAGCGAGTGGGTGGCGTTGCGGTGACCGCCGCTCAGCCACGCGACGGCCTTGCTCAGCGCCCAGGTGACCGGGCCGAAGGTCTGGGCGATCGTCGCGCTGGGATGGTCGAGGTCGGGGAGCATCGCGGCCCCGGAACAGATCAGCGCCCCGGCGACGAACTCGGCCGGGGTGAGCGCGTTCACCATGACACCGGTCTCGATGAACCGGGTGGACTCGGTGAGCAGCGGCAGGGCCGCCAGCGTCGGCGCCACCCCCAGCCAGGCGATCGCTCCCGTCAGCGCGTGCGTGTGCCCCATCATCGGCCGAACACCCCTATCAAGATCACGCTAAACGACTCTACGGCAAAGCCGGCTTCAAGAAGAGGACCGTGCCATTTTGCATCATCGGCGCGTCGAGCCAGTGAGACCAATCCGATACATGAGCGCTGTTCACCTTTTTTGGATTTTGAGGTTACCTGAGCGTAACAAGCGCTTGTCTCGATGTCCCTATCCCTTCGCGAGAGGTAACCCCCCATGCCCCTCCGCCTGCCCGGACTCGTCATGGCCGCGCTCGTCGCGGTCACCGGAGCCGTCCTCGCCGCCCCGGCGGCCCATGCCGTACAGAACGACGTCAGACCGCTCCCCGCAGGGCTGGAGAGCGTCCGCAGGGCCGAAGCCGTCAAGCTCTACGGCGACGAGGCCATCCGGCCCATGGATCAGCGCAAGACCGGGCTCGTCTCGCTGGGCGACAGCGAGATCTCCGGTGAGGGCGCCTTCGACCGTTCTCTCTACGAGCAGGGAACGGACGGACCCGACAACTGGTGCCACCGATCGAAGAAGGCCGCGATCCACGTCACCGGGATCCCTGCCGACGCGACCTTCAACCTCGCGTGCTCGGGCGGGCAGACCAACGACATCACCATCGGCGGGACCCACCAGTACAACGAGCTCAACCAGGGCGACAACCTGGCGATCAAGGCCCGCAACACGCGCATCAAGATGATCACCGTGGTGGTCGGGGCCAACGACACCGGAGGTCCGGAGTTCGGGCCGACCATGACGGGGTGTGTGGAGGACCGGGTCCTGTTCAGGGGAAACTGCTGGCCCAGGCACTCGGCCGGCTGGGCGGGGCGGATCGACTTCATCGTGCCCCGGGTGGAGAAGGCCCTGCGCGACATCCGGCAGATCATGACCGAGGCGGGCTACGCCGCCGCGGACTACCAGCTCGTCGCCATGAGCTACCCCGGCCCCGCCAGCCCGGACGTGGAGGACAACCCGAACTTCCCCGGCTGGTACAACGGCGGCTGCCTCGGCTACCTCTCCGACCTGGCCTTCGCCCGCAACAAGGCGGTGCCGATCTTCGAGCGGGGCATCCGCAGGGCGGCGAGCCTGGCCGGCGCGCGCTACCTGGACGCCAGCAGGCTCTTCCACGGCCGCGAGGTCTGCATGGACGGCCCCTGGGTGACCGGGCTGCACGCGGTGAACGGCGACCTGTTCAACCCCCGGGCGACCCAGCAGTCCTTCCACCCCAACTCCGCCGGGCACGCCGCCTTCGGCGCCTGCCTGGGGCGCTTCTACGCGGCGGACACCACCCAGGCCACCTGCATGCTCCCCGCCGGCACCCTCACCCCGGCGCTCTACCCCGGCCTGCCCGAGTTCAGGCAGCTCAGGAACGGCGCGACCGGCGACTGCCTGGACGTGGACGGCAACTCCACCCGCAACGGCCGCAAGATGGTCGGCTGGGCCTGCGAGGGCACGCGCAACCAGGCCTTCTGGTACGACCCGGCGCGCAAGTCCCTGCACACCGAGCTCTCCCACGACCGCTGCGCGGACATCGACGGCGGCCGGCTCACCGCGGGCACCGCGATCCAGGTGTGGGACTGCAACGGCAGCGCCGCCCAGCGCTGGACCCATGACGGCGCGCGCCTGCACGCCGCCGACGCCCCCGCGCTGTGCGCCACACTCGCCGGCGGCGCCCCCGGCGCCAGGCTGACGCTCGCCGCCTGCGACTCCGGCGACTCCCGGCAGGTCCTCACCTGGGAGGCGAAGAAGGCGCTGACCTACACCGAGCTCAGGTCCGGCGGCAAGTGCCTGGACGTGCCCGGCAACTCCCCGGCGAGCGGGGCGAACCTGGTGCTCTACGCCTGCGACGGCAACGCCGACCAGTTCTGGGCGCACAACCCGGTCTCCGGGCAGCTGCACAACCTGGCCGACCCCGGCTTCTGCGTGGACCTGGAGGGGGGCACGGTCGCGGCCGGCCAGCCGATCCAGGTGGCGAACTGCTCCTCGGCGGTCGGGCAGTACTCGGCGTCGATGCGGTGGAACCTGACCGGCGGGACGTTCCTGTCGCGCAAGGACACCGGCTGGGCGATCGCCCCGTCCGGGACCTCGGACGGCTCGGCGATCGTGCTCCAGCGGGCAGCGGGACAGAAGTGGAGCGCCGGCGCGGTCCGCACGCCCGACCCGTGGAAGTTCCTCACGGCCGACGTCTACTGAGAGGCCGGCGTCTACTGAGAGACGGGCGATCCGCCGGAGAATCTCCGGCGGATCGCCCGCACATCCCGGAAACGACAGACGGGACCGTTCCGCACCGAAAGCACCCCCCAGCCCTTCCGGCACGGAACGAATCCCGTCTATGTCCTTTGTAACGTGCAGGTCTCAATGGTTGTTCCGAAATCAGCCGAGAATTTCGTGATCTAGCTCACTTCTCCGCTGAGCGAGCTCTATATCACCGTGAGTGACGGTCATCAGGAACGGTACGACGGGCAGGGCGGCCACCACCGCGAAGATCGCGAAGGCCCCGGTCAGTCCCACGATCTCGGCCAGCAGCCCGGCCAGACCGGCCCCGATCGGGAGCATTCCCCAGCTCAGCAGGCGGGCGGCCGAGCCGTACCGGCCGAGCAGCCGGTGCGGGACGACCATCTGGGCCAGGGTGCGGCTGTTCACCGTCCAGAGCGTGCCGCCCATGCCGCCGACGAAGGCGGCCGCGCCGACCGCCCAGACGTCGGGGAACACCGCCGGGACGATCATCATGACGACCGTGCCGACCAGATCGGTGAAGAGCGCCCAGCGCACGCCCAGCAGGCGGTTGACCGCGGTGACGAGCACGGCGCCGAGCAGCCCTCCCAGGCCGATCGAGCTGAGCAGCAGGCCGTACCCGGCCGCGTCGAGGTCGAGCAGCCGGACGGCGTAGGAGGGCAGCAGGGCCAGCCACGCGCTCCAGCAGGCCACCAGCGCCGAGATGGTCAGCGACATCGTGCGGAGCAGGCGGTGACGCCAGAGGAAGGCCAGCCCCTCGATCATCTCCGCCCGGACGCTTCCCGGCCGGCGGTCCCGCCCGGAGTCCCGCCCCTCGGCGTCGCTCACCCGGAACCGGCCGGCCAGCAGCGCGAGCAGCACCGCCCCGAGGGCGAAGGCCGCGGCCGAGGAGCCCAGGGCCAGCGCGGCGCCGAAGCCGACCAGCAGGCCCCCGATGGCCGGGCCGGCGAACTCGTTGGCGACGGTCTCGGCGCCGGCGATCCAGGCGTTGACCCGGCCGAGCCGCTCCCTCGGCACGGCCGCCGGGACCAGGGCGCCGACCGCGGAGTCCGCCACCACCTCGGCCAGGCCGATGGCGGCGCCCGCGAGATAGAGCAGCGGCAGCGACAGGGCGTCACCGGCGACGGCCGCCAGCAGGCCCAGCGCGACCACGAGCCTGATCAGGTTGGCCGCGGCCGCCAGCCGCCTGCGGTCGTTGCGGTCGACGAACACCCCGACGTGGAGCGAGGCCAGCAGCCACGGCAGCGTCAGGGTGAGCCCCACCCCGGCGACCAGGCCCGGGGAGTCGGTGAGCCCGACCGCGAGCAGCGGAAGAACGATCTTGGCCACCCCGTCGGCGAGGTTGGTCGCCACGGTGAAACCGACGAGCGCCGCCTCGTTCCGCCGCGCCGTTCCGCTCGCCCGCCCCGTCTGGACTGTCATGCGTAACCACCTAACACGTTTAGGAGGTTACAGCCTATCCACTGGGACGATCAGACGGAAGAGGCGGACGGCCCGCCAGGGCTCAGACCAGCCAAAACCCCCATATCACTCCATAGGCTTGTCGTTAGAATGTTCTCGATATATCTTTGAAGCATCGAGAGCGGTCGAAAGACGATCGCGATACGAGGAGGAATCATGACTTCCACCCATACGATGGGCGGCGACTGGGGCAGGGCCGTCCCGCACGAGCTCCGGCGCGAGATGAAGCGCGCCGCCAGGGAGGCCTGGCGGACCATGGCCGCCGGCTGGCAGCAGGGCGAGTCCCACCACGGCGGGCCCGGCCCGCACGGCTGGGCCCCCCACGAGCACCGGCACCGGGGGCACCGCGGCGGCCCGTTCGGCGGCGGCGCCTTCCCGTGGGACTTCGGCAGGGGCGGCCCGGGACGCGGCGGCCCTTTCGGCGGGCGTCCGCCGTTCGGCCGGGGGCGCAAGGCGAAGCGGGGTGACGTCCGCGCGGCTATCCTCGCGCTGCTCACCGAGGAGCCGCGCAACGGCTACCAGATCATCCAGGAGATCGACCGGCGCAGCGAGGGCGGCTGGAAGCCCAGCCCCGGCGCGGTCTACCCGGCACTGCAGCAGCTCACCGACGAGGGCCTGGTCCTGTCGGAGGAGAACGACGGCCGCAAGTCCTTCCGCCTCACCGAGGCGGGCCGGGCCTACGTGGCCGAGCACGCCGACGAGGTGCGCGCCCCCTGGGAGGAGATGACGCCCGACGTCGACGACAGCACCTGGGAGATGATGAACCTGGCCCGCCAGTCGGGGTTCGCCATGCTCCAGATCCTGCAGACCGGCAGCGACGCGCAGATCCGCCAGGCCAGGCAGATCCTGACCGAGACGCGCCGCAAGCTGTACCAGATCCTGGCCGACGGCGACTCCGGCGAGGAGTGAGCGGCCCGATGACGTCCCGGGACGACCTCCGTATCGGAGACGCCGAGCGCGACGCGGCCGTGACGGCCCTGCGCGAGCACTACGCGCAGGGCCGCCTGACCCACGAGGAGCTCGACGAGCGCATCGAGCTGACCCTGTCCGCGCGCACCGGCCGCGAGCTGGCGCTGACCTCGGCCGACCTGCCCGACCTGTACGGCCCCCGCCCCGAGGACCGCGACGGCCCCGCGCCCGGATGGGAGCACGGGGACCACGGCTGGGCCGGGCCGTGGCACGGGCATCACGGCCGCGGCTCCGAGGACCGCGACGGCCCCACACTTGGATGGGAGCACCGGCACCACCGCTGGGCCGGACCGTGGCACGGGCATCACGGCCGCGGGACGCGCCGGGGCGGCCACCACCCTGCGGCCTGGCACCGGCACCGGGCGGGCCGCCGGGGTGGGCCGCCGGTCGCCCCGTTCCTGATCCTGATGCTGGTCATCGGGGTGGCGACCACGGGGTTCTGGGCGCTCAAGTTCGTCTTCCTCGCCTGGCTGGCGATGGCCGTCGCTGGCATGCTCCACCGCAGGCGGTGGCAGCACGTCCGGGCCGGGGGCGGCCCCCGCCACTGAGCACCGGCCCGGCCGGCACGGAGGCCCGCGCCGGGCACGGACCCGGCCGGCGAGGGCGGCGGGAGCCGTACGGGGCCCCGGTCCGCGGGGGCGGTCGGCGACCGTGCGGCGGGAGCGGTGGCGGCCAGGTCCGGGCCCGGCCCGCGGGGGAGGGCGACCGTACGGCGGCGCGCTCAGCGCAGGGACTCCCGGAGCCGTCGCATCTCCCCCGCTATCCCCTCCAGCGTCCAGTGGGCGTTCAGGCCGCTCGGGTTGGGCAGCACCCAGACCGCGGTGTCGCCGATCACGGTCTCCTGTGGCCCGACGGCCGCCTTCGGCTGCCCGAACGCCGTCCGGTAGGCGGTCACCCCCGCCACGGCCAGCACCCGGGGCCGGGTCCCGGCGACCAGCCGCGCCAGCCGCGCCCCGCCCTCGCGGAATTCCTCAGGCGTCAGCTCCGCCGCCTGCGCGGTGGCCCGTCCCACCACGTTCGTGATGCCCAGCCCGAAGGAGGGGAGCAGCTCCTGCTCCCCCGGGTCGAGCAGCCGGGGCGTGAAGCCGGACCGGTGCAGCGCGGGCCAGAACCGGTTGCCCGGCCGGGCGAAGTGGTGACCGGTGGCCGCCGAGTAGAGGCCGGGGTTGATACCGCAGAACAGCACGTCCAGCGACGGCCCGAGCACGTCCGGGAGCGTCCGGCCCCTGGCCGCGTCGAGCTCGGCCCTCGTCGGCGGCACGGCCTTGACG
>NZ_NGFP01000226.1 GCF_002149035.1 Streptosporangium minutum
GGGAAAAGGCGCGTGGCCGGCGGGAAAGAGCGGTGCGGTCCGGGGAGCGCAATCCGGAAGATGCGTCGGCGAACGGGCGGATGACACGCTGCCTGTGTAGCTGGAATCGAGAGAAAAGCCGGCGCGACAGCGGAGAAGGGCTTCGAATTCGGAGACCCCGGCCGGCCTACTCATCGATGTGGTCCGCATTGAATAGCTTTGAGCCTCAAGAGGAGGAAGAAGATTCGAATTCCTTTCCCGCCTCGACGACTGCAGACGTCGAGGCGGAAAGGGGCGTGACCACCCGGCTCGGGAGTCGATCCCCCGGCACGGCAGACGGGGCTCAATCGCCACCGGACACCCTTCCAGAATTCCTGCTCCGTCCTCGATACCCGTGACGCGTTTCGCTGGTGTTGGCACCCCGACTTGCCCTACCGACGAGATCTTGGAGAGATCCATGGAGATTCGCTGCCCCGTCGCCCTCGACACCACCGGCCGGGACATCCACGCTGAAGCCGCCGGCCTGCGGGCACAGGGCCCCGCGACGCAGGTGGAGCTCCCCGGTGGCGTGCTCGCCTGGTCGATCAACAGCCATGCCGTGATCAAGCAGATGCTGACCGACCCGCGGGTCACCAAGAGCGCCCGCAACCACTGGCCGGCCTTCATCAACGGAGAGATCCCGCCGGACTGGGAGATGATCAGCTGGATCGCGATGGACAACATGGTCACCGCGTACGGCAAGGACCACATCCGCCTGCGCAGGCTGGTCGGCAAGGCGTTCACGCCGCGCCGTACCGAGGCGATCCGGCCGCGGATCGTGGAGCTGACCAACCAGCTCGTGGACGCCCTGGAGGCCGCCGGACCCGGTGAGGTGGTGGACCTGCGGGAGCGGTTCGCCTACCCGCTGCCCGCCCGTCTCGTGGCCGACCTGATCGGCATGTCCGAAGACGCCCGCGTGAAGACGGCCAAGGTCATCGACATGATGGTGGACACCACCGTCACCCCCGAGCAGGCCCAGGCCGTGCTGGCCGGCTGGCGGGGCGCGATGGAGGACCTCATCGCCGCCAAGCGCCTGGAGCCGGGCGAGGACATCACCAGTGACCTGATCGCCGCGCGGGACGAGGACGGCTCGCGTCTGACCGAGGTCGAGCTGACCGACACGATCTTCGCGATCCTCGGCGCCGGCTCGGAGACCACGATCAACTTCTTCGACAACGCGATCACCGCGTTGCTCACCCACCCCGACCAGCTCCAGCTCGTCAGGTCCGGGCTCGCCTCGTGGGACGACGTGATCGACGAGACCCTCCGGGTGGAGTCGCCCCTGGCGCACCTGCCCCTGCGCTACGCGGTCGAGGACATCGAACTGGACGGCGTGACGATTCCCCGGGGCGACCCGATCCTCATCAACTACAGCGCGGTCGGGCGTGACCCGGCCCTGCACGGCGAGGGCGCCGACAGCTTCGACATCACCCGCGCCGACAAGGAGCACCTGTCCTTCGGTCACGGCCCGCACTACTGCCTCGGTACCGGCGTGGCCCGCCTGGTGGCGACGGTCGGCCTGTCCACGCTGTTCGAGCGCTTCCCCGAGCTGAGCCTCGCCGTCGGGCGGGAGGACCTGGAGCCGCTGCCGACGTTCATCATGAACGGTCATCGCGCCCTGCCGGTCCGCCTGACCGCCCCGGTGGCCGTCGGAGCCGCCGCCCGCTGACCGGCACACGAGGATCCGGCGGGCCCATCCGGAACACAGCACGCCAGAAGAAGCGCCGGAGGGCGGGCGGGCGAAGGATGGGCCCATGGGATCGCGCGGTGAGACCTCCGGACCACCGGGAGCGGGCCGGCCGGACGATCGGCGTACGCGCGAAACGGCGGGCGGGCTGTCATGACGAGGCCTGCCCGCCGGACGATTTTTTTGCCCTTGACAAATATTATTGTCGGTAGGACGATCGTCGCATGTTCCAGACGGTGGTGCCGGAGAACCCGGCGGTGGCAGAGGCCCCGCCGGAGCGGAGAGGCCGGGCCGCCGGCCGCCCGCCCTCCCCCGGACGCGAGCGAGCTCGCCGCCGGCCCCGCGTGGGCTCCCGGCAGGCGGCGCCGCCCCCTCCGGACACCGAGGTACGGCCCGGCGCGGCGGAGGCCCTCCGGGGCGCCACACGACCCCCACCGCACGTGGGCGGCCCACTTCTCCGCTACGGAGGCGGCGGAGCGGTCGCCGGACACCGTGTGACAACCGACATTCACGATGACAGTACGAGGAGATCAGAATGAGGAAGATCGCCGCAGGTCTGTTCGTGTCGCTGGACGGCGTCACGGAGTCGCCGGAGAAGTGGCACTTCACCTACTTCAGCGACGAGATGGGGGCGGCGGTCGGCGCGCAGATGGCCGCGGCCGACACGATGCTGCTGGGACGGCGGACCTACGAGGAGTTCGCCGGCTACTGGCCGAGCCAGGCCGGCACCGGCAACCAGCTCGCGGACCAGATGAACGACACGCCCAAGCTGGTCGTCTCCACGACCCTGGACAAGGTCGAGTGGCAGAACTCGACCCTGATCAAGGACAACGTCGTCGAGGAGCTCACCAAGCTGAAGGAGCAGCCCGGCAAGGACATCTCGATCACCGGGAGCGCCACCCTGGTCCGCTCGCTCCTGCGCGCCGGCGTGCTCGACGAGCTGCGGCTGCTGGTCCACCCGATCGTCGTGGGCTCCGGCAAGCGCCTGTTCGAGGACGGCGGCGACCAGGTGCCCCTGAAGCTCATCGACTCCCAGACCTTCAGCACGGGCGTCCTCTACCTCACCTACGGACTGGCAGACAAGTAAGGCAACCGTGCCGCCGGTGACCCGGCGGCCCCGCCCGGTCGCCCGGCCGGGTGGGCCGTCCCGGGACACGGGGCACCACCGACTGAGCCGGGTGGGCCGTCCGGGACGGCACCACCGACTGAAAGGACAACGCGCCATGGCTACCAAGTCCGTCGCACAGAAGCTGCTCATCAAGCCGGACACCGCCGTCTGGTCCTCGGACTCCTCCTACCTGGAGCTCATCCAGCCGCTCCCGGAGAACGTGCACCAGGCGGACGGGCCGGACCAGGCGGCGACCGCTCTCATCTTCGCCCAGAACGTCGGCTCGCTGCGCGACATCCTCAGCGCGCAGGAGGGGCGGCTGGGCGGGCAGAACGCCCTGTGGGTGGCCTACCCCAAGGCGAACCGGGCCGACATCAACCGCGAGAGCCTGGCCACGATCATGGTCGAGCACGGGATGCGCCCCATCGGGCAGGTGTCGGTGGACGACACGTGGTCCGCGATGCGCTTCCGCCCCGCCGACTAGGGCGCGTATCTGGTTGTGATCAAGGGGTGGTCCGGGTGAGGTCCTTGATCCAGATCATCGTGGCGCGAAGGCGGAGGCCGGCGAGGTAGTTCTCAGGGGTCTTGCCGTAGCGGACGGCGATGCCTCGCCAAGCCTGCAGAGTGACGTGGATCTTGCTGGGACGTCCTGGCCGAGGTGCGTCCCGGCGGCGTCGTGGTGGGGCCGGGCGGTGGCGGAGTCCCCGCCGGCCGGGGACGAGTCCACCTCGCCGCGTTGTGCGGCTTCCGCGACCAGGCCCTCCAGCAGGGCTGCGAAGTCGCCGGCGTCCCTGCACTGCCGGAAGCGGCTGTGCCCGCTCTGCCCGGCGTCCGCGCATGTGGACCGGCCACGCCGAACTCGGCGACCTCGTTGTCAGTCGTCGATGGCCTGGTAGAGCGTGGCCCAGAAGTCGTGGATAGCCCGCGGTGAATCCAGGGTGGACATCCCGACCTGGGTGAGCAGGACTCCGGTGAGCTGGTTGGTCCTGTCCGCGTGGACGGTGGTGCCGGTACCGCCGTCCCAGCCGAACTGGCCGATGGGCGCGTAGTCGCGGCGGTAGGTGCGCACCGCCATCCCGAAGCCCCAGCCGCCCTGCGACCCCTGGCCGGCCGACAGATGGACGATGTTCCTGTACATGGCGTCCCGGGCGGCTTGTTGCTCGAGCGTGAGGCGGTTGGTGGTCATCAGCTCGACGGCGGGCCGGGACAAGATCCGCTCGCTCCCGTGCATCCCGTGATTCAGCAGCATCCGGAAGTAGGCGTGGTAGTCGTCGGCGGTGGAGACCAGCCCGCCGCCGCCGCCCTGGAACGCCGGAGGCCGGCTGACCCTTCCGCCTGCCGCCTCGTCCCACACGGTGAACTCTCCGGTCTGCGGATCGGGCCCGTAGAGGGGCGGCAGCCGGTCGATCTTGCCGGCGGGCACGTGGAAACCGGTGTCCTTCATCCCCAGCGGATCGAGGACGCGTTCACGCAGGAACGTCTCCAACGGCCGGCCCGTGACCCTGGCGACGAGCACGCCGACCACCTCGTTGCTGAGGTCGTACTGCCACCGCTCTCCGGGCTGGTACGACAGCGGCAGCTCGCCGAGGCGGCGCATCCACTCGTCCGGCTCGGGCGCCGGCCCGGATGCCACGCTGTAGTCGGTCCGCTCGAAGATCGCGGCCCTGATCGGGGAGTCCAGCAACGCGAAATCCACCCCGAGCCCGAAGGTGGAGGTCAGCAGGTCCCGCACGGTGATCGGCCGCCGTGCCGGCACGGTGTCGTCCAGCGGGCCGTCGGGCCGCTTCAGCACCCGGCGGTCGGCGAGTTCGGGCAGCCACGGATCCACCGGGTCGTCCAGCCGCAGCCTGCACTCATCGAGCAGGACCATCGCCGCCGCCATCGTGACCGGCTTGGACGTGGAGGCCATCCGGAAGATCGTGTCCCGGCGCATCGGCGCGCCACCGTCATGACGCATCGTCCCGATCGCCTCGACGTGCGTCTGGCCGCCCCGGCTGACCAGGGCGACCAGCCCGGGAATCCGTTTGGACTCGACATGCCGTGCCAGCACGTCGCGCAGTCTGCGCAGCCCTGCTTCGGAGAAGCCGCTGTTGCTCGTACCCATCATGAAAGTCCTTGTCTACAGTGTTCGATCCCACGGCGGCCCTGGTGGCTACCGGCCCCTTCGAGGCGGCCATGCGATGAGCGTGCGCCCTGACCCAAGGTCAAGGTCAACCCCTGTCGCGGCTACGGGCTGACCGGCACTGATCGCAAGAATCCCTGGCCTGGACCAGGCGTTGGCCGCGGTCCGCGCCGGCCGGCATGCCGAGATCGCCATCGAGTCCCGCGCACTCCACGCCGCCTCCGGCCCGGCCCCCGACACGTCGACCGTCCCGGTGCGGTACGTGGTCGCCCGGGTGCCGGCCTCGGCGACAAGGGTGATGAGCTTGAACAGACGCGCGCTATCCTCGCCCCTGTGATCGTCCGCAACCCGTGCCTCAAGGCAAGCTCGAAGGTCGCCGGCGACCACGGCTCGATCCTGCGCAAGGACTTCTGCGCCGTCGCCGTCGCCGTCGCCGACGCGGTCCGCGAGACCGCAGCCGCCCACGATCCGGCCGCCCTCGATCTGCGGGTCCGCTGAGCCGATGGCAGACGGGCTCACGATCGGTCAGGCGGCGGCGTTCGTCGGCGTCACGATCAAGACAGTGCGGCACTATCACCGCCTCGGCCTGGTCGCCGAGCCGGAACGCGACGGTTCCGGCTACCGCCGTTACCGGTCGGCCGACCTGCTCCGGCTGGTCCAGGTCCGGACCCTGGCCGGGGCCGGCGTGCCGCTGGCCGAGATCGGTGACCTGCTCGACGCCGATCCCGAGAGGTTCGCCGTCGCCCTGGACGACGTCCGTCGTCGGCTCACCGAACGGATCGAGGACCTGATCGCGCGCCGCGACACGCTGCACCGGCTCGACCATGGCGACCGGGCCCTGCTGCCCGACCGGGCCTGCGCGCTCTTGGACCGACTCGCCGATCTCGGCTTCGGTTCCGACTACGTGGCCACTCAGCGGGAGGCTCTGGTGCTGGCCCGGGCGCTGATTCCGGAGATCTTCGACAGCTTCCTGACCCAGCTCGAACATTCGCTCGGCGACTCCGAGTTCGTCGAGCTGACCAAGCGCGGCCTGGATGCGAGGTTCTGGGATCCGGACGACCCACGGATCGAGAAGCTGGCCTCCGCGCTGGCCGGCAAGCTGCTGGCCAACCGTGCGGTGCTGGCGATGCCGACCAGGTCCGGGAACCGGTCCGACGCCGCCGCCCGGTACGGACTGGTCAACCACCACCGAGAAGACCAGGAGCCGGCCATCGCCCGGTTGAACGCGCTGGTCGAGGCGGAGCTGCGCGCGGCCGGAATCGACATCCCGCATCAGTGACGGGCCGCCCAGAAGGCTGGGCGGCCCGTTCGCGTCGGCGGCCGCGGTTACTCGATGTTGAACCGGGCCTTGGTGAGTTCCCGGTTCGCCATGCTCTTCAGGACGACGGCGTATCCGGCATGGCTGTGAAGCGTGGACATGTCACGCCACACACGTTCGATGCGGTCACCGTGGCGGACCGAGCTGGAACCGGCGGTGGGGAACAGCTCCCCCTCGACCGCTCGCCAGCACAGCCGGACCACTTCCCGGCTGATGGTGGCGAGCCGCCATTCCTGTTCCCTGGTGAACGCCTCCGGGCCCTCGGCGCACGTGTCACGCCATTGCTGGATCCCGTTCAGGAGAGCGGCCTCGGCCGTGCTGATCATTCCGGTGGCCTCGCCGTACCTGAGCTGGAAGTCGGGATCCTCCACGCGCAGGACGATGGGCGGGTAGATCGTCGTCCGCGTCAGCATCAGGTCCTCGTAGGCGTCGAGCGCTCCCTTCGCCATGCCCACCGCGAGGGCGCCGAGTTCGAGCAGCATGAAGCTGAGCGGCCCGCCTCCGTACTCGGGATTGCCGTGCAGCGCGCGGCCCGGTGTGCCCTCGGTGACGGTGACCTGGCTCATGTGGAAACCGCGGGTGAAGTGGTCGGGGACGTGCCCGTCGACGATGGCGACGCTGTGCGATCCGCTCCCCTTCAGCCCCAGCTGCTGCCCCCAGTCGTCCAGGCGCTTCCACTGGTCGCGCGGGGCGATGAACAGCAGAGGGGCCGGCGGCTGCCCGTCCGCCTGCGGCACGAGGGTGTGACCGATGAAGTGCGTGGCGTACGGCGAGCCGGAGGCGTAGGACCAGACGCCGTTGATCACCCAGCCGTCGGCCGTACGCTCGGCGGTGCCACTGGGCGCGACCGTGGCGGGGCAGATGAAGTCACCGGAGCTGAAGAGCTCGGCCTGCGCCCGCTCGTCGAACAGCGTGGCCACCGCGAGCGCGTGCGCGGCGCCGAAAAGGTACATCCAGCCGGTCGACGGGCACCCGCGCGCGAGCGCCATCGCCACGCGCAGGAACGTGTCGGTCCCGAACTCGTAGCCGCCGTAACGCCGGGGGACCAGGATCCGGTAGAAACCGGCCCTCGCGAACTCCTCGTGGGTGTCCTGCGCGTAGAAGGTGCGCTGTTCGGTCTCGGCCTGGCGGCCGATCAGGGTCGGTGCGATCGCCTCGGCCCTCGCGATGATCTCCGCCGGAGTGAGTCGCGGCTCGGGCGGGGAAGGAAATGCGTGTTCGGGAACACTGGTGACGGCTGTCATTGCTGCGCACATCCCCTATCTCGGATGGTTGGCTCACGAGCGGTGACACGGTGGCCGCGTCGCGGGACTCAGATCTCCCGCAGCGGCCGGTCGGGGCCGGTGACCGCGTTCCACAGCACCTGACGGAAGTCCGACACCAGGTCGACTATCGTGCTCTCGTCAAAGCGGTTGCGGTCGAACTTGAGGCTCCCGGCTATCTCCCCCGAGGGGAGGACGTCCATCGCCCACAGCGCGCCGTTCGGAATGTGCGAGCTCAGCGGCTGCGGCAGCACCCGCCGCCGTATCTCGGAGTACGTCAGGCCCCCGATCGCCTCCTCCACCTCGGACGGAGCCTGGAGGACCTCGAAGGCGACGACGGCCACGCCGTCGTCCGCGAACGGGCTCACGAGCCCGGGGTTGCCGTGCGCGATCAGCGGGAACGGGATGTCGTTCCCGTAGGCCTCGAAACAGGTCGCGCGGGTCCGCGCGACCACCTCGCGGAAGGTCTCGCAGCCGGTGATGTCCGTCCTCAACGTGAGGTAGTTGAAGATGGGGCCGACGGTCTCCATGAAGCGCTCGTCGGATCGGCCCGAGGTGAACGTCGGGACGACGATGTCGGTGACCCCGGTCTTCTTGTGCAGAAGCACGTTGTAGGCCGCGACCATGACCATGAACGCCGAGCTCCGCGCCGCCTTGGAGAACTTCAGGGTCGCGGAGGTCAGTTCCCCGTCGAACACGAAGCGGTGCGCCGCGTACACGTTGGTGAGCCCGCCGTCGCGCGGCCGGTCCGTGGGGATGGCGAGAATGCGGGCATCGCGCAGCTTCTCCCCCCAGTATTCGAGCGCCCTGCCCATCTCGGCGCCGCCCGCGCTCTCCAGCTGCCAGACGGCGAACTCCCCGTACTGGTGGACGTCCGGGAGGGCGGGGGCCTGCGATCCCCGGCGGGCGGCGTAGCGGGCGGCGAGGTCGCGGATGATGACCTGCATCGACCACGCGTCGCCCGCCGTGTGGTGCAGCACGAGCACGAGCACCGCGTCGTTGTCGTCGAACCGCCCCAGGCGGGCCCGCAGGTGGGGGAGGCTCCCCACGCTGTACGTGCCCGCGTCGAGCTCGTTGAGGAACTCCTCCGCCCGGACGTCACGCGGGCGGGGGTCGTCCGCCGGGAGGTCGCTGACCACCAGTTCGACGGAGCCGGGCGGGTGGATCCTCTGGTACCGCTCCTCGGCGCCGCGGACGATCGACGTGCGGAGCGCCTCGTGACGTGCCACCACGTCGTCCAGGGCCCCCTGCAGCGCGCCGGTGTCGACCGCCCCGCTGAGCCGCCAGCCGAAGACCAGGGTGTGCCGGTTACCGAAGGCCCCGTCGGCCTCGCCGTTGTCGAACGCGCACAGGAACTCCTGGTTGAAGGCGAGCGGAGTACGGATCTCCAGGTCGTCCGGCGCATGCGTCGTCTCGTGAACAGTCATGGTGCCCGTGCCTCTCAGGCGTCGCCGCGAGGGCTGTTCTGGTAGGCGGCGAGCCGCCACTCACCGTCCCGCTTGACGACCACCCAGGAGGCCCGGACGGCCCGCTCGTCCGAGACCTCGGTCTCGCCGGGCGCCAGCACGCCGCCCAGCGTGATCAGCACCCCGGCCTCGGCGCTGAAGAAGCGGATGTCGATGGGCCGGCCGGTCACCCGGGTGCCCTTGTACGGCCCGGCGAACGCCTGCGACATGAACGAGCGGATGTCGTCGCGGCCCTTGCGGTAGACGCCGGGCAGGATCATCGACCCGTCCTCGGTGAAGACGTCGGCGAAGGCGGCGCCGTCGTGGCCGGCCCAGGCCGCGATGATGCGCTGCGGGATGGCGGCGACGGCGGCCTGGTCGTCGGCGGAGGGACCCGTGATGGTGGATGCGGGGGCGGTCGTGGTCATGTTCCTTCTCCGTTGAGTCGATCCGTTGAGTCGATGCGGAAGGCCGGTGGCGGTCAGAGGTAGAGGGTGTCGGGCTCCTGGCCGCAGAGGATCCGCCCGTACAGCTCGGCGTTGGTGTTCGGATGCATCAGGGCGTGCAGGTTGACGGCCTGGACATCGCGCGCGATCCGCTGGATCGGCTGGCTGCTGTAGACCGACGAGCCGCCGCTGGCCAGGGCGTAGATGTCCACGGCCTCCTTGCCGAGCCGGCACACCGCGCCCATGTCGGCACGTGCCCTGGCGCGCTCCTCCAGCGTCCAGGGCGCGTTCTCGACGCCCTTGGTGTCCACCAGAGTCGACAGGCGGTGGGCGTGGAACTCCGCCTCGTCGATCTTCATCGCGGCCTCGGCGACCTGCAGGTGGGTCAGCGGAGCCTCGGCCTGGCTCGCGTAGCCGCTGTAGGTGATCTTGCGCTCGGGGAGCCGCTGGAAGAACGCCTCCCTGGCGGCCCTCGCCAGCCCGAGCACGGTTCCGACCGAGGAGGCGGAGGCGACGGGGAGCAGCGGAGCCCGGTAGATGGGGGAGCCGGCGTTCAGCGCCGAGGCGGACTGCCCCTGCAACACCATGGGAAGGGGCAGGACCCGCTCGGCCGGGATGAACACGTCGGCCGCGATCGTGCTGACGCTGCCCGTGCCCTTCAGGCCCGAGGTGTGCCAGTCGTCCACGATCTGCAGATCCGACAGCGGGACCAGCGCCATGATCGGGTACGGCTCACCGGCCGGCGGCACCAGGATCGCCACGATCTCCTGCCAGTGGCTGTGCAGGGCGCCGCTGATGAACGCCCACTTGCCGTTGACCACGACCCCGCCGTCGGCCGGAGCGGCCATCGCGGTGGGGCTCAACGTCCCGCACACCCGCACGTCCGGGGTCGAGAACACCTCGTCCTGCACCGCGTCCGGGAACTGGCACGTCATCCAGGTCGGAATCGTGTAGACCGACGCCACCCACGAGGTGGAGCCGTCGGCCTGGCCGAGCTCGGCGGCCACGTCGACCAGGGTGCGCGTGTCGGACTCGTATCCGCCGTAGCGGGCCGGCACCCTCATCTTGAAGATTCCGGCGTCGGCCAGTGCCTCGATCGACTCGTCGTGAATGCGCCGGTTCTCCTCCGACCAGACCGCGTTCTTCCGAAGAACGGGCAGCAATTCGGACGCGCGACGAACAAGCTGCTCCCGCGTCGGGGCATCGGTCGTCAACACCATTTCCTCCCAAGGAATTCAGACGAGAAAGGGCCGCCGCACCGGTCCGCCGATGCTAACCATCCGACGGTCGCACCGGCGGCCCGGCGGACGCATCTTCTGGATTGCGAATGGATTGCCGGCCGTCGGTCCCGGCGGGGCGCACCAGGTGGAGGATCCCCGCTCAGGAACGGTTTCCGGAGCCGGGGCCGATGGGCCGGAGAAATGGCGGCGCGCGGATCTCGCAACCTGGGAGAAGCCGCGCGCCGCCTCCGAATGCCAGCATCGGAACCTACAGCAGAATGCCGACGCGCCCGCCGACACCGTCGAGCCGGACGCGCCGTCCGGAGCGCTCAGGCTTCGGCGTTTCCCGAGTTCTGCTGGCGCGCGTGCGGACGATCGCGAACTTCTCCGAGCACGTCCCGTCGGTCAGGAACGCTCGACAGCCACCGATTCATGCAGGAGTTGAGTTGCGAGAAGAGGGAGAAGCCCGATGACCGATCTTCAGGATGCCGCCGTCACGACCGGAGCGCGGCGGAAGACGCGTCCTCTGACCGGCGACGAGTACATCGAGAGCCTGCGCGACGACCGTGAGATCTACCTGTACGGCGACCGCGTCAAGGACGTCACCTCGCACCCGGCCTTCCGCAACCCCGTCCGCATGACGGCGCGGCTGTACGACGCGCTGCACGACCCGGACAAGCGTGACGTCCTCACCGCGCCGACGGACACCGGGAGCGACGGCTACACCCACCGGTTCTTCACCACGCCGCGCAGCGTGGACGACCTCGTGGCCGATCAGAAGGCCATCGCCGCCTGGGCCCGCATGAGCTACGGATGGATGGGACGCAGCCCGGACTACAAGGCGTCGTTCCTCGGCACGCTCGGCGCCAACGCCGACTTCTACGAGCCCTTCGCGGACAACGCGCGGCGCTGGTACAGGGAGTCGCAGGAGAAGGTCCTGTACTGGAACCACGCGATCGTGCACCCGCCGGTCGACCGCAGCCGCCCTGCGGACGAGGTCGCGGACGTGTTCATCCACGTGGAGAAGGAGACCGACGCCGGTCTCATCGTGAGCGGGGCCAAGGTCGTCGCCACCGGGTCCGCGCTCACCCACTACAACTTCATCGCCCACTACGGCCTGCCGATCAAGGACAAGAAGTTCGCGCTGGTGGCCACCGTGCCGATGGGCGTGCCGGGGATGAAGCTGATCTGCCGCCCCTCCTACTCCGCCACGGCCGCGGTGATGGGCAGCCCGTTCGACTACCCGCTCTCCTCGCGGCTGGACGAGAACGACACCATCCTCGTGCTGGACAAGGTGCTCATCCCGTGGGAGAACGTGTTCATCTACGGGGATCTGGGCAAGGTCCAGCTCTTCACCGGCCAGTCCGGGTTCATCGAGCGCTTCACCTTCCACGGGTGCACGCGCCTGGCGGTGAAGCTGGAGTTCATCGCCGGCCTACTGGCCAAGGCGCTGGAGATCACCGGCACCGCGGACTTCCGGGGCGTGCAGAGCCGGCTGGGCGAGGTCCTCGCGTGGCGGAACCTGTTCTGGGCGTTCTCCGACGCGGCAGTGCGCAACCCGGTCGAGTGGAAGAACGGCGCGCTCCTGCCCAACCCCCAGTACGGGATGGCCTACCGGTGGTTCTCACAGGTCGGTTACCCGAGGATCAGGGAGATCATCCTGCAGGACGTGGCCAGCGGGCTGATCTACGTCAACTCCAGCGCCGACGACTTCAAGAACCCGGACATCCGGCCCTACCTGGACAAGTACGTCCGTGGTTCGGGCGGGGTCGACGCCATGGGGCGGGTCAAGCTGATGAAGCTGCTCTGGGACGCGGTCGGCAGCGAGTTCGGCGGGCGGCACGAGCTGTACGAGCGCAACTACGCCGGCAACCACGAGAACACCCGCGTGGAACTGCTGTTCGGGCAGCTCGCCAACGGCCAGGTCGACGACTACAAGGCCTTTGTCGACGAGTGCCTGGGGGAGTACGACCTGGACGGCTGGACGGTGCCGGACCTGTCCACCTCCGGAGACCTGTGGCACGCCAGGAACGGCCTCCTCGATGGGTGAGCGCCGGTCGCGGGCCGCCTGATGGAGCCGCCCCCGGCGACGTCGGCCCCGCCATGGGCGGAGACCGGCCGCGTGACAACGGTCGGCCGCGTGACAACGGCCGCCCATGTGGTGACGGCCGCGTACGGAACAACGGCCGCTCACGTTGCGACGGCCCCACGCGGAACAACGGCCGTTCATGTGGCGACGGCCGTTCGCGGGAGAACGGCCGTTCATGTGACGAGAATTGCCGGGGCGGCGGAGGATCCGCGCGCGGAAAAGGCCGTTCGCGTGGACAGCGGTTTGTGCGGAGAAAACGCTGAACGCGCGGAAAAGGCTCCATGCGTGCCGGAGAGCATCCGTATCGAGAAAGCGGCACGTGCGACAGAAAGTGTTCGCGGGACAATGTCCGATCACGCAGTGGTGGCCGCGGAAAAGTCAAATGTCGGGCGAGAATACACCGCAACACAGGAGATGCCTCGCATAACAGACGGATGTGATGCTAATGGCATGTCCGAATTTGAAGGAAAGACCGTACTGGTCACTGGGGGTGGCAGCGGCATAGGCCTGGCCACCGCGCGACGACTCGTAGGCGCCGGGGCGAGCGTGGTGCTCGCCGGGCGCAGCAGCGATCGGCTCGAGGCTGCCGTGAAGGACCTCGACGCCGGCGACAAGGTGCTCGCCGTACCCACCGACGTGGCACGCACCGGCGACCTCGATGGGCTCATCGCCCAGGTTCAGCAGCGGTTCGGCCGCCTGAACGGTGTGTTCGCCAACGCCGGGGTCGCGCTGTCCGCACGCACCGCGGACGTCACCGAGGCCGACTTCGACCAGGTGGTCGGCGCCAACTTCAAGGGTACGTTCTTCACCGTCCAGAAGGCCCTGCCGCTTCTCGACGAGGGCGGGTCGATCGTGCTGAACGCGTCGTGGCTGGTGCACCGCGGCGTCGGCCTGGCCTCGGTGTACGCGGCGAGCAAGGCCGCCGTGCTCAACCTGGCCCGTACCTTCGCCCCCGACCTGGCCGAGCGGGGCATCAGGGTCAACACCGTCACACCCGGCCACGTCACGACGGACATGTTCGATGCCGTCACCGGCGGCAACGAGCAGGTGCAGGAGTTCTTCCGGAGCCAGGTGGCGCTGGGCCGGCTGGGCCACGCCGAGGACATCGCCGACGCCGTCGTCTTCCTGCTGTCGCCCCGCGCGTCGTACATCACCGGTCAGGAGCTCGTCGTCGACGGTGGCCTGGTCGGTTCGGTCCCCAGCTGACCGGTCATCCTCCCGTTCGCTCCGGCCCCCGGCTGCCGCCGGGGGTCGGCGGCCGACAGGGCAGGGCCGGGCTCGCGGCCGGCGGTAGCGGGGAAGTCAGGGATCGGCGGATCGATACATCCCTTCGGCGACGCATGATCCAAATCCGGGATTTGAGGAGGTAACCGTGAGCGATACAACCAATACTCGCGCGGTGGTGCTCGGCGGAAGCCTTGCTGGGCTGTTCGCGGCCAGGGTGCTCGCCGATGCTTACGACGAAGTGCTCATAGTGGACCGCGATGTCCTGGTCGGGGTGGAGGGGCCGCGACGTAGCTGTCCGCAGGGACGGCACATCAACGGGCTGCTCGCCCGCGGCCAGCTTGTCATGGAGGAGCTGTTCCCCGGAATCACCGAGGAGCTGTTCGCGGACGGCGTGCCGACCGGGGACCTGGCCGGGGACGTGCGCTGGTACTTCAACGGCAAGCGGGTGAAGCAGCAGAACGCCGGCCTGGTGTGCGTCGCCGCGAGCCGGCCGATGCTGGAGCGCCACATCCGCGAGCGGACGCAGGTCCTGTCCAACGTCCTCTTCGTCGAGAAGCACGACATCCTCGGCCTGGAGACGACGCCGGACCGCAGCCGGGTCAACGGCGTGCGGGTGCAGAGCCTTGAGGAGGGCGGCGTCGAGGAGGTCATCAGCGCCGATCTGGTGGTCGACGCCACCGGCCGGGGCTCGCGCACCCCCATCTGGCTGGAGGACCTCGGCTACCCGCGGGTCAAGGAGGACCGCAAGAAGATCGGCCTGGGCTACGTGACCCAGCACTACCGGCTGCTCGCCGACCCGTACCACGGCGACCTGTCGATCAACCCCGTCGCGTCGGCCAAGCTGCCCCGTGGCGCGATCTTCACCAAGACCGACGGCGACCGGGTCGAGCTGACCACCTACGGCATCCTCGGCGACCACCCGCCCACCGACCAGGCCGGCCTCTACGCCTGGGTGAAGTCGCTGGCGGTTCCGGACATCTACGACGCCCTCCAGCACGCCGAGCCCCTCGACGAGCCGGTGGCCTTCCGCTTCCCGACGACCCTGCGGCGCCGCTACGAGGACATGGAGCGCCTGCCGGACGGCCTGCTGGTGACCGGTGACGCCGTGTGCTGCTTCAACCCGGTGTACGCCCAGGGGATGACCGTGGCGGCGCTCGGGGCGCTGACCATCCGCGACCACCTGCACAGCGGCGCCGCGCCGCAGCCGGGCCAGTACTTCCGGGACCTCGCCCGTGACGTCGTCGACCCGCCGTGGCAGATGACGAACACCGTGGACCTCGGCTTCCCCGGCGTCGAGGGGGAGCGCACGGTAGCGATCCGGGTCCAGCAGGCCTTCCTGGCGCTGGTCCAGAAGGCCGCGTCGCGCGACGGCACGGTCACCGCCGCCTACATGCGGACGGCCGGCCTCGTCGAGCGTCCCGAGTCGCTCATGCGCCCGGCCATCCTCCTGCGCATCCTGTGGAAGGGGCTGTTCGGCGGGAAGGGCGCCGCGGCCCCCCGGCAGAGCACCGCGACCGGGGCGCCCGCCAAGAGGAAGGTCCCGGTCGGGTAGGAAGCCCGTGGGCGAAGGCTCGCTACGGGAAGCCGAGAAGTGGTGACGAGGGTCGGGACGACCGGCGATCTCGTCACCACTTCCTGCTGTCCGCCCCCTGACGGCCCCCAGCCGTCTCCCGCCTCCGGCC
>NZ_NGFP01000227.1 GCF_002149035.1 Streptosporangium minutum
GGGCAGGTGGATGTGACGGTCGCACTTCGGGTTCGGGGCGGGTGGACGTGACGGTCGCCCTGCGAGGCCGTCCAGGCGTCTCCCGGGCGGCGTGACGGAAATCACCGTGGCCGTCTCGGGAGTCCGGCCTCGGCGGTGGTCCCGTATTCCGGGGTTCCTGAGCTCCCCGAGCGGAGAGCGGCGTCCCGAGTCGCGGCGGGCCCGGAGTCCGTCGCGGGCCGCGTAGTTCAGCGGGCCCTGGAATTCGGCGGGTCCTGGAGTTCGGCGGATGCGGGGAGAAGCGGCGAGGGGACGGGGTGCGGCGGGACGGGGTGCGGCGGGACGGGACCGGTGACACCGTCGATCATCGCGCCGGGAAGGGGCTCATACGTGACCAGTTTCGGCATAACATGGCCAAAACCAGCAAAACGGTCATCGGAAAGATGCCGCCAAGGCTCCCTCAAGCTGAGTGTCGCAAGGTATATGCCGGGTAGCGACAACTGGAAGAGTAGGCGTCTAGCGGGTGAAGTTCGTATTTCCGCTGGTAACCCGTACCCTTCTCTGCGGACCATCCCCGCACATCTGGAGAACGACGTGCGCCTGCGTCTCACGCCTAGTGAGGACAGCTACTACGACTTGTTCGCCGACTCGGCGAACAACCTCGTCACAGCGTCCCGTCTGTTGGTAGAGATCATCAGCGACGGATCGGACAGGGAAGCCCTGGCCGAAAAGATGCGCGCCTGCGAGCACGCCGGTGACGAACGCACACACGCGATCATGAACCGGCTCAACGAGAGCTTCATCACGCCCTTCGACCGCGAGGACATCTACCGTCTCGCGTCGAACCTCGACGACGTGATGGACTACATGGAGGCCGCCGCCGACCTCATCGTCCTGTACCAGATCGACCACCTCCCCAAAGAGGTCGTCCGGCAGGTCGAGGTGCTGGAGCGGGCCGCCGAGCTGACCGCCGAGGCCATGCCCCGGCTGCGTTCGATGAGAAACCTGAACGAGTACTGGATCGAGATCAACCGGCTGGAGAACCAGGCTGACCAGGTTTACCGCCGCCTTCTCGCCAAGCTCTTCGGCGGGGAGTACGACGCGTTGACCGTCCTCAAGATGAAGGAGGTCATCGATCAGCTCGAGATGGCCGCCGACGCCTTCGAGCACGTGGCCAACACGATCGAGTCGATCGCGGTCAAGGAAAGCTAAGTGGACCTCACGCTCGCACTCGTCATCGGCGTGGTGGTCGTGGCGTTGGCGTTCGACTACACCAACGGCTTCCACGACGCCGCCAACGCGATCGCGACCTCGGTCTCGACACGCGCGCTGACGCCGAGGGCCGCTCTCTTCATGGCCGCGGCCATGAACTTCCTGGGCGCCCATCTCGGCACGCAGGTGGCGGCGACCGTCGGCAAGGGCATCATCGACGCCCCAAACGGCAGCCACGGGCTGGTGATCGTGGGTTCCGGCCTGATCGGCGCCATCGTCTGGAACCTCATCACCTGGTACTTCGGCCTGCCCTCTTCGAGCAGCCACGCGCTGATCGGCGGTCTGGTCGGCTCGGCGCTGGCCTCGTCGAGCGTCGTCCACTGGGACGGCGTGGTGGAGAAGGTCGTCATTCCGATGGTCCTCTCCCCGCTGATCGGCTTCACCCTGGCCGCGATCATCATGATCGGCATCCTGTGGGGCTTCCGTCACTCCCAGCCGGCGAAGACCAACCGGGGCTTCCGCCACGCGCAGACGGTCTCGGCCGCCGCCATGGCTCTCGGTCACGGTCTGCAGGACGCGCAGAAGACCATGGGCGTGATCTTCCTGGCGCTCGTGGTCGGAGGTTTCCAGCAGGACGGCGATCCGATCCCGCAGTGGGTCATCCTCTCCGCCGCGACGGCCATCTCCCTCGGCACCTACGCCGGTGGCTGGCGGATCATGCGGACCCTCGGCCGCCGGATCATCGCGCTCACCCCTCCACAGGGGTTCGCCGCGGAGGCCGCCGCCGCGACCGTTCTCTACACCGCGGCCATCGGCTTCGGTGCCCCCATCTCCACCACGCACACGATCACCAGCGCGATCATGGGTGTCGGCGCCACCAAGCGGCTGTCAGCTGTGCGCTGGGGCGTCGCGGGCAACATCGTGACCGGCTGGATCCTCACGATCCCGGCCGCCGCGCTCGTCGCCGCGCTGTCCTACTACGCGCTCCACTGGATGGTCGAGTGACCACGGTCGGGTGATCACGGCTGAGTGGTCACCGTGGAACGCCGGCCGGGGTCTCCCCGGCCGGCGTTCCGCCGTTTCCGGCCCCGTACGCCCACTTCCGCCGTTTCCGGCCCCGTGCGTCCACTTCCGGCGTCGTCTCCGGCGCCGGATGTCACCTCGGGCGTCATTCCCGGCGTCTCCGGCGCCGAACGTCACTTCCGGTACATGACGTCGACGTCCCAGCGGGTGAACCCCAGCTTCTCGTAGAGGCGGATCGCCGCGGTGTTGCTCTCGTCCACGTACAGCATGACCTGGGCCAGACCCCGTGACCTCAGGTGGGACAGTCCCGCCAGGGTGAGTGACCTGCCCAGCCCGCCGCCCTGCTCGGCGGGGTCGACGCCGACCACGTACACCTCGCCGATCGGCTCGTGCCCGTGGCCGCCGTCGCCGTGCACCTTGGTCCAGTGGAAGCCGATGATCCGGTCCCCGTCCGGGCCGTCGCTCTCACCCTTGAGTGCCCCGTCCGCGCCGTCGCCGTGCGCAGGCCCGCCGTCCGCGCCGCCACTCTCGCTCTTGAGTGCCCCGTCCACGCCGCCGCCCTCGCCCTTGAGCGCCCCGTCCACGGTGCCGCCACCCGCAGGCCCGCCGTCCGTGCTGCTCCCGTCCGCAGGCCCGCCGTCCCCGTCGCCGCCGGGTCCGGCGAGGCGTTCCGCCAGGAAGAAGCCCGCGGGGTCGAACCACGGCTCCTGCTCGCGCCGCTCCAGGTCCTCCAGCGTCCACGCGCCCTGCTCGGGGTGGTGGGCGAAGGCCTTGGCGTTGAGCGCCACCCAGGCCTCCTCGTCGGGGGACCCGGGCTCGAACGTGCGCAGCCGTACTCCGTCGGGCAGGTCGAAGCCGGGGATCGCGGTGAACAGCGAGCGGCGCATCTGCCACAGTGACCTGATCTTGGTGAATCCCGTCGACAGGGCGAGGGCCTCGGCTCCCGGGTGGCCGCCGTGGGCCCACAGGCGCAGCCGTCCCCCTGTCCGGTCCAGTACGGCCTCCAGCAGGCGCCGCCCGTGGCCCCGCCCCCGGAAGGCCGGATGGATCACCAGTTCCCCGCTGGGTCCTTCGACCGGGTCCGTCGGGTCCACGTGCGCGTAGCCGGCCAGGTCGTCCCCGACGTACAGGAGCACGGCCCCCGCACGCTCGTCGCCGCCGTAGCGCAGGTGCAGCATCACGTGTTCGTTGAGCGGTCTGACCCCGTCTGCCTCCGTGGCGGCCTCGACCACCGTGAGTACGGCGGCCACCTCTCGTTCGTCAAGTCGTCCCCGGTGTTCCACACGCGCGTTCATGTTCTGGACTCTAGGCGGGCCCGGACACCATCGGATCATCGGGGACTGGCAAAAGCCGCCATCTTCTGGCCGGGTTAATCGTTACCTCTCGGACATTCCTTGCATAGCTTGCCGCTTTAATGTCGTGGTTCATGATGTCTCGTTCCTTCCAGCGGTTGGCCATGGCCGGTGTCCTCGCCGGGGCCGGTCTCGTGCTCGCGATGGGACCTGCCGAGGCGGGCAACAAGCCCGCCAAGACGGTGCCGGTCCGCCTGCTCTCCCTCAACGACTTCCACGGCAACCTGGAGCCGCCGACCGGTTCCTCCGGCCGCATGGTCGACGAGAACGGCGCCACGGTGGAGGCGGGCGGTGCCGCCTACGTCGCCACCCACCTCAAGCAGCTGTCGGACAAGAACACCCTGAAGGTCGCCCAGGGGGACCTGATCGGCGCCACCCCGCTGATCTCCGCGGCCTACCACGACGAGCCGTCGGTCGAGTTCCTCGGCAAGCTCGGCGTCACCGCCTCGGCGGTGGGCAACCATGAATTCGACGAGGGCTACGCCGAGCTCCGGCGCATCATGCGCGGCGGCTGCCACCCGGTGGACGGCTGCTCGCCCGCCGGTGAGTGGAAGGGCGCGGGCTACAGCTACCTCGGCGCCAACGTGATCTTCAAGCGGCCGGACGCGTCCGCCGAGAAGGAGGCGCTCGCCGCGCTCGGCGGTCAGAACACGGGCTCGCTGCGCGGGCTGCTGAAGGAGTACGGCATCCCCGCCCTGCCCCCGGTCACCGTCCGCTGGATGAACGGCGTGCCGATCGGCTTCATCGGCCTGGTCACCCGGAGCACCCCGAACATCGTCACCTCCGAGGGCATCAAGGACCTGGAGTTCATCGACGAGGTCAAGGCGGCCAACGTCGCCTCCAAGCTGCTCAAGCTGGTCGGCGTCAAGGCCCAGGTCGTGCTGGTGCACGAGGGGGACCAGGTCACCGCGGGGCAGTCTCCCGACGCCTGCAGCACCCAGCCGGGAGCGGGCAACCGGATCGCCACCCAGGTGGACGCCGAGATCGACATGATCCTCAGCGGTCACTCCCACCAGGCCTACCTGTGCACGGTCTCCGACCCCAAGGGTGGCACGCGCCTGTACAGCCAGGGCGGCTCGTTCGGCCGTGTGATCACCAAGGTCGACTTCCAGGTGGACGTCAGGACCCGTGACGTCGTGCGTTCCTCGGTCGTGGCCGACAACCAGGTCGTGACCCGGACCGTCATCCCGGACCCGGATATCTCCACGTTCGTCCAGACGTGGAAGGACCGCGTCGCGCCGGTGGCCAACAAGCCAATCGGCAGGATCACCGCCGACATCACCAACACCGCCTCCCCGTCCGGCGAGTCCTCCCTGGGCAACCTCATCGCCGACGGCCAGCTCGCCGCCACCAAGACCGGCGGCAACGCCCAGGTCGCCCTGATGAACCCGGGCGGCGTCCGCACCGGCCTCACCTACGCGGGCTCTCCCGCCGGCGAGGGCGACGGCGTGGTGACCTATGGCGAGGCCTTCACGGTGCAGCCGTTCAACAACCTCATGCAGGTGGTCACGCTCACCGGTGCGCAGCTCAAGACCGTTCTGGAGCAGCAGTTCACCGGCGGTCCCAACGCCCAGCCCTTCACCAAGATCCTGCAGCCGTCGTCGAACCTCACCTACACCTACAGCACGGGCGCGGCGTGGGGCTCGAAGGTCTCCAACCTGAAGATCGACGGCGTCGACGTCACGGACGGCCAGAGCATCCGGGTCGCCGCCAACAACTTCCTCGTCGGCGGGGGCGACGCCTTCCTGGCCTTCAAGGACAGCACGGACCTGTGGAGCGGGCCGCTCGACATCGACGCCTTCGCCGCCCACCTCGCCGCGAACCCGTCGATCACGCCGCCGGTCCCCGACCACATCACCGTCATCCCCTGACCCGGCTCCCTCCCGGCCCGGAGCGGCCGGGGCGGAAGGCTCGACGAGGAAGGCCCACCGGACCGGTGTCCGGTGGGCCTTCCTCGTCGAGCCGGTACGGCATGACCTGATACGGCCGGCGGACGACCGGGTGAGCCCGGGGGCGAGCTCCCGCCCCACGACCCGATACGGCGGACGGACTCGCACCCCGTCGAGCCGGTACGGCAGGCGGGCTCCCGCCCCGCGACCCGGTACGGCGGGCGGGCTCCCGCCCCGCGACCCGGTACGGCGGGCGGGCTCGTGCCCCGCGACCCGGTACGGCGGCCTCGTGCCCCGTCGAGCCGGTAGGGCTAGTGGCGGGCGGGCTCGCGCTCCTCGGCGGCCTCGTTGCCGCGCTCGGGGACGAAGCGGTAGCCGACGTTGCGCACGGTGCCGATCAGCGATTCGTACTCGGCGCCGAGCTTGGCGCGCAGCCGCCGGACGTGGACGTCCACGGTCCGGGTGCCACCGAAGTAGTCGTAGCCCCACACCTCCTGCAGGAGCTGGGCGCGGGTGAAGACCCGGCCGGGGTGCTGCGCCAGATACTTCAGGAGCTCGAACTCCTTGAAGGTCAGGTCCAGCGCGCGGCCGCGGAGCCGGGCGGTGTAGGTGGCCTCGTCGATCGACAGGTCGCCGCTGCGGATCTCGTCCGGGACCTCCTCGGCGGCCGACATGTTCAGCCGGCCCACGGCGAGCCGGAGCCTGGCCTCGACCTCGGCGGGGCCGGAGCTGTCGAGGATCACGTCGTCGGCGCCCCACTCCGCGGTCATCGCGGCCAGCCCGCCCTCGGTGACGATCACCAGGAGAGGACAGGCGATGCCCGTGGTCCGCAGCAGCCTGCACAGGCTCTTGGCGTGGACGAGCTCACGGCGGGCGTCGACCAGGACGGCGTCGGCCGGCGGAGCGTCGATCAGCGCGGCCGCCTCCGCCGGCGCGACCCGGACCGAGTGAAGCAGCAGCCCCAACGCCGGAAGCACCTCGGTCGAGGGCTCAAGGGCGTTGGTGAGCAGCAGGAGATTGCTCACTATGCCTCCTTCCCGCGTCATGCCGGCAATGGCCGTACAAACACGTAAGGACCCGGGGGCTACGTCGCCCAGGTCCCGTAGTAGGTGAGGATAGCCCACAAGGATGAAGCGTCCAGTGAGCGTCCACGTGGTGAACACACGTTTCCCTGGTGGATTCATCGTAATGGCGCGGTGACTGTGCGTGTGTCGGAGGAGTTGGTGCAGAGATGGCAAGGGGCACGATCCGCTACTGGGCGGCCGCGAAGGACGCCGCGGGCGTCGCCGAGGAGCCCTTCGAGGCGGCGACGCTGGCCGAGTTGATGACGAACGTCACAGTCGGCCGCGACAGGCTGAGCCAGGTGATCCAGCGCTCGTCCTTCCTGGTGGACGGTGATCCGGTGGGCAGGCGGGCGCACGACACGATCGTCTTCGCCGACGGGGCGACGGTCGAGGTGCTGCCCCCCTTCGCGGGGGGCTGATCGCCGTGGCGGCCGGATCCGGCCGGATCCGGGCGGATCCGGGCTGGGCCGGCGCGGAATGCCCGGCGGGGAAGGGGGGATTCTGTGAAATTCCGGACAGACGCGGCCGCCGTCGGGCGTTTTGGAAAACATTGCCGGGGGATGTGCTGCGATGGCACGCTGGCCGGATCAAGGGAATGAACAGGGAGTCGGATGCGAAAGCTGGCCGCTATTCTGGTTTTGCTGCTCGTTCTCCTCGCGGTTCTGGACAGGGTCGCTGTCACCGGGGTGCAACGGGAGATCGCTACGAGGGCGACCGCCAAATACGATCTCGCCACCCCGCCCGAGGTGACCATCCTCGGCATCCCCTTCCTGACCCAGGCGGTCGCCGGGCGGTACGACGAGGTCAAGGTGGCCGCGGGCGCGATGAACCTGGCCGGTGTCGAGCTGTCCAGCGTGGACTTCACCCTCTACGGGGTCACCGCGCCGCTGGAGGACCTGGTGCTCCACGCCGATCAGGTGGACATACGCGCCCAGCGCGTGGCGGGCGTCGTGGTGGTCTCCCTGAAGACGCTGAACCAGAGGGCCCCGCGCGGGATCAAGCTCGCGGTCGACGGTGACGGTCTCGGCGTCACCGGAGAGATCACCGTGCTGGGCCGGAAGGTGCCGGCGAAGGCCAAGATGAAGATCGAGCTGGTCGAGGGAGGGGTACGGTTCGTCCCCGAGCAGGTCACGCTGGGCGGCGGCATCCCGGTGCCCCAGCCGGAGCGGTTCATCTCCTACCGGATCCCGATCAAGAACCTGCCGTTCAACCTCAAGGTGACCGGTGTGAAGATCGTGCCCCAGGGCCTCCAGGTCTCCGGCGAGGCGTCCGACGTCCCGCTCCACGGCTGAGACGCTCCCATGTCCGAACCGATCCGGCCCGCCGTACGTCGTGAGGATGTGAGTCAAGCCGGAACCGCCGACGAGCAGCTCGTCAGAGCGCTCTTCGACGAACACGGCGGGCCACTCTACGGCTACGTACTGCGGCTGACGGGTGACCCGGGGAGAGCGGAGGACGTCGTGCAGGAGACGCTGTTGCGGGCCTGGCGGCATCCCGACGCTCTCAGCGGGCGCCCCATCCGCGCGTGGCTGTTCACGGTGGCCCGCAATCTCGTCGTCGACCAGCACCGGGCGCGCAAGTCGCGTCCTCCGGAGACGGGCGCCGAGGCGCTCGCCGTGCTGCCCGCCGACGACGAGCTGGAGCGGGCCGTGGAGTCGTGGGCGGTCGCCGAGGCACTGGCCACGTTGCGGCCCGAGCACCGCGAGGTGCTCGCCGAGGTCTACTACCAGGGGAAGTCGGTCAAAGAGGCCGCTGAGGCGCTCGGCATCCCTGCGGGAACGGTGAAGTCGCGCACGTATTACGCGCTTCGGGCACTCAAGCTGGCGCTGGAGGAGCGGGGGCTCGCGCCATGATGATGACTACCTGTGACGAAGTACGGATGTCGCTCGGAGCGTACGTGCTCGGGGCCCTGGAGCCTGAAGAGTGCGTGCTCGTCGAGGCGCACCTCGCCGAGTGCGCCGGCTGCCAGGCGGAGTTCGAGGAGCTGACCGGGGTGGCCGCGTTCCTCGGACGGGTGTCGGAGGAGGACGTGGCCCAGGTGGGCAGCCCGCCCCAGGCGGTGCTCGACCGGCTGCTCAGCGTCAGGGTCAAACGCCGCCGGATGACCCGGGTGCTGCTCTCGCTGGCCGCCTCGGTCCTGCTGGTCGGGCTCGGCGGGACCCTGTGGTCGGTCACCCAGCCCGACCGGTCCGCCCAGGACGCCTCGGTGTCCGCGCCCCGGCCCAGTCTCGCCGAGAAGGCGTCCCCCTATTCCGCGAAGGAGAGGGCCGCCCCCTCGTCGCCCGACGGTGACGCGCGGCTCATGCTGGAGGACGCCGCCGAGCGGACGGCCAAGGGGGACAACGACTCCGTCCACGCCACGGTGACCGCGTCGCCGGGGGAGAAGGCGACCACGCTCAAGGTCGTGCTCACCGGGGTCGCCAAGGGCACCCGGTGCCGGCTGGACGTGGTCGGCGTCGACGGGGTCCGGGAGACTGCCGGGAACTGGATCGTCGACAGGGCCGCCTACGACAGCTCCGGGGCCTTCACCGGCACCACCACGATCCCTCCCTCGGGCATCTCGAAGTTTGAGATCGTCACGACGGGGGGGCGGATGCTGGTCACCGCGACCTTCCACTGAGCGCGGGCCCGTCCGGGCCTCTGAGCGGGACCCGGCCGGGGAATGGCGCGGTGCGGCCGCGTGTTGTCGTGCTCTGTGACCGGATTGACGGTGGTGCTCGTCACGCTCGTCGCGGCGACTCTGGTGGGTGTGGTGCTGCGGCGGCGCAGCGGCGTGCCACGCGAGGTGAGGGGCGACGTGGAGCGGCTGACGTCCGGCGATCTCGAAGCCGACCTGGGTGAGCGGGCCACCCTCGTGCAGTTCTCCAGCGCCTTCTGCCAGCCCTGCCGGGCGACCCGCCGGATTCTCGCCGAGGTGACGGAGATGGTGCCGGGGGTGGCGCACGTGGAGATCGACGCGGAGTCGCGCCTCGATCTGGTCCGGTCGCTGAACATTCTGCGCACTCCGACCGTGCTGGTCCTGGACGCGTCAGGGCATGTTGTGAAACGTGCCTCCGGTCAGCCACGGAAGGTTGACGTGATCGGCGCCCTGGGTCTCGCGGTCGGCGAGTAAGCGGCGAACCCTACCGCCCCTTGAGCAATTTTGTCTCAGGAATTGGACAGGGATGTGACAGATCCCGGAACGTCGGGGTAGTGTCATCGACATGAACCCCACGACAGAGCTGCTGACGAAGCGGCGCGCGGTTGATTTCTGCCGCGTGACCACCGCGCTCTGTCGCGTTTCCTAAAGGGCGATCTCAAGCGGCCTTCGAGCCGCACCGATCTGCACACCCCTTCAGGAGCATCAAGCGATGCAGGCTGATCCCCGGGCTCTCCGCTTCGCGGCGGCTGTGACGACCATCGTCCTCGCGCTCGTCCTGGTCACAGGAAGCGCATGGCTGCTGGCCGCGCAGGCAGTGGTGTTCACACTGAGCATCTTCGGCGTCTCGCCGTACGGGATGGTTTTCAAAGGGATGGTGAAGAGCTCCCCCAGGGAGCTGGAGGACGCCGCCCCGCCGCGCTTCGCGCAGGGGGTCGGACTGGCCTTCGCCCTGGTGGGCTTGGTCGGATATGTCACGCAGATCACGCCGCTGGCCCTCGGCGCAACCGCCGCGGCTCTCTTCGCCGCCTTCCTCAATGCAGCCTTCGGCTTCTGCCTCGGCTGCGAGATGTTCCTGATCATTCGCCGTTTACTGCCCGCCGCAAGATAATTCCGGAGGATCCCATGAGCCGCTCCGCCGCCCTGGTGGACGCTGACTGGGTCGAGGCCAACCTCGACACTGATGGCATCGTCCTCGTCGAGGTCGACGAGGACACGAGTGCCTACGACAAGGGCCACATCCGTGGCGCCGTGAAGATCGACTGGAAGCAGGACCTCCAGGACCCGGTCCGCCGTGACTTCGTGGACCGCGAGGGCTTCCAGGCGCTGCTGTCCGCCCGGGGGATCGGCAACGACGACACCGTGGTCCTCTACGGTGGCAACAACAACTGGTTCGCCGCCTACGCCTACTGGTACTTCAAGCTCTACGGCCACGAGAACGTCAGGCTCCTCGACGGTGGTCGCAAGAAGTGGGAGCTCGACTCCCGCGAGCTGGTCAAGGACGTTCCCTCGCGCACCGCGACGGAATACAAGGCCAAGGAGCAGGACCACTCCCTGCGCGCCTTCCGCGACGACGTCCTCGCCGCGATCGGCAAGCTCAACCTGGTCGACGTGCGCTCGCCCGACGAGTTCACCGGCAAGCTGCTCGCCCCCGCGCACGTCCCGCAGGAGGCGGCGCAGCGCGGTGGCCACGTGCCGACCGCCCGAAACATCCCGTGGTCCAAGGCGGCCAACGACGACGGCACCTTCAAGTCCGACGAGGACCTGAAGGCCCTCTACGCGGGTGAGGGCGTCGACTTCGGCAAGGACACCATCGCCTACTGCCGCATCGGCGAGCGCTCGGCGCACACGTGGTTCGTGCTGCACGAGATTCTCGACCAGGCAAGTGTCAAGAACTACGACGGATCGTGGACCGAGTACGGCTCGCTGGTGGGCGTGCCGATCGAACTGGGAGAGGCTCGATAATGACTCAGGGTTGCGCTGCTCCGGAACAGACGATTGCTCTTCCGGCCGGGATCGACCTTTCGACCCAGGCCGTCATCCAGGGAGTGGTCTCGGGCGCGGGCACGGCCTACGCCCGGCTGCTGGACCACTCCGGCGAGTTCACCGGCGAGGTCGTGGTGTCCGACGAGGGCATCTTCCGCTTCTTCGCCGCTCCCGGTGACTGGACCGTCCGCATCATCGCGGGCGGCGGCGTCACCAAGGACGTCAAGGCCCAGGCCCGCCTGGGCGAGGTCACCCAGCTCGCCGTGGCTGTCTGACCCCTGTCACGGCCGAGGGCCGGCACCCCGTCGCGGGTGCCGGCCCTCAGCCGTTCCGGATCCGGCTTCACGGGACCCGGCTTCACGGAACCCGGCTCTCGACACGGTGGAGCGCGTCGGTGTAGCCGGGCTCGGGGGACATGACCGCAGCCAGCCGGAGGTGTGGCAGGGCCTCGGCGTGGCGGTTGGCGCGCTCAAGGGTCCTACCGAGCAGGAACCTGGCGTAGTGGTCGCCGGGCGCGCGATCGAGCAGGGCCTCCAGCGTCTCCCTCGCCCGGGTGAGCTGGGCCGAGCCGAAGTAGGCGCGGGCGGCCAGCAGCCGGACGGCGGGGTCGTCGCCGTGGTCGGCCAGCAGGGGCTCCAGGGTCCGCAGCGCGCCGAGGGGGTCCCGGACGTCCAGCAGGGACTCGGCCTGGCGCAGGAGCCTGACCTCGTCCGGGAGTTCGCGCTCGGGGGCGGCCTGCCGTACCAGGTCCCGGAGGACCTCCGGCGACTGCGCGCCCGCGACCGCCGTGCCGCCCACGACGTAGGTCGGTGAGGTGGCCACGCCGACGGCCTTGCCGCGCAGGAGCTGGGAGCGGACCTCGCTCGCCCCCTCCCCGGCGTCGAGCGCCCCGGCCATGCCGTCCAGGCCCGCCTCGGCGGCGAGCGCCACCAGGGTGGCCCGGTCGCCGATGTCGGAGGCCTCGATGAAGTGGGCGCGCAGGATCCGCTCCACGACGGCGTCCTGCAGGGCCGGACCGCCCCGCTGGTAGGCGAGGGCGATCACCCGGTGGGCGTCGAACGTGTTCGGACGCCAGACGGCGCCCCAGGGCGGGCCGAGCCCTTCCTCGGCCGCGACGAGCGAGACGCGGACCCGGTTCTCCGCCGGGGTCAGGTCGGGGTGGCAGGCCCGCAGGGCCCCGTCGGCGACCGGGTCGCGCAGCGCCTCGTACAGCGGCTCGGCCGTGGCCGGAGCCATCGGGTCGATCTGGAAGGGGCGCCAGACGATCTCCACGTCCTCGCCGAACCCGGCCTTCTCCAGGCGCCGCTTGCCGATGTAGGCCCAGGCGCAGACCATGTCGGCCCATACTTCGATGCGCTTCATGACCGGTGTAACAAACGACATCCGTCGTTTATTCGACAGATGTCGCTTAATCTTGAGGGCATGACTGACGACGATCCGAGGGTCCGCCGGACCCGGGCCCGCCTCCGGGCCGCTGTCCTGGAGCTCTCCGCCGAGCGTGACCCCGATTCGATCACGGTCGCCGAGATCGCCCAGCGGGCCGACGTCAACCGGGCCACGGTCTACATCCACTACCGCGACCGCGACGACCTCGTGCTGGACGCGATGGAGGCGGCCGTCGGGGAGCTGGCGGCCGAGGCGGCGCGCTGCCCCTACCGGGAGGCCGGGCCGGTTCCGGCGTCGCTGGTGGCCCTGTTCGAGCATGTCGGCACCCGCGCTCCGCTGTACCGGCGGATGCTCGGGCCCTACGGCAGCGCCCGCTTCTGCGCCCGCCTGCGCGAGGCGCTGGTCGTGGAGCTGCGCGGTCCGTTCGCGGCGGGCTCCCGCCCCCCGGGCCACGACGACGTGCCCCCCGAGATCCACGCCCACTACCTGGCGGGCGCGCTCATCGGGGTCGTCACCTGCTGGCTGGAGGAGCGCCCGCCCCGCCCGGCCGGGGAGATCGCCGCGATGACGTGGGGTCTGATCCGCTGAGCCCGGCGGGGAACGGCCGGAGCGGGCCAGGCATGCCGGTGTGGATCATCGGACCGTGCGGGTATGGATCATTGGACCGCGCGGATGTGGATCATCGGACCGTGCGGGCCCGGGCCGGAGTGGGCGAGGTGCTGGACGCGGGCCGGACAGGCGGACGTGGGCCGGATCGCGCGGGTGTTTCGCTGTGGCCGGTGACAGCGGGTCGCTACGATTCATCGAGTGTCCGGAACGTCTGTCATGCCGCCGCCCTCGCCCCCGTCGCAAGCCGCCGGCCAGGCGCCGGCCTCGCTCTCGGCCTCCACCCTGCCCCTGCACACGCTCAGGATCCTCGGCGCCTGCGCGATCTCGCTGGTGCTGTGGTTCTCGGCGGGGCGGGCGGTCCGCGCCGCTCTGATGTGGCTGGGCCCCGAGATCACCCGCGGTGACTACCAGCAGCTGCGGTACGTCCTCACGATGCTGATCTTCACGTTGATCGTGCTGAACGAGCTCGTGGTCATGGTGGGCATGTTGCACTCGGTGCGCGGAGCACTCTGGGAGATCCGGGCGCGGCGGGAGGGCGGTGAGGCCGACGAGAGCATGTTCGGCGCGCTCAACCGGGCCACGCTGGTCTTCGCCACGATCTACCTGGCCTGGAGTTTCCACCGCGAGGACGCCCGCGAGTTCGCCATGTTCGACCTCACGGCGCATGCCGACGACGATCTCCAGGGGACTTTGGCCGGGACCCCGGCACAGGGGGCCGGCGGGCTCGTCGGGCTGGACGTGCGGATCTCCTTGGGGATCGCCGTGGCCGCCTACGTGCTGAAGACGCTGTTCGGCTGGTGGCACGCCAACGGCAAGGTCAGGGGCAGCGGCGTGCTCACCACCTTCTTCGAGCTGGCCTTCGCCTTCTACGGCCTCAACGCGACGATCGCCTTCGTCGGCGCGCGGTCCGACTGGCTCTCGCACCGGGCCGTCACGACCATGGTCGCCGGCTGGATCGAGCAGGCGGAGAAGGCCGTCCCGTGGTGGAAGGGGTTCTGGGAGTCGGTCGGCGAGGTGTGGCCGCACATCGTGGACGGCCTGATCGTGCCGCTGACCTGGCTCACCGTCGCCTCCCTCGTCTACGGGGCCTTCGCCGAGGACACCCGGGCGGTCGTGCGGGGCACCCGACTGGACGCCGTGGCCGACCGGATGGAGCAGACGCACTCCCTGACCCGCACCACCATGACGCGGGCCACGACCGGATTCCAGGAGCGCTGGGTCCCGCCCGCGAACGCCTTCCGGCTCGCCGCACGTGGCGGCGCCGCGCTCTTCGGCATGTTCTGCCTCTGCTACGTGGCACTCCGGGTGGGGACCGACTACGCCGACCGCGGGGTGCGGACGCTCATCGGCAGCGAGGAGCCCTTCCTCTGGGCGGTCATCTCCCCCTCCCTGGAATTCGTCGAGGATCTGCTCGTGGCGGTGCTGACGACCTGCCTGCTGGCGGCCACCTTCGACATCGCCGCCACCCGCAGCCGCGAGGCGGGGGAGACGGTTACCGCCTGAACAGCAGAACCTGGTCCTGGGGTTCGGTCTTCTCCGTCCCCGCCCGCTTGAACAGATCCTCCACCGACTCCTCCTCCAGCGGCACCCGGATCGTGCTCGGCAGGACCTCTACCTCGACCTCGCCGGCGACCTGCTCGGGCACCAGGCTGACCACGTTGTAGTCGTAGCCGACGCCGACCTTGTGGTCCTTGACCTCCACCGGCAGGCTCCTGTCGACGACCTCGGTCTGCCACGCGCGGCCGTCGGGGTGCTTGACCTTGATCTCGGGATCTCCCCGCCGGATGACGCCCTCGGTGTTCAGGGACGTCCTGGTCACCTTGATCTTCAGCCACCGCTGGTCGGCCTTGATCGGGCGCGCGCCCGGGAGGCTGTCGGTCTGCTCGACCCCGACCTTCCAGGCCACGTTCATGAGCGTCCCGGTGCCTCCGGCGTCCACGGTGTGGACCTGGTAGGCGGGGTTGCCGCTCCGGTAGAAGACGTACCCGTGCCAGGTGGGGATCCCCATGGCCACGGCCACGGCGAGGACCGCGCCGCCGACGCGCAGTGCCGTACGGCGTCGCGGCGGCGGGACGGGGCCGGCGGCCGCGGCGGCCTCCTCCGGCACCGCCGGGGCCCTGTCTCCGGACCCGGCCCCCGCCGCGGTTCCGGTCTCCGCCGCGGCTCCGCTCCYGGCGCCGAGGATGCCGGGGGTGGCGGGTCTGGGCAGCGGCGGCCCCGGGACGGCGGGGAACGGCTGGGTCGAGGCGCCCGGAGGTTCGCTTGCCGGCTTGGGCACGGGCGGCCAGACCTGCTGGTCGGAGAAGGTCCGCCGGGGGCCGGGGGTCCAGTTGGCGTCGACCGGCGCCTGCGGGGGCGGAGCCCCGCCGGAACGTCTCCGAGGAACCTCCCGGCGCCTTCCGGGCG
>NZ_NGFP01000228.1 GCF_002149035.1 Streptosporangium minutum
ATCATAGGGCGGCGAGCCTCCGGCGGCGGGCGAGCAGGATGAAGACCGGGGCGCCGACGACGGCGCACATGATGCCCACCTGAACCTCGGAGGGGGCGGCGACCACCCGGCCGAGGATGTCGGAGCCGAGCAGCACCACGGGGGCGAGCACGACGGTGTAGGGGAGGACCCAGCGCTGGTCGGGCCCGGTGAAGGCGCGCACCGCGTGCGGTACGGCCAGGCCCACGAACCACAGCGGTCCGGCCGCCGCGGTGGCGGCCCCGCACAGCAGGGTGACGGCGATCGCGGTCAGCCCGCGCGTACGGGACACGCCCACGCCGAGCGCGCGTCCCGCCTCCTCGCCGAGGGCGAGGGTGTTGAGCGGCCTGGCCAGCAGCAGCCCGAGCACCAGCCCGACCGCCAGGAACGGGGCCAGCCCCAGCGCGACGTCGGTGGTGACCCCGGCCAGCGAACCGGTGAGCCAGAACCGCATCCGGTCGAAGGTCGCGCTGTCGGTCCGCAGGATCGCCGAGGCGGCGGCGTTGAACACCATGCCCAGCGCGACGCCGGCGAGCGTGAGCCGTATCGGCCCGGCGCCGGAGCGCCCGGCGGACCCGAGCGCGTAGGCCAGCGAGGCGGCGGCGGCCGCGCCGACGAATGCGAACCAGACGTAGAGGGAGGGGTCGGTCAGGCCGAGCAGCCCGATGGCGACCGTCACGCCGAACGCCGCACCCTGGTTGATGCCCAGCAGTCCGGGATCGGCGAGTGGGTTGCGGGTGAGGCTCTGCATCAGCGCGCCCGCCAGGCCGAGGGCGGCGCCCACGCCGATGCCGGTCAGTGTCCGTGGCACGCGCAGTCCTCTGATGACCGTGTGGTCGCTGGACCCGTCGGGCGCCAGCAGCGCGTCCAGCACCGTGGACAGCGGGACCGAGCGCGAGCCCACCGCGATGCTGGCCATCGACAGCAGCACCAGCACCGCCAAGCTGACCAGCAACCCGGTCGCCAGCGCCGCCGAGCGCCCCGCCCGCCGTGGTCGCGTCCCGTCCGGTTTCCCGGCCTTCTCGGACGTGGCCGTGGCCACACCGGCCGTGTTCACCCGGCCCCCCTCTCTCTGTCGTGTTTAGGTAAGGCTAATCTAATGCAATACCCATTTAGGTAAGCCTAACCTTTGGAGAGGGAAATGTCCCTATCTGTTCTGCCTCGGCGGGGATTCATCGCCGTCGGCCTCGGGCTCGTGTTCGCCCTCGCCGCGTGCGGAGGCGGAGCCGAGACGGCTCCCGCGGCGGATGGCTCCCCGGCCGCGTCCCCGCCGGCGGCGGGCCCGTGGACCTTCACCGACGACCGAGGCAAGAAGATCGAGACGCCCAAGCGCCCCACCCGCGTCGTCGCCCAGGTCGGCGCCGCCGCGGCGCTCTGGGACTTCGGTGTCCGTCCGATCGCCGTCTTCGGGCCGCACAAGCTCAAGGACGGCGGCAAGGACGCTCAGGTCGGCGACGTCGACATCACCAAGGTCGAGTCCATCGGCAACGTGTGGGACGAGTTCAACGTCGAGAAGTACATCTCACTCCAGCCCGAGCTGCTGATCAGCGGCATGTACACCGACGACGCCCTCTGGTACGTGCCGGAGAAGTCCGCCTCCACCATCGAGCAGGTCGCGCCCACCCTCGGCGTCCGCCTGGTCGGCAAGCCGCTGCCCCAGGTCATCGAGAAGTACGGCGAGATCGCCGCCGCCCTCGGCGCCGACCTCGACGCCCCCGAGGTGACCGCGGCCAAGGCCAGGTTCGACGCCGCGTCCAAGGCGCTCGTCACCCCCGAGGCCAAGGGCCTGAAGGTCCTGGTCATGGCGGGCGGCCCGGAGTCGCTGTGGGTGGTCAACCCCGACGACCACGCGGACGTGCGCTACTTCAAGGAACTGGGCCTGGACGTCGTGGTGCCGGAGAAGGTCGACGAGGCGGGCTTCTGGCAGACGCTGAGCTGGGAGAACGCCGACACCTACAAGGCCGACGTGATCCTGGTGGACGCCCGCACCCAGTCGATGCAGGTCGAGGAGATGAAGAAGAAGCCGACCTTCGCCGCACTGCCCGCGGTCAAGGCCGGCCAGGTCTACCCCTGGCACGCGGAGGAGCGCTACAGCTACCAGGGCTACGCCGACGTGCTGGAGAAGCTCCGCGCCGACCTCGCCAAGGCGAAGAAGCTCTAGGGTGAAGGGAGAGCGGGGCACCACCTGCGAGCCCATGGCCGCCGGGCAGCCCCGCCCGAGCCGGATCCCGGGTACGCGACGTGGCCGGGTTTGCGGGTTCCCCGCCGGGTGCGGGTGTCGTGGACCTCGGCGGGGTCAGGCGTAGGTGCCGCGGACCTCGACGATGTCGGCCAGCGGGAACTCCAGGTAGTCGCCGGCCTCCTCGCACCACGCGTCGAGCACGCCGCTGCGCAGCTCGCCGTGGCTGATGGTGGCGGTCAGGCCGTCGGTCAGCGTGATCGCCGCCCGCACGCCGCGGTCCACCACGAAGCCGAGCAGCGACTGCTGGGCGGTCGGCAGCCGGGAGGCCATGCGGCCGATGACCGCCCACGTCCTGCCCTGCTGCCGGACGGCGCCGTCCTCGCCGGCGAGCAGCCGCCGGGCGTGCTCGTGCGGGTCCGGCGGCGGCTCGACCAGAGGGTGCGGCTGCTGCTCCAGCTTGGCCACCCGGCCGCCGGGCAGCAGGATCAGCCGCCCGTTCTGCGGCTCCTCGATCCGGGCGCGGCGGACGGTGATCTCCCCGGTGTCCTCGATCGGCACCGGGGCGTAGCCGTTCTCCCGGAGCGCCGCCAGGGTCTTGCCCGCGGGCATCGCGCTGGCCAGCACGGTCGGCGCGAGCAGCCGCAGGCCCAGCCTGCCCAGCCGCCGGTGCCCGGCGATCTCGGCCAGCAGCACCGGGTCGGAGGCCTGCACGATGCAGGCGACCGTGGTCACGGTGACCTCGCCGTGCCGCCGGGCCACGTCGCGCACCAGGTAGTCGAGGGGTTGCGGCACCGCGCCGACCTCGGCGAGGTCGGCCAGGAGGGCGTCGGCGGTGTAACCGGAGTCCATCGCCCGGCGCACGCTCACCGGGGTGAACCGCCACACCGAGGCCGCGCCGCGCGACTCGCGCTCGGCGGCCCGGTCCAGCAGCTCGGCCAGCTCGGTGGAGGGCGGCCCGGTCACCACGGCGGTGAGGTCGGCGCCGAACAGCGCGCTCCGCCGTACGCTGGCCAGCGCGCGGGTCGAGCACTCCACCAGCACCGGGTCGTGCTCCACGACCGGGCTGGAGTCGTCGTTCTCGTCTCCCGCCGAGGCGTCCAGGGCGGCCAGCGCGCGGCCCAGGTCGGTGATCGTGTCGTAGGCGATCAGCCCGAGCATCCGGGCCTCCTCCAGCACGGCGGGGGCGCACTCCGCCAGCAGCGCCTGGTCGAGCAGCGGGGCGTGCCAGTGCGCCGCCCCGACCAGCCCGGCCCGGTCGGCGCACGCCGTGCTGGCGGGCAGGCGGGCCAGCACGCCGAGCACCGCCCGCCGGGCCCTGCCCACCGAGGCCCCGGCGGGGTCGTCACCGAGCACGGTGCCGTACTTGCCGTCGATCCGGCGGAGCGAGGAGCGCTCCATCCGCCACCACGCCGACAGCAGCACCCGCAGCCTGGCGGCCGCGTCGTCCAGCCGCCAGCGGTCGAACTTCTCGGTGGGCACCAGCCCGCCGGCCGGTTCGTCCCAGGCCAGCAGCCGGGCCACCGCGCAGATCTCCAGCAGGAGCCGGGTCTCGTCCTCGTCGCAGCCGGTGTCCTTGGCCAGCCGCCGGACCTCGCGCACGCCGACCCCGCCGGCCTTCAGCAGCGGCAGCGGGAACTTGGCGGTGTTCTCCAGCATCGCGGCGCAGCGCTCGACCACGTGCGGGGCGGCCAGCGTCATCAGGTGGTCGACCGCCTCGGGGTCCACCGGGACGGTCGCGAGGTCGGGCGGGCAGGGGGTGAACGGCGGGTGGTAGTCGGGGCCGCGCAGCGCGAGCGCCACCTCCCGGGGCATCTCGGCCACGTTCCAGCTCGGCCGGAAGAGCAGGCCGTGGTCGGTGGCCCACTTCTCCGGGGCGCCCGGCACGACGAACCGGCCGCCGTCCACGTCGCGGATCGGGCCGTCCCAGGCGAACTCCTCCAGCAGCCGCTCCGTGCCCTCCGGGGCCCGCTCGATCATGGCGGTCACCCGTCCGGGGTCCGAGAGCACCTCGGTGACCCTGGTGACCGTGCGGCGCTTGGGGCCGTGGGGCAGGCCGAGCGTCCTGGCGAGCGCGCGGAGGGCGTCGGCGCTGACCGTCCAGGAGTTGAGGTAGTGGGAGAGCGGCTCGCCGAGCCCGCACGGGGCCGTCCACCACCGGGCGACCCCGCCGGCGACCCGGATCCGCCCCTCGTCGTCCGGCCAGGCCAGGGCATGGTCGAACAGCAGGTCGACCCAGGGGGCCACCTCGGCCTCCGGCACGCCCATGAATCGGGCCAGCGTCTCCAGATCGACCTGGTCGCCGAGGGCCAGTGACGCCTGCGCGACCTCAAGGCACGGCAGCGGAAGCCCCCGCATGACGGCCATCACCGCGAACCCGTTGCCCAGCCGCTGCGCCAGGGTGTCCAGGCGGCGCGGCCACGGTGCGGCGATGGCGTCCGAGCGGTTGGCCAGAACTCGGGTGAGCCGTTCTTCGTCGAGGGTTTTCAACCAGCCGAGCAGGTGATCGTCCATCTCGCAGCTCTCTCAGGAATCTCGCGCGGGGACTCTCCGTGAGCCATAGGCATCCACGGTAATGCAGAGGACATCTCCGGAGGCAGGCACCGCGCAGAATGCGATGTGTTCCTGAGGTGTTCGCCCGGATTCTTGACCGGCCCCGGGACCGCCGACGGGGAGGCGCGGCGGTCCCGGGATCGATCGGCGCCAGGTGAGGGGAAGAGGCGGCGCCTGTCCGAGAGGGTCTGCTGAGGGCCTAGCGGAGGACGGCCCAGACGATTTTGCCGTAGGGGGCCAGCGGCGCCCAGCCCCAGCGCAGGCTGAGCGACTCGACGATGTGCAGGCCGAGGCCGCCGATGTCCAGCGGCGAGGGGTCGCGGAGGGTGGGGAAGCCCGATCCCGGATCGTTCAGCGCGCAGGCGACCAGGCCGTCCCGGCGGAGCAGGGAGAGCCTGATCGGCTCCTTGGCGCGCGTCTCGGCCAGTCGCAGGCCGTGCCTGAACGCGTTGGTGGCCAGCTCCGAGACGACCAGTTCCATGTTCTCGCTCAGCTCGGCGAGCTTCCAGCCGGTGAGGGTTCCCGTGGCGAAGCTGCGGGCGGAGTGGACCGAGTCGGCCTGGGGCGGGAGCACGAAGGTCGCGCTGGACATGGCCGGTGATCCGGAGAGGAGATCACGCGCCGCGTCAGGCCACCAGCCGACTGGGGGCCACCAGTCGAGCGCTGTCCATGACGTTCGGGGGGGCGCGGTTTGAGCGAACTGCACAGCGATCATCATGGTGCAAACTCCTGTGCAGGTGCAAGAGCGAATGCACGTGCATAAGGGGTGTGCAACCGCTACGGTTACCCATGATTCGGCAATCCGGATGGAAAGGGGATCTTGTCCGCGGCTAGGGATCTTGGGCCGCGAAGTGACAGACTGTCGATCAGGAAAGCGAGCGAGGAGCACACACGTGTCCATGGACCCGCCCGGTACCGGTTCCACCGTTCGGCGCATCATGCTCGGCGCAAGCCTGCGCCGCCTGCGTGAGGAGAAGGGACTCCCCCGTGAGGTGGCCGGATTTCACATCCGGGCCTCCGAGTCCAAGATCAGCCGGATGGAGCTCGGCCGTGTCGGTTTCAAGACACGGGACGTGGAAGACCTGCTCACCCTGTACGGCGTGCTCGACGACGCAGAACGGCGCGGCCTGCTGGAGATGGTCCGCGAGGCGAACACCCCCGGCTGGTGGCACAAGTTCGGCGACCTGTTGCCGAACTGGTTCACCACCTATGTGGGGCTGGAGGAGGCGGCGAACATGATCCGCACCTATGAGGTGCAGTTCGTTCCCGGCCTGCTGCAGACGTCCGCCTACGCGCGCACAGTGATCCGGTTGGGCTACCCGGACGTGCCGGAGGCGGAGATCGAGCGCCGTGTGCATATGCGTATGCAGCGGCAGGAACGCTTTACGAAGAAGGACGGCCCGCGCCTGTGGGCGGTCATCGACGAGGCGGCCCTGAAGCGGCCGATCGGAGGCAAGGAGATCATGCGTGAGCAGCTCCAGCACCTGCTGGAGGTGGCCACGCTCTCCAACATCACCCTTCAGGTGATGCCCTTCCGGTTCGGCATGCACGCGGCCGAGGGTGGCGCGTTCAGCATCTTGCGGTTTCCCGAGTCCGACCTGTCGGACGTCGTTTATGTCGAGCAGCTCTGGGGTGCCCTCTACCTGGACAAGCGTGAGGATATCGATCCGTACCTCACGGCCATGGAGCAGCTGTGCGTGGAAAGCACCACGCCTGGGGGCACCGCCGAGATCCTCGGCGACCTTCTCAGAGAGATCTAAATGGAGCACACCTACAACGGCATGCCCGCCACGGACCTGGCCGGGGCCAGCTGGCGAAAGAGCCGTCACAGCAATTCGCAGGGTAATTGCGTAGAACTCGCTGAGCTGTCGGACGGCAGCATCGCGGTTCGGAACTCCCGTTTCCCCGACGGCCCGGCCCTGATCTACACCCGCGACGAGATTCGCGCGCTGGTGCTCGGGGTGAAGGACGGGGAGTTCGACGGCCTGATGGTGTAACACTGTTTTTACATCCGGCTCACTTCTTAACTCCGGTGCGTCGGTGATGTAACGCAACGAGTAGGCGGATCGGGCAGATTCTGAGTTCCCGGAGTGACAGTGGGGCAGAGGAATTGGGGGCCCAGACCATGCTTGACCAGATGACCTTGTATCCCGTGGCCGACGACGTGCTGTTCGCGCCCGGTGGTCGTGTCGTGATCCGCACCTATGGCGTCGCCTCGGCGGCCATGGATGAGGGGGAGGTCACTTCGGTTTCCTATCGGACATGGGTGACGGGGGTCCGCGACCAGCCTCGCTACTGGCGCTGGGGGCATTTCGAAGACGCCTGCCACGGTCATCGCAAAGTACTGGAATGGCTCACCGGGCGGGGCCCGCAACCGCACGCCGCGGCCGCCTGAGGGTATGGGAAGGACGTGGTAGCCGTCGACCTGGGGATCGACGTTCACTGCGGCGGCGAAGGCTGAGGCCACGGGGCCGCCACCGGGGCCGGGCACGGTCGGCGACCGTGCCCGGCCCTCCGCGCGATGCCGTGACGGCACGACGGCGTGATGTCGTGACGGCGAGGCGGCGCGATGCCGTGATGACGCGACGGCGAGGCAGCACGATGACGCGACGGCGTGACGGCGCGATGCCGTGATGACGCGACGGTGTGATGTCGTGACGGTAAGGCTACGAGGCGGCGCGATGGCGCGGCGGCCGTGCGGTCCGCGGCTCCTCGACTCCTGTACGGGCTCCGGCTCCTCGGCTAGGGTGCCAACCAAGCATTCGCTTGGGTCGAGGAGGCGTCTTCCATGCGGCGAGGGATCTACCTGATCGAAGAGGTCGACTTCCGGCCTATGAACTCCCGCAAGCCGCTGGAGTACCTGACCTGGCTCACGCGCTACAAGAAGGAGGACGAGGCCCTCGACGCTCCCGAGCTGACCAGGGGGCTGTCGATCCGGTCGCGCGAGATCGACCTGGTGGGCGCCTTCTACGCCGTCGGCATCACCGGCCATCCGCAGTTCAAGGCCGTCACCCTCTGGGACTGCCACGGCGGCTGGGACGGCGGCTGGCGGCAGATGATGAACATCTACGACGGCGTGAACGACAGGCTCTTCCTGTCCGACATCGACGACCTGCGTTTCTCCGCCTTCTCCCGGCCGCTCGGCGCGGTGGCCGGCAGCCCGGCGCTGGCCGACATCACCGCCGAGGGCTACGCGGCGCCTTTCTACCTGTTCGAGAGCGCCCGGGTGCGGCCCGGCGCGGCGCTGGAGTATCTCGACGCGGTCCGGCTGGAGCGCGCGCCGGTCCTGGCCGATCACGGCCACCGGCCGATCGGCCTGTACGAGGTGCTGTTCTGCGACAGCGAGGTCGTCACGGTCTGGGGCATGTCGCTGGAGGACCATCTGTCGCTGCAGCGGGCCAGGGACGCCGCGCTCGGGCTGGACGACGAGGTGGAGCCGGATCCGCGGCTGCTCGACTGGCGCAGACGCTCCCGCGACTTCCTCGCCGGTCCGTGGCGGGAGACCCTGCTCGCGCCGTTCCCGGGCTCGCGGCTCTCGCCGGTCCAGGCCCCGCCCGGCGGATAGCCGGAAGAGCGGGCACGGCCGGAAGCCCCGGCCGTTTCCGCTGCCGCCCGGCGGGTGGCCGGGATCGGGCGCGGCCCGGAGTCCCACCGCCCCGGGGCGGGGCCGGCCGGGCCGTGAGAGTGGATCAGACGGGGGCGTTCCAGGTGAGGACGACCGGCTCGTCGCGCTCGTAGCCGAGCCGGGAGTAGGTGCCGGTGTCCAGGCGGAAGTGGCGGCCGTGCTCGGGGGGCAGGGCGAGCCAGCGGGCGCACAGCACCCGCAGGAAGTGTCCGTGGGCGACCAGCGCCACGTCGCCGTCGACCGCGCGGGCCCGCGCGATCACCCGGTCGGCGCGGGCGCCGACCTCCCGCGCGCTCTCCCCGGGGTGCTCGGCGTCGCCGGGGACGACCCCGTCCCGCCACAGGAACCAGCCGGGGCGGGTCTCGCGGATGTCGGGAGTGGTGATGCCCTCGTAGCCGCCGTAGTCCCACTCCCACAGGTCGGAGTCCGTCTCGTAGCCCGTGAGCCCGGCCAGCTCGGCCGTCCGGCGGGCCCGCAGCGCGGGGCTGACCAGGGCCAGTCCGAACGTCCGGCCCCTGACCAGCGGGGCGAGCGCCCGCGCCTGGTCGTCGCCCTTGTCGGTCAGCGGCAGGTCGGTGCGCCCGGTGTGGCGTCCGTCCCGGCTCCACTCGGTCTCGCCGTGCCGCAGCAGAATCATCTCGTTCATGGTGCCCCCCATCATGCCGGTACGGCCCGGGGCGGCCGGTCAGCGCCCCGCGAGCTCTTCGGCGACCGGGGTGAAGGCCTCCAGGTCGCGCTCGTGGTGGAGCACGAAGTAGGACAGGTCATGGGTGTCGCGCCAGTAGCGGAGCTTGTCCGCGATGTCCTGGCGGGTGCCGAGCAGGACCTGGGGGGTCTCGTCCTGGCGGGAGGAGTCGGCGGCGCTCCACGGCTCGTCCGGTCTGCGGACGCCGAGCTGCTGGATGCTCGTGCCGAGCTCGATCCGGTCGTAGCGGCCGGCGGCGGCCCGCCGTACCACGTCGACCTTGGCGAGGAAGGCTTCCAGGCCGCCGTCCAGGCCGTCGGGGCCGGTGCCGTCGGCCCGCACCCGCATGCCGAGGTTGATCACGTCGGCCTCGCGGGCGGCGAGCCGGAGCATGCGGGGGCCGCCGCCCCCGAGCAGCAGCCGGGGGTGGGGCCGGCGGACGGGCTTGGGCCACTGCTCCAGGCCGGTGATCCGGTAGTGCTCGCCGTGGAAGGTGAACGGGCCGTCCGCCCAGAGTCCCTTCAGGACGGTGATCGCCTCGGCGAGCCGGTCCACCCGGACCCCGGGGGGTTGGAGGGCCAGTCCCGCGGAGGCGTAGTCGGCGGCCATCCAGCCGGTGCCGAGGCCCAGCTCCAGGCGGCCCTCCGACAGCAGGTCGACGGTCGCCGCCTCCTTGGCCAGCACGGCCGGGTGCCGGAAGTCGTTGGCGAACACCAGGGTGCCGACGCGCAGGCGGCTGGTCGCGCACGCGGCCGCGGTCATCGCCGCGACCGGCGCGAACCGGGGGCCGACCAGGTGGTCGGGGACGAGCAGCACGTCGAAGCCCGAGCCTTCCAGGCGGCGTGCCTTGTCGGCCCAGGCCCTGGCCGACCCGGCCTCGCGGACCACGGCGGCGAACCGGAACGGGCGGTCCATCGGCACCCCCTCTGCTCTAACCAAGCGCTTGCTAAAGACTAGAGGCGCCGGGCGCGCAGGGGAACCGGGCGGCGCGGCCACCGGTCCGCCGGCCGTCGGGGGAGAGGCGGCGCGAGAGCGCCGCGCCGGACAGGTCCCGCCCCGCCCTCGGCCGGGCCCGCTGCCCCTGTGTATACCAAGCGCTTGCTTTATCTCGGCGGGAGGCTCGACACTGGCCCCATGGCTGACAACACCCCGGTCCGGGACGTGACCGACGGCGAGGTCGCGTTCTTCAGGGACAACGGCTGGGTACGGCTGCCGCGTCTGGTCGACCCCGATCACGCGGCCCTGCTCCGCGACCGGGCGCTGAGCCGCCTGCGGGATCGCCCGCGCGCCGTCACCTCCAAGGTGGACCGGGCGTTCGGCCAGTCCAGGGACATCGCCGAGACCGACGGGCGCTTCAGGGAACTGGCCCTCGCCCCCGCCCTCGGCCGGGCCGCCACCCGGCTGCTGCACGGCGTCGCCGGGGTCCGGGTCCAGGTGACGAACCTGCTGATCAAGGAGCCGGAGCGCGGGAGCCGGACCGGCGAGGACCCGGACGGGCGTGACCACGCGGGCGGCGGGCACGGGGCCACGGAGTTCCACCAGGACTTCCCCTGGATGCCGATGGACCGCTCGGCCATGCTCACCGTCTGGCTGGCGCTGGTGGACGTGCCCGCCGACATGGGGTCGCTGCGGTTCTACGGCGGTTCCCACCGGCACGGCCTCCTCGGCCGGTCCTTCACCCGCGACGGCGACGACCAGCTCAGCCAGCACCCCTGGCTCGGGGAGCTCGACCTCTCCCCGCCGCTGGACCTGGCGGCGGGAGACGCGACCGCGCACCACGCGCTGACCGTCCACGGCGCCGCCGCCAACCGCCGCGACAGCGCCAGGCTGTCGTTCACCGTCACCTACTTCGACGCGGACGCCCTCTACACCGGCACGCCGTACGGGCAGACGGACGGCCTGGGCCTCACCGTCAACCAGCCCTTCGACCACCCCAAGTTCCCGGTGGTCCCCCGTGAGGGCTGAGCGCGGGGAGCCGTCCGCGGGCACCGAGACGGTCAACGGCCCGGTCCGGGACCTCGGGGCGACGCTGATGCACGAGCACGTCTTCGGGCTCAGCCCGGAGATCCTGTGGAACTGGCCGGACATCCCCGAGGGCTGGGACCTGGAGCGGCGGGCCCGGGAGGCGGCGGACAAGCTGACCGAGCTCAAACGCCACGGCATCGACTCGATCGTGGACCTCACGGTGATCGGGCTCGGCCGCTACGTGCCCGCCGTGCGGCGGGTGGCGGAGCAGACCGAGGTCAACATCGTGGTCGCCACCGGCCTCTACACCTACGACGCGCTCCCGCCCTACTTCGGCAACCGGGGGCCGGGCTCGCTGTTCGGCGGGCCCGACCGGCTGGCCGAGTTCTTCGTCAGGGACATCACCGAGGGCATCGGCGACACCGGCGTCAAGGCGGGCATCCTCAAGTGCGCCTCCGACCATCTCGGCATGACGGCGGGCTGCGAGCGGGTGTTCCGCGCGGTCGCCGAGGCCCACCGGGCGACCGGTGTGCCGATCTCCACCCACTCCCACAGCGCCTCCGGCGGCGGCCTGGAGCAGCAGAGGCTGCTCGCCGGGGCCGGGGTGGACCCGACCAGGGTGATCATCGGGCACGCCGGGGACTCCACCGACGTCGCCTACCTGGAGGAGCTCATCGCGGGCGGCTCCTACCTGGGCATGGACCGGTTCGGCATCGAGACGATCAGTTCCTTCGAGGACCGGGTGGCCGTCGTCGCCGAGCTCGCCGGACGCGGCCACGCCGGCCGGATGGTCCTGTCGCACGACTCCTACTGCTTCAACGACCGCTTCGACCACGACGTGGTACGGCGGCGCCACCCCAACTACCACCTGCTCCACATCTCCCGGGACGTGCTGCCCGAGCTCCGCAGGCGGGGCGTCACCGAGGAGCAGATCCACCAGATGCTCGTCGGCAACCCCCGCGACATCTTCGCCCGGTGCGAGCCGTACTGACCGTGCCGGCCGCGGCGCCCCGCCGACCGTACCGAGAGGCAGGTCATGATCACCGCTAGCGACTTCGACGTCAGCGCGGCCTGGCACGTCGCCGCGCCGTACGACTTCCTGCGCAGGCTCCGCCACGAGCGGCCGGTGTTCCGCAGCGAGCATCTGGGCGCCTACGTCATCACCCGCCACGAGGACGTGCGCGCCGCCTACGGCGATCCGCGGCGCTTCTCCTCCGAGGGCTCGCTGACCATCTCCCGCAGCCTCACCGAGGAGACCCGGCGGGTGCTGGGCGAGCACGGCTCGTTCCTGTCCAGCTTCGTCGCCAACGTCGACCCTCCCGCGCACACCCGGCTGCGCCGCTCGGTGTCGCGGGCGTTCACCCCCCGCGCGGTCGCCGCGATGGAGGGGCTCTTCAGGGACCTGAACGAGGAACTGCTCGACCGGGTCGTCCCCCGGGGGGCCGGCGACTTCGTCGCGGAGCTCGCCCATGTGCCGTCGGTCAAGCTCACCGCCCGGTTCATCGGTGTCCCCGAGGCCGACGAGGCCTTCGTCCAGAAGCACGTGAAGGACTGGTTCCAGCTCTTCCTGTCACCCCAGCCGCCGGACCGCCAGCTCGTGCTCGCCGACAGCTTCCTGACCTACCTCGACTACGTCGACAAGCTGGTCGCCGCCCGCGCGGCCGAGCCGCGCGACGACTTCGTCTCGCTGATGACCTCGCTGATCGGCGCCGAGCTGTCGCACCGCGAGGTCGTCGAGCTGATCTCCACGATCCTGCTGGGCGGCAACGACACCGTGCCCAACCAGCTCGGCAACAGCGTCCTGCGCCTGCTGCGCGAGGAGATCTGGCCGGTCCCGCCCGCGATGATCCAGAACGCGGTCGAGGAGTGCATGCGCATCGACGGCGCCAGCCTCGGATCCTTCCGCCACACCAGGACCGACGTCGAGATGCACGGCGTCACCATCCCCGCCGGTTCGCTGTGCCTGCTGTCCACCGACTCCGCCGCGCACGACGAGACCGTCTTCGCCGAACCCGAACGCTTCCGGATCGACCGGGGCAACGCCGACGCGCACATGACGCTGGGCTACGGCATCCACTTCTGCGTGGGCGCCGCGCTGGCCCGCCTGCAGCTCCGCACGGCCCTGGAGGTGCTCGGCCGCCGCCTGCCGGGGCTGCGGCCGGCGCCCGGCCGCCCCGTCGCCTACCGCACCTCGATCGTCGGCCGGGGCCTGACCGCGCTGCACGTGGAGTGGTGACGCGCTCCGACGGCGGGATCACGCTGGTCACGGGGGTCGCGCCGGGAGCCGGAGCGGCCCCCGTCCGCCGCCCCGAGTACCAGATCAGGGCATGGGGGCGTGAGAAGCTGGGGTCGTGACGATATCTGTGGGTTTGGTGGGCGCGGGGCCCTGGGCGGAGATGGTGCACGCGCCGATGCTGGCGGCCGGACCGGACACGCGCCTGGTGGGCGTGTGGGCGCGGCGCCCCGAGGCGGCCGCGAGATTCGGCGTCCCGGTCTTCGAGCGCGTCGAGGAGCTGTTCGACAACTGCGAGGCGGTCGCGTTCTCGGTGCCGCCCGCCGTACAGGCCGAGTTGGGCGTGCTCGCCGCCAAGGCGGGCAAGGCGCTGCTGCTGGAGAAGCCGCTCGCGGCCGACCTGGACGGCGCCCGGCGGCTGGCCGACGCGGTCGGGGAGGCGGGTGTGGCCTCGCAGATGGTCCTGACCTGGCGCTACTCGGCCGCCACCCGGTCCTTCCTGGCGCGGGTCTCGGCCATCGAGCCGTTCGGCGGGCACGCGGCCAACATCTCCGGGTCCATGCTCGGCGGCGACTTCGCCACCCCGTGGCGGCTGGAGCGCGGCGCGATCCTCGACGTCGGCCCGCACATGATCGACATGCTGGACGCCGCGCTCGGCCGCGTCACCGGGGTCCGCGCCCACGGCAACCCGCTGGGCTGGGTCGGCCTGCTGCTGGAGCACGAGACCGGCGCGGTGAGCGAGGCCTCGCTGTGCATGAGCGCGCCGGGCGAGACGCCGCCCTCCATCGTGGACATCTACGGCCGGCTCGGCCGGGAGTCCATCAACGGGGAGCAGCTCGGCTCCGACGTGTTCGCCGTCATGCTCTCCGAGTTCGCCGAGACCGTGGGCCGGGGAGGGGGCCACCCCCTCGACGCCGCGCACGGCCTGCGCCTTCAGGAGATCATCGCTGACGCGGAGCGGCAGCTCAGCTAGCGGGCAGCGTCCCGCGCGGCCCTTGACGCCGGGACGTGCAGGAGGATTGATAACGTTTGTCCGACGCGCAGCGCGCAGCGAAGTCCGGTGCGAGTCCGGCGCTGTCCCGCAACTGTCATGGTCCCCTCGGACCGAGCCAGGTCGCCTGCCGCTGCGCCGACGCCGTCAACCCTCGTGGAAAAGGGTGATCCGTCATTTTCGCGGGTCTCTCGGTTCCGGTAACTGAAAGGACCTCTCTTGAGGCCCGTACGTACCGCCTTCGCCGGCGCGCTCCTCGGCGCGCTGACCCTGGCCGGATGCGGTCAGAGCCCCGCCCCCGCCCCGGACGCGGCCGTCACCTCCCCGGCGCCCTCGGGCGCGGCGGACTTCCCCGTCACCGTCGAGGCGGGCAACGGCTCGATCGCCATCGCCAAGAGGCCCGAGCGGATCGTCTCGCTGTCGCCCACCGCCACCGAGAGCCTGTTCGCCGTCGGAGCCGGAGCCCAGGTCATCGCGGTGGACGACCAGTCGAACCACCCGGCCGAGGCGCCGAAGACCGACCTGTCGGGCTTCAAGCCGAACGCCGAGGCGATCATCGCGAAGAAGCCCGACCTGGTGGTGCTCGCCAACGACGCCGACGGCATCGTGGCCGAGCTGACAAAGGTCAACGTCCCGGTGCTGCTGGAGCCCTCGGCCACCAAGCTCGACGAGGCCTACGACCAGATCGCCGACCTCGGCGCGGCCACCGGCAACAAGGCCAAGGCCGACGAGCTCGTGGCCGGGATGAAGAAGCAGATCGACGAGCTCACGGCGGCCGCACCCAAGGACAAGAAGCTCACCTTCTACCACGAGCTGGACACCACGCCCTACTCGGCCACGTCCACCACCTTCATCGGCCAGATCTACGGACTGTTCGGCCTGACCAACGTCGCGGACAAGGCCCCTGACGCGGCCGGCGGTTACCCCAAGCTCTCCGCCGAGTTCGTCGCCCAGGCCGACCCGGACCTCGTCTTCCTGGCCGACACCAAGTGCTGCGCGCAGTCCAGGGACACCCTCGCCAAGCGCCCCGGCTGGTCCAAGCTCTCCGCCGTCAAGAACGACCAGGTGATCGCCCTCGACGACGACATCGCCTCCCGCTGGGGCCCGCGCGTGGTGGACCTCGCCAAGCAGGTCGGCGACGCCGTGCAGAGAGCCGCGACCGAATAAGTGGCCGACCTCTCCCGCCCCTCCGCCGCCGGCCAGACGAGCACCTCCCCGAC
>NZ_NGFP01000229.1 GCF_002149035.1 Streptosporangium minutum
CTCCTCCCCCAACCCTGGCCCGGCGCCCACGCCCGCCGGCTCACGGCCGCCTGCTGGACTGCGCTCGCCGAGGCCGACACCCACGCCACCACCGGGACCCCTGTCCCACGCCTGTTCGTCCAATACGAGGACCTACTCGCATCGATCCCCGAGCGCCTTACCTGACAACACGGCCGGCCCGGTCAACAGACGCCACCGGCCACCTCCGGCCCGACGAGCCACGCATCCTGCAGGTCGTCGGCGAAGGCCTTGCGCTGCGGAGTGGTCCAGGCGTCGGCGCCGGAGCGCCAGGCGTTGACGAGCGGAACCATGTGGTCGATGTCGATGCCGCCGGCCGAGGTGACGGTGCGGTCGTCGTACTCGGAGTGCCAACTGCCCGAGGTGGGGTGCTGGGACCATCCGGCTGAAATTGAACGTTAAGCCTCCGATTGAAGGTCAAGGTGGGTAGAGCGCCGCCGTGTCCGGTGACCAGCCGTGCTCATGATGTGGCGAATGGGCCTATATGTAGATCATGGGGTGGATGCCACCGGTACTCTCGGAGAGAGATCACCGCTCATGGCGGGCTACACCACGAGGAGCCAGGTGAGCGACAGCGCGGCCACCGATTCCACCGATCAGTCCGCTGAGGCGACCGCGTCTGTGGCGCCGTATGAGCCGGTCCGCGTCCTGCCGACCCGCCCGGATGGCTGGCCCAACTGGCTGGGCCGCAGGCCGATCAGCTCAGCTGACCGCGACAAGATCCTGGGCGATCTGCGTGCCGATCAGGATGAGCAGAACGCCGTGGAGCGCCGTGACAGTCTCCAGCGCGCGCCTCTGTTCTCCTGCCTGACGATCGAGGGCTTCGGCAGCCAAGACGATCTCCGCAAGGTCATCCGACTGCGCGCCAGTATCAACGCGGCGTGCCGTGTGGCCGCTGGTGACCGGCGGACCAGCTACCACGCCACTGATGAGCGGATCACGATCGGGATCGCCGGACCCGACGCCCGTGAGCGCATCGCCGGCCTGCGCCAGCAGCTCGCCCGGATGAGCCGCAACCGAGGGTGGACGATCACCGAGGAGTTGCGCTGACTTGTCGCCGGTCAGCGGGGCCGACGGCGGGCGAGCGGGTCGTTGTCGGCGGTGAGGCGGGCGGAGGTCTCCTCGCCGAGCCGGACGTAGTGCCCAAGAGTGGCCAGGTGCTTGTGGCGGCTTTTAGCCTGCAACTCCGGGGCGCTCCTGCCGCCGGCGGCCAGACCGGAGATGTGGTCGAAGGCGTCGAACATGCCGGTGTGACCGTGCACCTCCAGCAACAGCTCGGGGTAGTCGATACGCGGCAGCATCGCCTTCACCGCCTCATGCGCCGCCTCATACGCTTCCGGCAGCGGCGCGGCCTCCAGCTTCGCCAGGTTCAGCTTCCCGCCCTTGATCGTGATGGCCGGGTTGGCCTCCAGCCCGTCGGCCAGGCCCCGGTACACCTCATCCAGGTCGACCGCGAGTTTGCGCAAGTGGGCGTCCGGGTCGGCCTCCAGGCCGAGCGCGGTCAAGATGCTGGGCGCGTGCACGCTCCACAGGGCATCTGAGATGAGCTTGGCTCGCGGGTTACCCGACTTGTCCGCGCCGACCGCGTACACGTCCTTGCTGCGCAGCGCCGACCACAGCGCCTCCAGCACGCAGAAGGTGTAAGCATGCCGGTCGATCTGCCTGTCGCCCAGGTCTGGGTTGTCAAACACCAGCCGCCGCGACCCCGGCACCAGCTTCTGATGCGCCTCGATGTGCCCGACACTCGCGTGCTTGCCGTAGGCCAACACCCGGGGCAGCCCCCGCAACGTCGCGATCACCGGCGCGCCGGCCTCGGTGCCGCCCCACGGGATCGTGTCGGCGAGCAGTTCACGAACCCGCGCACTGAGGCGAACCGGTTGGTCAGTTCGGCCCGCCACTCCAGATCGGCATCGTCTTGTTCGGCCGGAAGAAACTCCTTGATCACCGCGAGCGCGGCCTCCAGCTGCTCGATCGGCACCACCTGCGCGATCCGCGCGATCACCTCCGGCGCCGTCGTCACCCGCACCACCGGCTCCACCCCCGACTGTGACCCGTCCTGGGCCTGCGCGGACCTGTCCGGCTGGGTCATCGGGGTGTCCAGCGCCGCCCGCAGCGCCGATTCGGCCTGCAGCGCGGCCTTACGCAGCCGGGGCAGCGACTTCAGCTTCGCCTTCTCCTCATCGCGGCCCGCCCGCGCCAGCAGCTTCGTCGCCATCAACAGATCGAACAGCAGCAACGCGTCGTCGACCGAGACGCCCTCCAGATGCCGCATGGTCGCCAACAGCGTCGCGACTCGACGGGTGCCCTTGAGCCGCTCGATCTTCGGGGCCTTGGCGTGCATGCCGTAGGCGGCCAGCTCCGCCAGCTTCACCGGCGCGACCCCGCCGGCATCGACCGCTCCCGCGCCGAACGCCCACACCGTTGAGGACCGACCCAAGGCCTCCTTCATCCCTGTCCCCGACACGTTCACCACCGCGGTGCGCATCCATTCCAGCGGCGAGACCTTCTTACTTACCGTGGGGCACCACCAGGGTGGCCAGCAGCTCTCGCCGCATCTCAGGCGGCGTCTGCTCCACGAGATGGTCGTTGATCGCCACCAGCCGCTCGGCCCGTACGCCTGCGGCCAACGGCGCCAGTGTGGTGATCCCCGGCAGCAGCACGCGGCCCTCGATCAACCACAGCACCGCCCGATCGAACAGCTCCCGCCGCGAATCCCGAGTCTGCGCCGCCCGCGAGGCCACGAACGTGCGGAGCTCCGCCTCAGCCTCGGCAAACTCCCGGTACCCCAGCAGAGCGCGGATCTCGCGCGCGTGCTCATGCTGGGTCGGCAACCGCTCCCGGTAGTGCTTGATACAGGAGGGGTCCGCCACACCCAGCTGCTCGGCCACGTACTCCACCGCGACGTGCGGCACATCTCCCGCATCGGACAGGAACGTGCCCAGCATCCGCACCGTGCCCCACTGCACCGCGAAGCCCAGGCGGTTGTGATCGCGTCGCTTCTTCGCCACCTCGGCCAACGCCGCGGCATCCAGATAGAAAAACCGTTCCAGGTCCCCCGGCGACGGATCGGCCAAGAACCGCCGATACCGCGCCTGCTGCTCCTCAGATAAGTATTCAAACGACACAAACCGTGACCGTAAGAGATCAACGATCACCTACCAGTCAGTACACCAAAACCGAGATCAAAACCGCAATCACACCATCACATCGCCCCTTGGCCTGCGGCGGGAGGCTTAGCGGTCAATTTCAGCCGGATGGTCCCAGGGCCCCGAGGTGGCGCGGCACCGGTCGTCGCGCTGGACATCCTGACCGTCACGGACAAGGGCAACCTCGCGGGTGTCACAGCTGTTGCCTTGGCCGGATTGGCTTGCCCAGTGCGGGATCTTGTCGCGGCTGTAGCCGGTCATCGGCCGTGGCTCGGCGACGGTCAGGTCGGCCAGGGCGGTGCGGGCAAGGGCCGCGGTGATCGGAGCCGGTATTCCGGCGGGGGCGAGCTGGACGGGCACGGCGAGGGGCGCGCTGGGCAGGGATGGGGTGGCGCCGACGGGGGTGGTGAAGACCAGGGTCAGGGGCAGCGCCTGTTCACCTGCCCTGTGATCGTCCGCAGGCAGACATGACGACGTCCCCGCCCTGCGCGGGTGGGGACGTCACGTGCGGCTCAGCTCACGCCGTACCCGCCGCACGAGCGGCAGGGGCGGAGGCGTTCGAGCGCGGCTTCCGCGTCGAACACGTGCCCGTTCGGGCATCGCCACATGCGGCTGTCTGCGGCGGTGGGCTCCCCGTCCTCCGAGCACATGGGGCATTGCTGGTGAGCCGCGCGGACGCGGGCGTAGGCCAGCGCCTCCGCCATCTGCTGGGACGACCCGCCGTCCAACTCCACCCGCTTGCCGCTGACCGTAACTGCGACGAATCCGAACAGCTCGGCCAGGCGCGGCGGCAGCACCGCCACCGTCGTGCCGTCGAGCCGGTTCTCCCACCGCTCGCCGCGCAGGATGCCGCGCGGGTCCGCGAGCGTGTAGTCGTCATAGCTGTCCGGCTCCGCCCGTTCAGACTTGACTCGGGCCAGAGCCCGGCACCCGACGATCCGCTCTTCCGTGCCTTTCTGGGTGCGGACCTGGAGGTCTGGGTAGACGACGTCGTTGCGGCCGATCGCCTGCTCAGCCGTGGCGCGGGAGACGACGTACACGACGCCGTCGCGGGGCTGCGGCAGGCCGGTGATGTCTCCGAATACCGACCTCGGCCACCAGCACCTGCACAGGCTCCCCGTCCGGGCCGGTCAAGGTGATGGTGCCGGCGTCGGCCCGGGTCTCAGCGCAGCGGGCCATAGGTCCGACGGCCGGCCAGGAGGCGATGACGCCTACGGTGGGGTCGGCCCGCGAGTCCGACAGGGGGACCCGCAAAATTCATTCGGTCGCGTTGAAGGCGGGGCGAAGTTCGGCCCAGGCCCATGCGCCGAGCGTCGTGTCGGTCGTGGTGACCGGGGTACGCGGCTGCTCGGGCACGAACCGCTCACGCAGCCCGGTCGACATACCCACAACGGCCTCGACCTGCGCCTCCGACATGCCAAAACCCGCCAGCGTGGCGCGCATGACGTCGTCCTCGACGCGGTGGGCGGCGACCGGGCGGCCCAGGACGCCGCCGACCACGGCCAGGGCGTCGTCCCATGACAGGTCCTGTGGCCCGTGTACGGCCTGCACGCTCCGCCTCGACCGGTCGGCGCGGAGCAGCAGGGATGCGCCCACCGTGGCGATGTCGGCTGGCGCGACCCAGGAGAACGGCTCGTCGGCGGACCGGAGCACTGCCACGGCGCCCGATCGGATGGCGTCCAGTTCGTACAGCAGGTTGCTGTAGAAGTAGCCGCATCGCAGGTGCGTGACGGCCAGGCCGAGGTCCGCGGCGGCGACCCGGTCCAGCATCTCCTCGACGCGGGCCAGCCCGTCGATCTCACCGGCGCCCCGGCGCAGCTCCGCGCCCACGCTGCTCTGCAGGACGGTGTGCGGGACGCGGGCGGCGGCGACCGCCGTGGCCACGGCCTCGCCGACCGTGGCATAAGCCGCAACAGGGTCATCCGACTCGCCGGGCGGCACGACCAGGTACAGCGCGTCCACGCCGCGAATGGCCTCGGTGACCGCGGCGGCGTCGCGCAGGTCCACCTCCCGGGTGTCCACCAGGTCGTCCCAGCTCGTACGGGCCCGCTCGGGATGACGGCTCAGCAGGCGCGGCCGGAGGCCGGCGCGGACCAGGTGCCCGACCAGGAAGCGGCCGACATGGCCTGATGGTGCGGTGACAGCGATCTCCACGACCTCGACCGTACGGGGAGATGCGGCCGGATCCTGTCCGCGATTGTCGCCATACTGAAGTTGTGACCGATTCCACTCCTGCCGGCGGCGACCCCGCCGGGCGCACCCTCCGGCTGCTGGAGTTGCTGGCCGCCCGGCCTAGCTGATCGGCCTTCGAACTCGCCGGGCGCCTTGAGGTCAGTTCCCGCACCCTACGCCGCGACATCGCCCGCCTGCAGGACCTGGGCTACACGATCGAGAGTCGGCCGGGGCCCGGCGGCCACTACGCGCTGCGTCCCGGGCATCGGGTGCCGCCGCTGCTCTTCCAGGATGACGAGGTCATGGCCCTGGTGGCGACCCTGCGCATGGCCGAGAGAATCCTCGCCGGGGACGCCTCCCAGCGGGCACTGGCCAAGTTGTCGCAGGTGTTGCCGCAGCGGCTGCGTACCGTGCTGGACGACGCCGCCGCGGGCAGCGAGAACGCCGATGGCCGGGGCGCGGGCGTGGATCCGGCGACGCTGGCGGTGCTGCTTCGCGCGGCCGGGCAGGACCTCGTGCTGGGGTTCCGCTACCGCGATCAGCACGAGGCCGTCACCCGGCGGCGGGTGGAGGCGGTGCGGTGTCTCTATGCCCGCGGGCACTGGTACGTCCTCGCGTACGACCTCGACGCCGCCGACCGGCGGGTGTTCCGCCTCGACCGCGTACGAGAGCCCGCGGCCGGGCAACCGGGCTCCGGCGATCGCCGCCGACCGGCCGAGGACCTCGCAGCCTGGCTCGCCACGGACTTCGGGCGTCACGCTCCTTCATAGGTGGCTGTTGTGAGCGCCTGCCCGGCGGTGCTGCTCGACTGGACGCTCTTGCGCCGCTGGTCACGGACGACGGCGACCCCCGTGCGGAAGAGAGAAAGGCAAGGGCTCGTGACCAGCGGGAACCCCGTTAACGCCGGATTCCGTTGCAAATCTCTCTGCCCCCTGAGTCCTCCACCACGGTGGGGGTGTCCGCGGTGTACAGGGTGACGGCGTGCGGGGTGAGGTTGATCAACACGATGCTCTCCGAGGGATGGCTGATACCCGGCCGGAGGTTCCGGCCTGGGATCCCTCGAAGGGGCGATGAGCAGTGCTTGGTCTTTCTACCTACTACTGATTCTCAATGGATTGAGACAAAGGATCATGAAATCATTTATCGTCATTAGTCTCTTTTGGCGGGTCAGGTGGCCGCATCGGGTTCCTGGCTGCGGCACACGATCGTGCTGGCACCCTCGTTCAAGCGCTCCAGGCGCTCAGGGCCGATGAACGCACCGATGGCGGCCAGGGCTTGGTATTTGCCCGGCTTTCCGGCTTCCCGCCATGCCGTTTTCACGGCGTCTTCCCCTTGTTTGGCGGCGTATTGGTCGATGGCCTGCCGGGACACGACCCGATGGCCGCGGCTTCGGTGATCTCGCCGGAAGTGGCCCCGGCCTTCATGGCGGCCAGATGGGTGGCGCGAAGCGGAATGGCTCGCTGTTCCAGAGCACCGGCGGCTTGACGGCGGGCTGCGCCGAGCTGCGGGACTCTGGTGAGGTCGCCCACACTCCCCCGCTCTACTAGATGCCTATTTGGCAAGTAGTAGAGCATTTCAGTGCGGGTCTACAACGAGTAGAGCGAATTTGTTTGAACCCCACGGCAAGACCCCTGTGCGCGTCTTTCGGAACACGCACAGGGATCGTTGGCCTTGCTCAGCCCTTGTAGTTGAAGACTTGCCGCAGCGTGTGCTGCACGGCGACGAGGTCCTTCTGGTCCTCCATCACGGCGTCGATGTCCTTGTACGCCTCGGGATGCTCGTCGACCAGGGCACCCGCACGGTCGGCGTTCCACGTCCGGCCGCCCATCGCCTCGGCGAGGGAAGCGGCGGTGAGCTTCCTACGGGCCTCGGTACGGGACATGCGGCGGCCGGCGCCGTGGGAGCAGGAGTTGTAGGAGGCCGGGTTGCCCAGACCGGTCACGATGTAGGAGCGGGTGCCCATCGACCCGGGGATGACTCCCTCATCGCCGTCGGCGGCCTTGATGGCACCCTTGCGGGTGATCCACACATCGCGGCCGTGGTGACGTTCCTGCTGGGTGAAGTTGTGATGGCAGTTGATCGTCCGCAGCGCGGAGCCTTGGCCGACAACCTCGACCAGGGAGGCCACCAAGACCTCGGCCATGCGCGCCCGAGACGCCATGGCGTACCGCTGGGCCCACAGCATGTCCTCGATGTAGGCGGTGAACTGCGGGGTGCCCTGCACGAGGTAGGCCAGGTCGGGATCTTCCAGGGTGATGAAGTACTGCTTCATCAGCTTCTTGGCCTCGCCGATGTGCTTGGTGGCGAGCTGGTTGCCGATGCCCCGCGACCCGGAGTGCAGCACGGTCCAGACGTGGTCGCGCTCGTCCAGGCACACCTCGACGAAGTGGTTACCGGAGCCGAGCGTGCCGAACTGGGCGGCCGTCGTGGTCTCCTGCTTACCGGTCAGGGAGGTGTGCGGGCGGCCAAGCGCGTCGAGCGCGCCGTCCACGCGAGGGTCGTCGTGGCCTTGGCCGACGCCGGCCGGGATGCGCTGCTCGATGAGCGGCATCAACGCGGCCAGGCTGTCAGGCAGGTCCGCGGCGGTCAGGTCGGTCTCGGTGGCGACCATCCCGCAGCCGATGTCGACTCCCACGGCGGAGGGGATGATCGCGCCCTGGGTGGGGATGACGGAGCCGACCGTGGCGCCCATGCCGACGTGTGCGTCGGGCATCAGCGCGACGTGGGAAGGGATGAAGGGCAGGCGGGCGGCGCGGGCGGCCTGTTCGACCGTGCCGGGCTCGATGTCACTGGCCCACGAGAGGAGGCCGGGTGCTACCTGCTGAGGCATGAGGGGCGCCTTCCTGCTTAGTGATCTTCTTACAGGTTATGGACTGACCAATGGTGGCCGCCACCCAGTTAATTGAGCGGCTGCGGGCCGGGAGATGTCATGCGGCTGACCCTCGCGAGCGGCCCCGAAAGGGCTGCGTGCCACCACGTAATGGAGGGGGACCTGCACCGCAACCGGATCGCTGCCCCTCTCACCTCTGCCCGTGTCGAGTGTGGTGGGCGACGAGTCCGCCATCACCTCTGTCCTGTGGTGACCCAGGTGGCGCCGAGCCCGATGCGCAGGGTGCGCATGACCAGGTGGATCCCACCGTCGGTGCGGGCGGCGGGGATGATGTAGTCCTGCGGGGATGGGTGAGAAGAAAGCCGCCCCGCCTGGTGGGGGCGGTGGGGCGGCCGTTCTGCGGAGCGCGGCCAAGCGGAGATGGCGATGCAGCCATGGCGGCCACGGCCCGTCGTAGGCGGGTCACGCTCCCCCGGGTAAAGCCTTGAGAACGGGCTGCAGAGACAAGCGCCCACAACTACGCAGGGGGTGCCGCCGGTCAGGTCGCCGCGGGCGTTTCAGCCCGACCCGTCTCATCTCCTGAGGCGAAGATGGTGGTGTGACAGCATCCTCCGGGCCACGCTCCCGTTCCGAGATTCGTGACTACCTCGTCGACCGGCTCAACCATGCACTTCGCCGTCCTGAAATGTTCGGCGGGGAGACGGCTCTGCTTCTGCTGCTCGATCACCTCGTATATGCCGAGCGCCAGGACGAGGCGTGGGCCGAGGAGCGGCAGGCGATGGAGTCTCGCGGGGCCTTTACCCCGACCGGCGTGACGGGAGCGTTCAGAGCTTTGGTACCAGGTGCCTACCAATGCGGCGTGGCGTCGGTCTATGCGGAGTTCGTCCGCGCTCGCGGGTGGCTGCAAGCAGACAGGGTGCTGACGGCCGACGAGCATGAGTCCATGCGCCAGAAGCTGAGCACCTGGGTTGCCCAGGACCGCGTGCTCAGCGAGGTGCTGGAGACCTTCGGCCCGCCTTCGGTGCTCTTCGGCGGCAACAACCCCCTCTACGGCAAGACGCTCGGCTACCTGACCGATCAGGCGAAGGAGCCGATGCTCTTCTTCCACCTCTGGAACGGAACCGACCCCGAAGCCGAGTCGACCTGGCCGCCGATCTACGACGAGCCCGTCCTTCTCGCCGTCCGCTACGGAACGGGACCGTTCAGGGACACCTTCACCTTCACTCCGGAAGGACACAAGCGCCGCCCTGAGGCTGGATGACCTACGGCCAGAACTTCCGTCGACAGGCCGTGCAGGTAGAGCAGCGGCAGCACCTCGATGATCCTGGGAATCTTGCGCGCCCAGGGCGGCAGGATCGCCGAGAAGAACCGCTTGTGCAGGGCCGGCATCGTCGCTCGTCCTCCACGGTGGCGCCCGACACGGCATCTCGCCCATGCCACTGTCCGTAACCGCCTCGGTTGCCTCGATGCCGGTGATGCGGGGGGATGTTACGCCGTGTTCTCCTGGCCGGGGGGTGCCTGCGGGTTAGAACAGGAACGGACCCCATATGACCGGCGAAATCATCTGATCAGCGGCTTGCCCACGATCAGGGCCATCTGCCAGGTCCGTGATCCCCCTCGAGACATCCGCATCCGATTCTTCTTGAAGGGGATCAGTCGTTGCACCGTATAGCGCTGATCGCACTGCTTACGATCACCACTCTCTCCGCCCCGGTCACCTCGTCGGCACCGGCCTTCGCCTCGATGGCGGCCGGCTGCGATGCGAGCACGCTGCTGGCCCGGCCGCCGTTCGCGCCCACCGACCTCGGCCTGCTGAACACGTAGTCCTACCCGCAGGGGCTGCCGATGCGGTCCCGTCCCGCACCGCCCCGGGAGGTAACCACCCGAGAATTGACCGACCAGCTCACCGCCACGCTCAAGCCGCGCGGCCGCGTCGCGCTCGCCGACGGGCTGGCCGTCTTCTCCGACCAGCAGATCACCGCCATAGTGCCGGATCCGAATCTGCGTGCCGCCCTCGCCTCACTCGTCGGCTCCCCTGCTCAGGGCAGCGTCCAGGCGATCCGCGATTGCGTCTTTTCCCGCGTGGTCTTCGGCACCCCACCCGATCCGGGCGCGACTGCCGAGGTCATCGGCGGGGACGCCTCCGACCCGCGGGCCATACATTGTGTTCAACCAGCGATACCGCTACGAAGACTTCCGGCTCCTCGGTGCCGTCTCCTCGCACGAAACACTGCATCAAGATCGATATCTTGACGCGAATGAAGAGCTTGTCAACACGACGGCCCAAGGCGCGGGGGGCGTCCACGCGCCGGACAGCAGCAGGGCTCCCGGGAGCCGGCCGGCGAGCGCGACGCCGAGGCAGATCACGGTGACGCGGCGCAGCGGGGTCCGGTGCCGCTCGGGCTCGTCCAGGACGCGGCGGCGAGCCGCCCAGATGCCCAGCATCATGCCCGGCACGATGTCGATCGTGCCCAGGACGGTCTTCACCGGCCACGTCTGGAGACCGGACAGCAGGTGGGAGCCGAGGTCGGCCGGCATGATCCCGGCCCCCGCGATGTCCACGGCGCCGGCGAAGGCCAGCAGGATCGGCCCGGAGGTCATGAGCACCGCCGGGAGGAGCGTCAGGGCGGCCGTCCAGCACAACACCGAGTCCCGAGCCCGCACCAGCGGAACGAGCACCAGCAACGTCAGCCCGTACACCGCGATGATGTCCAGCGGCACGAGCACTCCGTGCACGAAGCCGATGACGATCAGCCATCGCCCCCGGCGCCGCAAGAGCCTCCTGAGCGAGCCCCACTCCCCGCCCGCCACCTGATGCCGGTACGCGAACTGGCCCAGCGCGTAGCCGAACATCAACACGAACATCGGCCGGGCCTGGTTGTGGGCGAGCAGATGATCGAGGAACGCGGCCACACCGTTGAGCACCCCGAAGGCCGTGCCGGTGACGAACACCGGTGCGTGCGCCACCGCGATCGCCAGCAACATCACGCCTCGGGCCAGGTCCGGCGCCAGGGACCGGCCGGTCACCGTCGTGACGGTCACGGCCTTCACCCGACCCGCTGCAGGGCACGCTCACGGCGTGCCGCCACCGTCGAGCCGGACTCCCCGCGTGCCATCCGCCGCAGCACGACCGGCGCCACGAGCAGGCCGAACACCGCCCAGGCACCCAGCACTCCGGCGGTCTCCAGGTGCCGCCACGACTCGCCGATCTCGACGGCGACCGCCGCGTCCGGCAACAGGACCGACCGCATGCCGAGTCCCATCCAGTAGATCGGGAAGACCTGGGCGATCCACTGCAACCACTCGGGCAGCGAGGTGATCGGGTAGAAGATGCCGGAGATCCCGATCAAGGCGAGGAACGGCAGCTGGACCAGCCCCTGAGCACGAGCGGTGGTGAACACCGAGCCCAGCACCGCGCCGATCGGCAGGGTCGCGATCAGGCCGAGCACCAGCACCCAGGCCAGGCCGGGCCAGGAGCCCGGGCCGATCCGCAGGCCCTCGACGAGGAGCACGGCGGGCACGAGGAAGATCACCAGGTCGGCCAGCAGGCCGCCGGACACCGAGATCACCTTGCCGATCAGGTAGGCGGGCATCCCGTGCGGGGTCGCCTTGGCACGCAGCAGCGTGCCGTCCTCGCGGTCGGCGGTGAGCTGCTGGCTCATGCCGATCATGCCGGTCGCGGCGTTCATGCCGAGAATGCCAGGTAAAGCCAGGGCGCCGAGCAGGAGAGCGCCGACCGACAGGTCCCGGATGAAGAACAGCGTGGCCACCATCAGCGCGGGCCACAGGAAGTGGGAGAACAGCTCGGCACCGTTGGTGAACGACTGCCGCAGCTCGATCAGGCCCCGGGACCAGCCCGCGCGCAGTACGGTCGCGTTCACCGGGCCACTCCCTCGGCCTCGCGCACCAGCGCCAGGTACGTCTGCTCCAGCGAGGCCCGGTGGACCTCAAGCTCCTGGACGTCGTCGCCGTAGCGGGCGAACAGCTCGCGGGCGAATGTGGTCGAGTCGGGCGTCCTGTCGACGTACCGCCGCCCGTCGCGCACCCAGCGCACCTCGTCCTCACCGGCGATCCGCCGCGCCAGTTCGGCGGCGGTGCCGTCGGCGACGATCCGGCCGCCGTTCAGCACGAGGATGCGGTCGGCCAGCTTCTCGGCCTCGTCCAGGTCGTGTGTGGTGAGCAGGACGGTGGTCTCGCGGGCGTCGGCCAGGTCGCGTACGAGATCGTGGAAGTCGGACCGGGCCTGCGGGTCGAAGCCGGTGGTCGGCTCGTCGAGGAACAGCATCTCGGGGCGCCCCACGAGGCCGATCGCCACGTCGAGCCTGCGCCGCTGGCCGCCCGACAGTGTCTTGAGCTTCTTGCCGGCGTGCTCGGTCAGGCCGACCCTCTCGATCAGCTCGTCGGGGTCCCAGGGCCGCCGGATTCCGGGGACGGCGTAGGGCGCGTAGTAGGTGCCGAGGTGGGCGAGGAACTCGCGTACCCGCCATTTACCGTGGTCGCGCCAGGATTGCAGCACGATCCCGAGCCTGGCCCGCCACTGCTCGTCGCCGTGGGTGGGATCGGCGCCGAGCACCGAGACCCGGCCCTGCGACCGGATGCGGAAGCCCTCCAGGATCTCGATCGTGGTGGTCTTGCCAGCGCCGTTCGGCCCCAGCAAGGCCACAACCTCGCCGTGGCGGGCCTGGAACGTGACGTCGTGCAGGACGTCGAGCGAGCCGTAGCGCATGCGCAGCTCGTCGACGTCGAGAACAATGCCATTGCTTTCCGTCATGAGATGACCTCTCTTGGTGATCGGATGACCTCGTGCCGGAGCGCATGCCGACGGAAGCCCGGCGCGAGGGCATGGCGCATCGCGGCCCGAACCGGGGCCGGAGCGTGGGGACAGGGGCGCTGGTTACCAGCTTTCGTGCGCGAGCGTCTCCTCGACGCGATCCATCAGGCCGGCCCGGTCGACGCCGGCCAGGGCGAGCGCGCGCGGCACGGTGCCGACACCGGCGCTCAGGACGCCGAGCAGCAGATGGGCGGGACGCAGGTCCTTCTTGCCCTTGGCGGCGGCGAAGCCGCGTTCGAGCGCGAGCCGGGCGGAGGCGCCGGGCTCCGGGTGATCCTTGGGGTCACGGAAGGGCTTCGGAAGGTCATAGGAGGCGAGGGACACCCCGACCGCGTCGAGGCTGTGCTCGAACTCCCGGTCCAGCGCATCCCTGATGGCCTGCCGCCCGAGCCCCGCCGCCGTCAGCACGCGGTACGCGGCGGTGCCCTCGACGGCGGCGATGGCCAGCAGGAGGTGGTGGGCCTCGGTGGCGGCAGAGCCTTCCTCCCGCGCCTCGGCCGCCCCCCGCACGATGATGTCGTTGATGTAGTGGTCGATCGCGCTCACTGTCGTCTCCTCAGCGTCACGCCGGCGGCGATGAGCCGCTTGGCGTGCTTCTTGTGGACCGCCTGGCGGGTGACGCCGAGCCCCTCGGCGACCTCCGGCCAGCTCCACCCGGCGCGCATGGCCTGCTCCACGGCGGCGTCCTCCAGCTGGTCGGCCAGGCGCCGCAGCGCCGCGACCGCCGCGAGCGCGTCGGCGGGCCCTTGGGGTACGGGTACGTGTTCTGCCAGCATATAAGCAACCGTAGTTGACTATTTCTCGATAGTCAACTGTGGTTGCTTAAGTTCCCGAGGCCCGGGTGAGCGCGCCGTCGTGGGGCGATCACGGCGGCGGTCGGCGGCTTGGACAGAGGCGGGGACCGCGGGTGGCGTACTGATGCGTCTCGATCAGCCGAAACGTGCGCCGCAGCCGGGCGGCGATTGCGCTCTCACAGCGCCGGACGGTGGGGGCGTTCACCTCGCCGGGGCAGGACGCCTCGACGCCTTTGCGGTGAATTTATGCCTCCCAGAAACACAGGAGCGAAGCCGGCACCAAGCGGATGGCTAGGCTGCCACCGGCTTTCCCGCCGCCAACGGCCTCGTCCCTGTTCACGCACCACGCCTGTGAGGAGCCTCACATCATGAGCCCGAACCGCGCCGCCCGGCTGCGGCGCCCTGTGCCCGCAGCGGTGACAGCGCTCGCCCTGGTGCTCGGGCCCGGTGCTCCCGCAGCCCCGGCCACCGCCTCCACCACCGCAGCGCCGGCGGTCATCGCCTGGCGCGCCGACAACCTGGCGATCACCGTGCCCAACACGGCGAACATCGGCAGCGGTGTGGCGGGCAGTACGCTCAGCGACACGCTGGGCACGGTGACCGTGGTCGACTCCCGGCCCGGGGTGCCCCCCTGGACGGCGACCGTCTCCTCCACCGACTTCACCACCAGCGGATCACCGGTGCAGACCATCACCAAGGCCAACGTCGCCTACTGGTCCGGCCCGGCCACCGTCTCCACCGGCGGCGGCACCCGGATCGCCGGGCAGCCCACCGCCGACCAGAAAGTCGTCCTGACCGTGCCGAGAACCGCCTTCAGCGCCCGTAAGGGAACGTTCACCACCACCACGAGCTGGGTGCCGACGCTCGTGGTGACCCTCCCTTCCACCGCCGCCGCCGGTTTCTACACCGGCACCATCACCCATTCGGTCGCCTGACCGCTCACCCAAAGCAGTGGCGAAAGAGACGCCGACCACCGTGACCTGTGTGCCCGCGCAGGCCAGCCGTCGGTAGCTGTGCCCGCATCCGTCACGACGACGTTTTCGGTGACGGCTTCGCGCAGCGGCTTTCGCGAGCAGGACGCGCCGCGGGTCCACCAGGCCCGACCGCTCCCCGCAGACCGGCCGGGCAATTGCCAGCAGTCACCATGGGATCACCAAAAGACACCAAATGCCCTTGTCGGACAGTTGCCGACATCCGATCGCCGACCACGATGGCATCACGCAGACCGGCCCAGGCAGGGCGAGCGTTCGACGAAGGAGACAGCAGTGTCCGAAAGCCGTCTGGGCATCTCATTGACAGGCGCCGCCGCCCTGGTGGCGGCCATGGTGGTGGTGGCCCTGCCCGCGCAGGCCGGCACCTGCCCCGCCTCCACCACCTGCCCCACCACGGTGACCTTCACCRTGACCGCCCCCGGCGGGCTGACGATCACCGTTCCCGACGGTCCGGTCAACCTCGGCAGCGGCGCGCCGGGCACCCAGATCAGCGGGCAGCTCGGCCCGGTCACGGTCTCCGACC